>JAEZDS010000144.1 GCA_023433205.1 Bacteroidota bacterium
TTACAAGCCTTACGATCTGAATGCCCCTGCCTTCCTGATAGAGGTTCAGGAAGTAAAGACCAGAGGCCTCATTGCTGATGTCAAACGAAGAAACAGACTGATCAAATACTTTACTGTAGATCAGGGCGCCTGTTACATTGTAAATTTCTGCATTGATCTTCGTTGTACCCTCTTTCAGCTTAATGATATATACACCCGTTGATGGGTTAGGGTATACCTCAACCAGAGTAGCTGCCGAAAATTCTTCCAGTCCAACACATTTGTCAACCTGTATGGTTTGTGTAGCGCCGTCTTTGCAGCCATTGCTATCAGTGCCGGTTACCGACACTGTTAATGGCAGGTCTACCGTTGGAATGACTGAACCTGTGTTGCTGCTGCCGGAAACCGGAGAGTTCCACGAATAGGTGTTTGCACCTGCAGCAGTGAATATAACCCGCTCTCCTCTGCAAACCTTAGTTTTAGGCGTGGTAACTGTAACATTGGGCAGTGGATTTACAGAAACAGAGGTGACACCCTGATGCAAACACCCGAACTGATCGGTGGCGGAAAGTGAGTAGGTGGTATTGAGTGAAGGGGAGATAAGAATTGACTGGAAAGGAGATGACCCTCCGTTCCAGTTCCAGGTGAAAGTACTGGCGCCCTGCGCGGCACGGGAAACCTGATCACCAATACAAATGGCAGTATCAGCGGGCATGGTAAGTGTGTTGGTATTCACATTCTGGGTGATCACATATTGATCGGTGCAGCCTGCTGTGCTGGTTCCCCATAAGGTGTAACTGGTGGTGGTAACGGGATTCACGGTTGTGATAGTTGTGTTTGGTCCCTGGCTCCAGGTGTATGTGCTGGCTCCGCTGGCTGTAAGTGTAGCCGTGCTGCCTACACACAGTAACTGATTAGAAGAGCTGGCAGAAACAGGAGTTGAGAGAACAGTTACTTTATGCGGAGTGCTGTACACGCAGCCGAGGGTGCCGGGCGCAAGTCCTGTAACTATGTAAGTGGTTGTCATAACCGGAGAATCAGTCATCACAGAGCTGCTGCCTCCAACATTCCACGAATAGGTGGTAGTGCCGCTGGCAGTTAAAGTAATGCTGGAGTGTAAGCAAACTGTGTTGTCACCTGCAACAGTTAGCGAGGTGCCATCAACGGTTGTGGTTTGGCTGGTTACGCAATTGTTGATGGGAATAAATTGGTACATATCGTTTGACGCCGACCAGGAGCCGCTCGCATTCCGCCCGGGAGGCGTAAATGCAGCGCTGCCACCTGAATTTTCAATCCCCATGGTGTGTGGATCACTGTTCGTCTGCATATCCATTGTATGAATTTCTATTCTGTTTGAACCTTCATAAAGCTGCACCTGCGCGGTTACATTGCCACCCCCGTTATAATGTGGAACGTTGCTGAACGTCATTACCATGATGCGGTTTGGTTGTGAACCAATGGTTGTGTACGTGATTGTTCCTCCGGTACTCGGATTCAGATCCTCCCAGGCAAATGCGATAAGGTTATTAGGCGTTGTGCTGCTCGGTATGTTCTGACCATCGCAGCATCCATTGTCGGTAGAAGGAACGTTAAAGGTGATAAACCCATTTGAACTGATTGCAAAATTGGTGTAAGTGGTACAGAAAAATTCAAATGAAAAACCTAGCGGCAACGAACCGCTTACCTGGTCGTCACTCAGGCTAACGTTAGTGCCACCAACTGTAAGAAAGGAGTACGTGCCGGAACTTACCTGATAACTGTTGGTGCAGATGCCGTAAGTGATGGTATGGGTTCCCGCTCCCGCCAGATTGGGATAAAATGCCGACCCCACTATACCAGGTCCGTAAAAATTGCCTCCCGCTATGTTTGCAGTAAGACCTACCGCTGCTGCATTACGGCAATACTCAGGTGCCAGGCCGGTAAAGCTGCACTGGCCCCGCAACTCAATTGTAATTAACAACAGAACTGTCACAACTGTCACAAAAGGACTTGTAAATTTTTTCATGTTAAAAGGGTTTAGTTAATCAAATTTAACATTTTTTTGTATGTAACTGCAAAATGAAGGTATTTCACTGTGAACGACATGTGATTGTCTTCAGAAGTAAACCGGCTGCAGGCAGATAACCGTTAGGGTATCTTACTTTTTTACCTCTATTACCAGAAATTTCGAAGTGCTCCAGAAGTCTGCGACAGAAAGAATGGTTAGCTGGCTGTAGCCTGTCTCAGTATTGGTTGACCATTGGTAAGAAGATTCCGGATGAGTAGTGAGCAATTTGGGTTTGGTACCCTGTACCGGTATCTTCTTTGTTGTTCTGATGTCAAGTTCTGAAAAAATGGCTTTGTTTTTGTAGTAGGCCGATGCCAGCGCGTCTTTACCACCGATACCGAAAATTCCGCCTTTTTTTTCAATGATTCCTTTTTCGGCAAGCTGATCTGAAGTACCGTAAGTGAAGTAGGCCATGTTCAGATTCTTATCCAGCTCAGCATTGCCCTTGAGCAACAACTCGGATTCTGCCTGCAGGGCCTCATTGTCTGATCGCATTTCATCAAGCCTGCGGTTAAGATCTGCTACCTTAAATGATTCTTGCTCAAGCAGCAGCTTCAGGGTATCTATCTCCTGCTCCTGCCTTTGCATTCGCTTCCTGGTTTGATCTGCTATTCGTGCAAGCGCGGTTTTTTCCTTGCCAAGTTTTCTTGCCTGTATAGTGAGTTCCTCAATCTTTTTTCTGTTGTCGTCAATCAGATCATTGATAATGCTGATGTTGCGCAGGATCTCATTTTTTGCTGAAAGATCTTCAGGATTGCTGTTCAGAGAGATCAATCCCTGCTTCTGTTTAATAAGATCCAGGTTTCTGTTGATCTCATCCATGGTTTCCACCAGCTCGTTTTCAATGCTGTCTTTTTCGCGGCTGGCATCTTCTGCCATCTGAAGCGCAAGTACCTCATCAGCACCAGGTCCGCAGGATGCAAAAGTTAAAAAGCCAGAACAGATTAGTATTGCAGAAAGTTTCAGGAATGGAGTCTTTTTCATAGTAATAAATGCCAGACGCCGGCGCATTCCTTTCACCTGCGGATCAGAATGCAAGTTTAATTCCCAGACCAGCGTCAAGTGCAGTGTAAATTACACCATAATTGCTCACTTCTACAAATGGTTTCAGATCAAGACTTATGGCAAGCGGAACTATTCCTATCTTATAATCAAGCCCTGCTACACCATCAATGCCGGCAGCGAAACCTTTTTCCCCATAACGGTAACGATAGGGACCGTCTCCCTGACCATGTTTACGGTAATAATAACTTCCCATTTCTGCTGTGGCATGACCACCCACACCATAGTAAAATTTCAACCCTGCCAGACCCACTGATTGGTGCTTCTGATAAAGTCCGGTAAGTCCTATTGCGTTTGGCCAGAAGCCACCAATAAGTTCAATGGCGTTTCCCGAACTTAAAAAATGTTTGAATGTAACGCCTGATGTGCGACCGGCCCTTATACCACAGGCATTCCTGTAATCATGCCTGCTCTCATCAGCATCTGCACGCGACTGCGCACTAATTTCGCTTACCGGGCTGAAAATAAGTCCCAGTAAAATCAAACCAATTATATTCCTTATCCGCATTATTTTTTCAGGAAAAGATTCAAAAAAAATGCCAGCTCTCGTGGCTTGATCTATCAGGCACAGCATTGATCTGCGCCCCAGTTGGTGAAAAATTTCCTCACTCAATAAACATGCAATCTAGAATTTAGGACAGGAAATAAGCAGACTCTTTTTCTTTTTGCCCTTTATTTTAGGCTGGCAAAACTGGTAGGTCATACTAATTTCATTTGCACCCTTTGAGATGGCATTGCTAAGTGAGGATATGGTGAGGTCATAGGAGTATCCCACCTTGAATCGCTGAATGGCCAGTCCTACCAGAAATATTACGGCATCGTTGTTCTCAAAGCTTGCTTTGGGCCTGAATAATGGTATGCCCCTGTACCAGATACCTGTTACAAATAAATTTTTATTGTAATACACGCCAACGTCTATCTGGTTGAATTTGCCCTGCTTCTTGTAGTTGGCCGCCACTGTAACAAAATGATCTGAGAATTTTGAACGGGTGCCCTCAAACGATTCAATTGTAAGTTTGTATCCGGCGTGCAGGCGCGTTTCAGCAGGCAACGGACTTATGGCATTCATAAGGCTCTGGTTTGGCTTGTTGAAATGTGAAGAAGCGAGCCCGGCCCACCAGCTCTGCGAATAAACAAGAAGGCCTGCACCGATATCAAAATACCGGGTGCCCAGCATTCCAAAACTCTCTGCGGTTGCGCCTGATTCACCATTTTCGATCTGATCGCCAAAAGTAAGGGCAGAAGTATTCACACTTCTTTGAACACTTCCCGCTGAAAACCCCGCTCGTGCCATTATTTTTTTGCTCAGTCGCGCCTGGTAGGCGTACAGCGCGCTGAATTGTGTGGTGGTAAGAGCTCCCAGGCCTGCCTGGTCTTTAAAGAATTGCAGGCCCAGCCCTCCCTTTATGCTCCGGAAATAATGATCGAAGGAAGCCTGAGAACTGGTAAAGGCCCCCGGAATCCCGGTCCACTGACTGCGGTGATTTATGGTTAAACGTGAGCATACATCCGCGCCGCTAAAAGCCGGATTGAGATACATAGGGGCAGCATAAAACTGCGAGAACTGATAGTGCTGCGCTTGGCCTGATTTTAAACAGACAAATAGGATAAGAAAAATTATGTACGAGCGTTTACACATTATTTCAGAAGGGTAATGCTACCACTTCCCTCATAGATTCTGCCGTCAAAAAAAGTAATGCGGGCTTTCCACACATAAGCGTCCTGCTGACAGGTTTTGCCGTTAAAACTTCCATCCCAGCCCTTTTTCAGGTCATCTGATCTGAAGATCATCTCTCCCCAGCGGTTAAAGATCATCATGTCAAATTCAGTTACGCCATCGGTGTAAATGCGGAATTCATCGTTCAACCTGTCGCCATTGGGGCTGAAGGCAGTAGGCGCTTTTACACTGCTTATCACAGTCACTGTTTTTGTTACTGTATCAGTGCAGGCAAATTGATTTTCTGTAATTAATGTGATGTCATAATATCCAACCTCACTAAATCCATGTGTGAGATTTTTTGTAGTGGCTGTAATGCCATTTGAAATTTCCCAGATATTGATGAGGGCTCCTTCGCTTGTGTTGGTAAAAATTATTGGATCAGATGGAATTGTTATGGTATAAGAGGAGGCGCTGAAATCTGCGCGCGGACTTGGTTGTATCTGCACCTTCATGGTAGAGCTGACGTTTCCGCAGGCTCCATTGTTAACAGAATTTACCGAAAGGTTCACATTGCCCGCCAGCAGGTCGTTTGAGCCAAGCTGGTACAATGGATTGGGGGCAAAGGCATTAGGTACGAAAGAACCGTTTCCACTGCTCACCCACAATACCGATCCTGAACCATTATCGATGATGGTACTCAGCTGCAGTGGACTCTGTTTGGCGCATATTGTGGTATCGCTTGTAAGGGAAATTACGGGCCTTAACGTGATTGATAATTGCGTGGTGTCTGATGCGGCAGGACATGGACCGTTAGCTTGCGCCACCAGGTATAAAAGAATTTTACCCTTGTCAATATCATCCTGACTGAGGTTGTAACTGGTTAAAAGTGCGGATGAACTGGTAACTGATCCGGTTCCGGTGCTAAACCAGGTGGTTCCTGCCGTGTTGCCTGAGACGGTTCCGCTTATCGGAATATTTAACTGGTTGGAACAAACGCTTAAAGTAGGAGCAACATTAACCGTTGCCTGCTGGGTTATTGCAACCGTAGTAAAGGCAGAACCTTCGGGACAGGCGGCATTATTGGTAGTTGTGAGAGTAAACGTCACTCCTCCGTTTACGGCGTCGAACGTTGACGGAATATAGGCGCCATTCAGGGCAGTTGCTGAAGGAACAAAGGAGCCGCTTCCTGAGGTCGTCCAGATGCCACTTTGCTGGCCACCATTAACCACCCCGTTCAGTCCGAGGATTCCTTCGGCTGAGCACATTGGAGCGTAAGTGCCGGTGCTGGCAATGGCGGGAGTCTGCAGAAATAATTGGGTGCTGGCAGTTGCAACCGCACAGGGGCTATTATTTGTGCTGGATAACGTTAGTACCACAGATCCGTTATTTACATCGGCTGCTGAAAAATAGTAAATGGAACTAAGTAAATTATTATTGGGTTGAAAGCTGCCTGTGCCGGCTGACGACCATGCCACACTGCCGTTTCCGCCATTAACCGTTCCACCGAGAGCTGCTGAGCCGGTTACCGAACACAAAGACTGTGACGGAACGGCATTTACACTTGCCTGTGGTGAAATAACAACCTGCATTGTGTTGCTGCCTGCAAAACATGGGCCATTGTTTGTTGACAAAAGAGTGAAGGTGAGAATGCCGGTGCTGATATCTGCCGGTGATACAGAGTAGATACTTACCGGGCTGTTCGCGGGCTGCAGCACGCCATTGCCGCTGCTGCTCCAAACTCCGGTACTGGAGGTGCTGTTTACACTACCATTTAGAGAGATCGTTGGTTGTGTTGAGCAGATGTTCTGGTTAGAGCCTGCACTCACGGTGGCGAACCTTATCACAGAAATTCTCACAGTATCTGTTTGAGCAGCGCAGGGACCGTTATTGGCAGAGCTTAATGTAAAGATCACTGAACCATTTAGTATATCTGAAGGAGTGAGAGAATACTGTGTGTTGAGCGAGCTTGCCCCCGGATTAAAAGAACCCGGTCCGCTTGCGCTCCAGCTGCCTGTATTATTTACTCCCCCGCTTACTGAGCCGCTCAGCGCTACGGTGCCACCAGATGAGCACACCGGCTGGTTGACGCCGGCGCTAACTGTGGGACTTTTAATGATTCTCAGCATTACTGTATCTGCCTGTGCGGGACAAACCCCATTGTTAGTTGAGGTAAGTGTAAAGATCACCGTTGAGTTCTGGATGTCGCTCCCCGAAATACTGTAAGTGCTGCCTGTGTAATTATTGGCAGCGCTGAGTGTGCCGGTTCCCGACGTGGTCCAGATGCCGGTTGAAGTGCTGCCTGTAATAGTAGGCTGACCGGCCGGGGGCAGGAACGGTGACTGAGAAGAGCAGATCACCTGGTTGGCTCCCGCGTTTACAGTGGCAATTCTAACTACAGTGATCATGGTTGTATCACTTTGTGCCGCGCAGGGACCATTGGCGGTGGAGGTAAGCGTAAAAATAACAGATCCATTGAGTATATCGGCACTCGTAAGCGAATACTGACTGGAAAGCGAGCCTGCTCCGGGGTTGAATGCCCCTGTTCCGCCAGAGGTCCACATACCTGTGCTGCCTGTGCCACCTGTTACAGTTCCACTCAGCGCAATAGTGCCACCTGCAGAACATACAGGTTGATTTGCCCCGGCAAATACGGTCGCGGTTCTGATCACTCTAAGCATAACTGTGTCGGAAACGGCCGGACAGACACCATTGTCGGTAGAGGTTAAGGTAAAGATCACAGCAGCGTTTTGAATGTCTGCATTCGACAATGAGTAAATGCTTGCGGTGTAGTTTGTAGCTAAACTCAGCATGCCTGAACCGGAGGAGGACCACAGACCGGAAGTACTCCCCAAAATTGTTGGCTGCCCGGCTGGTAATAGAACGGTTTGCTGCGAAGCGCAGATAACCTGGTTGGCGCCGGCACTCACAGTTGCCATTTGAGCGATTGAAGCGGAGATGGTTTCAGAAGGGGCAGGGCAGGGGCCGTTATTGGTTGTAGTAAGGGTAAAAATTATTGAACCTGAAGACTGATCGGCACTGCTAAGAAAGTACGAGGTATTCAGTGCATTGATATTTGAGATAGTGCCAGATCCGGCTGTGGTCCAGCTGCCACTGGTGCTTGAACCTACAATGGTGCCGCTGAGGGCAGTGCTGGGTGAAGTGGTGCAGATCTGCGAAGGAGAGATAGCCGTGATCGTTGACATCTGACTGATGTTAAGCAGCATGGTGTCGCGAACAACAAGACAGTTCCCGTTATTGCCAGATGTAAGCACCAGGGCTACGGTTCCTGTACTGATATCTCCCGCGCCGGGAGAATAATTTGTGACCAGCGAAGAAGCATTTGCGAAATTGCCGTCACCGGTGGTGCTCCACGATCCGGTAAATGGGGCAGGGCTCACCGACCCCGACAGCGCTGCTGAGCTGGTACTGCATATAAGCTGATTGGCCCCTGCATTCACCACCGGGGCAGGAGTTATAAAAACCACAGCCGTGTCGCTGTGGCCAGGGCAAGCCCCATTATTGGTGGTTGTTACAATAATACTTGCGCTTCCCGCACTGATCTGTGCCGCAGAAGGCGCGAAATTGGTGATGAGGGTGTTAGGCGACGACAGGGTTCCGCTGACGCTTGACCATACAGGGTCTGCTGCAAAGCCGGTAATTGATGCCGTATGGGTCGAAATGCTGTTGTTAGCACAAACAGTCAGGTTTGGGCCGGCATTTATGGTAGGCTGATTCTGAAAGGTAACCAGCACAGTGTCTTCATCGGGCTGGCAGCCGGAATTACCGGTTGTTCCCAGAATAATATGAACGGAACCGGCGTTTATACCCGTTGCCGAAGGTACATACGTGGCATTAAGGGCTGCAGAGTTTGGTAAAAATGTCCCCGATGAAGCACTCCAGGTGCCTCCCGAAGCGCTGACAATGGTTCCGTTCAGCACCACGTTAGGGCTGGACTTACAAACGGTTCTGTCCTGACCAATGAGCGCCTGTATCGGCAGGGTAAAGTGAGATACCGCTACTGTTGAAGTGATCGGAGGACAGCCCGTATTGTCGGAAAGTGTAAGCGTGTAGTTACCCGCACCCACTGTAATGCTTGAGTTGTTGCTGCCTGTTGACCAGGTGTACGTGTACGGGGGTTTTCCGCCGGAAGGTGTGGGACTGAGAACCGCACTCACATTGCCGAAACAAATTGTTGTGGGACTAAGCGGAGCTGCGAGATTATTATAAAAGAATACCCTGGCCGTATCACGGTAGAAATTGGTGCCGCAGGGCGCCTGTCCGAATCCACTTACCTCATAATCTACATAGAGTACCGGAACAGTGCCGGAGGGAGATACTACAACTGTGGGGCAACCACTTGTGCAATTCAAATAACTGTTGTACAGTGCTGTGTTGGTGCCTGCATTGATGGCAGTCCATTGAATGGTGCTGGCAGAGAAACCGGTTGTAGACAGGGTTTGTGTACAGCCATTTCTTACAAATACCGAATCAGGCGCTGCCGGCTGTGGAACAGATTCAGCTGAGTAGGAGTTGGGGTTGTTCCCCACTTTACAGATAGTTAAGGTCTGTGGGCCCGTTCCGCTGAGGCAGATGGGGGTGCCACCGGGAATTTGCTGTCCGTTGCAGTTAAACTCATAAGACAGAGCTCCGCCAGGATCAGCACCTGTGGGAGTAAGTTTTAATGCCATGGCCTGCGGATGCAGCAGCACTACTATTTTTGTGCAGGGAATACTGCCGCCGCAACAGGTGCCATTCCTCGATGATGAAGGTGTGACACTTGACGCATTAGGGCTGCCAGTAAGATCAAGCGTAAACGTTGGCGTTACAGAAGAACATTGCGCCTGCAGCTGTGCTGATGCCACAGGAAAAAGAATCAAAAGTATTGTGAACCTTGCAAAAGTTAATCCGTATAAAAATCGCATTCAATTAAACTTTTTCCGATTTTACGAATATCAGGACAAAAAGTTATTGGTTAGCCTGAGTATTCGAAATTAATCGCCCAAAGATACTTTAATTACGACGAACAGGGTGTTTGTAAAATTCAATCGCAGCATCTTTATATTGACTGGCAGGTTCAATCAATAGGTGGTTTTATATATTTGTGCATAATGAAGGCTGAGCGCTTTGAGGAGATTTATAAAAGTCACTATAACATATTGCGCGGCGCTGCAAGAAAACTGACAGGTGATAATGACAGCGCCCACGACCTGGTGCAGGAGGTTTTTCTGAAGTTGTGGAACAAGAAAGACGCATTTGATGAGATCCTTGATCCCGGTGCTTACCTGTACAGGGCAGTGGTAAATGCCTCCCTCAGTTTTCTGGAAAAAAATAAAAAACAAAAAAGTACCGATGATCTTAGGCTGCCCTCAGACCTGAGCGCCGAGGCAGGGCTGGAGTTAAAAGAACTGCAGGCCAGGATACAGGCTGCACTTGATACTTTACCTCCAAAATGCAGGGCCATCTTTGTTTTGAGCAGGTTTGAAGAGAAAAAGAACCGGGAGATCGCGGTAATTCTCGACCTTTCTATCAAGACCGTTGAAAATCAGATGGGCATAGCACTCAAAAAGATGCGTGAACAATTGCAGCCCTATAATGGCAATGACGTTCTCACGCTGGCTGCCCTTGCCGGATCCTGCTCTCTGGCCGCATCAATGTTTTTTCTGATCAGCTAAAACGGAAAATTCCCTGATTTTAACATTTTCCCTTTGGGGGTACATGTCCTGTTTCCGGTCTTTCTTATAAACAAGGGCATTATAGCCGGCTAGATCATGCAAAGAAAAATAGACAATCTGATTGCAAAAAAATTATCTGGAAACGCTTCGGGTCGCGATATTCACGAGCTCTCTGAATGGAGAGAAATGAATGAAGCTAATGAGGCGTATTACCAGGAAGCCAAAAAGATGTGGCTTGTCGCAGGTTCTCTTGATGCCGAAGTTGAGGATGAGACCGAAATGGCCTGGCAGGAATTTAAAATGATGGCCCCAGAAGAATCCCAGATTAAACCGGCAAAAACCACTTCACCTGTTTTTTATCTCAGGGCCGCGGCAGTATTAATTTTTGTGATCACCTCTTTGTATTTGATGCGCCTGGTATTGTTC
>JAEZDS010000163.1 GCA_023433205.1 Bacteroidota bacterium
GCTCTATACCTTGGTATGGGGCATGCTCAACAGGGTTCCGCGCCTCGATATCCTTAATGAAACCATCCGCAATGTTTACTACCACGTACCGGTGTGGTTCGCCATGTTATTTATGATGGGCCTCTCGCTGTTTTTTAGCGTAAAGTACCTGCTTGGTTCAATAAAAAGTACCGACAGTAAGGCTGCAGACTCCGCCTTAATCGGTCTTTTTCTGGCAGTACCGGGTTTACTTACCGGATCGGTTTGGGCCAAATATACCTGGGGAACCTGGTGGACATTTCAGGATCCTAAACTCAACGGTGTGGCCATCAGTATCTTAATTTACCTGGCTTATTTTATTCTGCGCGGTTCGGTTGACGATGAACTGAAAAAAGCCCGTATTGCCGCTGTGTATAATGTGTTTGCTTTTGTGATGATGTTCGTTTTTATTATGGTGCTGCCACGGCTCACCGATTCGCTGCACCCAGGCAATGGCGGCAATCCGGCGTTCGGTAAATACGACCTCGATAACAACATGCGACTGGTTTTTTATCCGGCGGTAATAGGCTGGATATTGTTCAGCTACTGGTTGTTTGCAATTAAAAACCGTATCAGCGCCCTAAAAAACAAATTGTATGAATAGATATATTACAGCTTTTCTGCTCTGTTTAACAACTATTGCCGGTATGGCGCAGCCACAGGGCGCTCCCATGGCCGATCTGTTCAGGGAGAACGGAAAGATCTACGTGGTGATAGCAGTAATAGCCGTGATATTTATCTGTCTGCTGATTTTTATGGTATACCTCGAACGAAAACTCCGCAGCCTGGAAAAAAAACTGGACCAAAACACAAAACATACCGCACCATGAAAAAATTACACGTTCTGGCTATTATTGTTATTGCCATCGCTATCGGGGTGATCTTTGTATCATTAAAAAACACCAGCACCTACGCCGATTTCCAGGAGGCACTTGAAAATCCGGGTAAGGAATACCACGTGGTTGGAACACTTGACAAATCTACACCTCAGATCTACGAGCCGCGCATCAATCCCGATGAATTCCACTTTAGTATGGTTGACAACAAGGGGGTTGTACAGCCTGTTGTTCTTCACAAAAGTAAACCACAGGATTTTGAAAAAAGCGAACAGATAGTGCTGATAGGGGAGATGCGCGAGGGCAGATTTCACGCCAATGATATTTTAATGAAATGCCCCAGTAAATACAACGAGGGCGGTCAGGAGATCCAATAATACAGAGGTATGCAGGAGATTGAGTACGTAGGTGAACGGTTGTGGGCAGGACAACTGGGCCATTTTTTTGTCTGCCTTTCCTTTGCTTCGGCAGCGCTCTCTTTTATTGCGTTTTATCTTAGCTCCCGTAATTCCTCCTTCACTACAATGGCCCGCTCGGCCATGTACATCCATGGCGCTTCAGTTCTTGGAATAGCAGCAACGCTGTTCTTTATGCTGTTTAATCATTATTTCGAGTACCAGTACGTTTGGCAGCACAGCAACAAAACCATGAGCATGAAATATATCTTTTCGTGTTTCTGGGAAGGACAGGAGGGAAGTTTTTTATTGTGGACCTTCTGGAACATTGTGCTGGGCATTTTATTACAGCTGCAGCTGCGCAAAACCATCTGGGAAGGTCCTGTAATAAGTATCATCATGCTGGTGCAGGTTTTTCTGGCCAGTATGATCCTGGGTATTTATGTGGGCGATTACAGGGTTGGTTCAAACCCTTTTCTGCTGATGCGCGAACATCCCGATTTTATGAATCTGCCCTGGCTGCAGAATGCCAATTATCTCCCTAACGCAGAAAAAACCGCGCGCGGACTTAATCCCCTGCTCATGAATTACTGGATGACCATTCATCCGCCTACTTTGTTTTTAGGATTTGCTTCCACATTAATTCCTTTTGCTTTTGCCATCGGCGCGCTTTATACACGCCGTTACGCTGAATGGCAACGCATTGCTTTACCCTGGACCTATTTCGGCGTACTTGTTTTAGGAGTCGGAATTTTAATGGGTGGCGCCTGGGCATATGAGGCCTTGAGTTTCGGGGGATTCTGGGCCTGGGATCCCGTTGAGAATTCTTCGCTGGTGCCCTGGTTAATTCTGGTTGCGGCGGCCCATACCATGATCATTAACCGCAACAAGGGCGGCTCACTTTTTACCACACATTTTCTTACCATTGCTTCTTTTCTCCTTGTTTTATACAGCACCTTCCTCACACGCAGCGGGGTGCTGGGCGATGCCTCTGTACATGCCTTTACCGATCTGGGTATGACCGGTCAGCTGGTGTTATATGTACTCACTTTTGTTTTTATCAGCTCCACACTTCTTATCACCAACAAACTATTCCGCACCTCTTATATTGTGATCTCACTGCTGCTATTAACCGCCGCATTGCTGTATGGCTATGTAACAATATTGTTGAGCTTATGGGTGGCAGGAACACTGGTGGTAACACTTATCGCTTATGTGTTATACTTTCCAAAAGAGAATATTGAAGAGGAACTGTTCTCCCGCGAATTCTGGATGTTCCTCGGCGCGCTGATACTGGTGATCGCCGGACTGATCATCACTTACTTTACTTCGATTCCGGTGATCAACAAACTTTTTGGAACGCAGTACGCGCCGCCAAAAGTGCCCATGTACAACCGCTGGATGCTGCCGTTTTCCATCATTCTGATGTTGCTGATCGCTTCGGCGCAGTTCCTGAAATATAAAAACAGCGACACAAAAAAATTCCTGAAAAATATCCTCTACAGCTTTATAGCTGCTGTGGCGTTTGGCCTTGCCTGCGCTATTCCACTATATTATCTGCGTCCTTCGCCTGAGAACGAAGTTTCGGGGCTGGAAACTGCCGGTTACAGTGTTTTACTGATAAGTGGCTTCTTCGCGGTTTTTGCCAATGGCGATTACTGGATAAGGATACTCAAAGGCAAAGTGAGCAAGGCCGGGGCTTCCATAGCGCATATCGGATTCGCTTTACTTATTATTGGCGCACTCATCAGCACTTCCAAAAAAGTGACACTCTCTAAAAATACCGCTGAAAGAAAAGTATCAGGACTTGGCGCAGACTTCGACGACCGCAAAAGTATTTTATTAACACAGGGCGATACGCTGCCAATGGGTCCGTACCTCGTTACCTATACCGGAAAGAGCCGCGAGGGCATGGATGTGATGTTCCACGTAGATTACCTGAAGGTGAATGCGACGGGAAAGGCTGAATACGATTTTAGTCTTAGCCCAAAGGTGCAGGACAATCCCCGCATGGGCAAAGCGCCAGATCCTGATACAAGACATTATATCGACCGCGATATTTATACCCACGTTACCTGGGCCGATCTGGCTATAGATACCTCTTCGGCTTCAAAAAATGCTTTTGCCACTGCTAAAAATTATATTGGCCATGTGGGCGACACCATTTTTGCCAGTAATGCCCTTGTGGTGATCGATTCTTTGCGTACCAATCTCAGCCGTTCAGAATACGAAAAGGATGATTCTTATCTGGAGGTAACCGCTGTTCTGCGTTGTATTGATGTTAATGCAAAGAGTCGTTATGCCTATCCTCAGTTTGTGATCAGTAACAATGTTATTATTCCCAGGGAATATGTGCAGGAAGAGCTGGGTTTAAAATTTGTTTTCTGGAAGATCAATCCCTCAGAAGGAACAATTGAGATCACCATGAGCGAAAAACTCAGCAACAACAAAGATTTTATAGTGATGGAGGCCTACGTTTTCCCCTATATTAACGTATTGTGGCTGGGTTGCATCATTATGTCTGTTGGCACCGTTATTGCAATCATTGAAAGGTTGAGGAAATACAGAACCTCAAAGAAAAACAATGACTGAAGAACAGGCACCAAAAATTGTAATAATCGGCTGCGGCAATGTGGCCTGGCATCTTGCCAAAAAATTTTATGAATTAAAATTCAGGATCACCGTTTACAATCACCGGGCCAGTCCTGAACTGGAAGAATTCAGGCATAACTTTCAGGCAACGGCTAGGGTAGGATTACACAACATCGAAAAAGAAGCGGCTTTTTATTTTATCTGTGTTCCGGATCGTTATATATCGACCTGCGCGAAAAAGATCAGCCCTGTAAGCCCGCGCGCAGTGGTAGCCCATACCTCAGGAACCGCCAGTATCAGTGAACTGGGAGATAGAGGGCATGGCACAGCGGTCTTTTATCCCTTGCAGACTTTCAGCAGACATGATGAAATTTACTGGCAGGATCTTCCGATCATTATAGAAGGAGATTCGGAGGCAACCACCGAGCAGGTTAAAAAACTTGCCATACACTTAAGCAGGAATGTAAAGGTTTATCCGGAAGAAGACAGGGTTAAGCTTCATCTCTGTGCTGTACTCATCAACAATTTTGGCAATGCTTTGTTTACCGCTGCGGCACGTTTACTGGCCGACGATTCAGGGCAGAATAAATTGAGCCTGCTAATGCCGCTTGCAAGGCAAACGGTGCAAAAGGTTGAGAAGCTTGGTCCGCGGGCCGCACAAACAGGTCCGGCCAGGCGAGGGGATAAAAAAACCATTAAAAAACACCTGAAGATGCTGAATGATGAGGATGAACTGCGAAAACTTTATAAACAGTTCTCATCAATTATTATTTCGCAACACAAGTAGAGGGAATTCAGCTTTGCCTGGATTAAAGATATGCAAAAAGTAGAATTGTTAGTGCCTTAATAATTTGCGAAGCAAGTTCCTCCTGACTTGTCCGTTTAAGTGCGGGAGAGAACTTGGGCGAATATCTTGCATCTGGTACAATTTGGTGACTGAAGTTCCGCTTACAAGGCAGGTCCTATTTACCACTGCCGATAGCTATCGGTAGCCTCAAAGACACTATTAAATGTGTTGGTTTAGGGACACAAAGGGCTCATTCTTATCCCGCCGTTGGCGGAATAAGAATGAGGGAAATAAGAAACACAATGTTTTAACAGCAAGCACCTGCGCAAGGCATTTATCAGTGATTTTTTCTTTCGATTCAGGTCAATGTGAAATGAATCCGGCATCTCAATGCCTATATAAATCAGCGGGATGTGTTTTTGTCTCTCTAACTTTGTGCCTCCTCAAGAATCTCTCCTGTCCGCGGTGGCGGACAAGAGAGATTCTCCTTTGCGCCAGGGCGATTTAGAAGAAAATAATTCCTGATATAGTGGCTTGGTGACTTTGTGGTATAAAAAGTCAGTATTAATTTTCGATCCTATAATGGGAAATTAAAACGGCCAGTGTTCAATAATGAAAGGGGGATGTTAGATATTCCCTTAAGTTTGTGACGTATTTTATTTAATATAGTACCGTGAACACAGGTATACCGGGAACGATTGCCGGTTTTTTTAAACTTATACGGTTTCAGAACCTGGTGATGATTGCACTTACACAGGTGCTGCTGCGGTATTGTGTACTTGAGAAGGTATTTTACAGCCATGGTCTGGAACCGGAACTCGATAACCTGCTGTTTTTTCTTCTTGTATTAAGTACAGTGCTGATAGCCGCGGGGGGATACGTGATCAACGATTATTTTGATGTTAAAACCGATACCATTAACCATCCCGGGACTGTGGTTGTAGACAGGCTTATAAAAAGAAGGTGGGCCATTATTCTGCACCTGGTTTTTACACTTGGTGGTGTGGTGCTGGGTATGTATACCGCGCTTAAAACAGGTTACCTGAGGCTTGCGATTTTTCATGTTGTGGCGGCTGTACTGCTGTGGCTTTACAGCACTACCTTTAAACGGCAACTGTTAAGTGGTAACATTGTGGTGGCGCTGCTTACAGCTGCAGTTATTTTTATGCCTTTTATTTATGAAATGGGGGTGATGCAAAAAATAAACCCCGGTTTTATTTTTACTTACCGGGCTGCTGTATTTACAGCCATCAAATACGCCTGGATCTACGCGAGTTTTGCGTTTATCACCACCCTGGCAAGAGAGATCATTAAAGATCTTGAAGATTATGAGGGCGACCTGGCTACCGGCTGCAACACCATGCCTATTGCCTGGGGGAAACGCTCAGCGCGACTTACTGTTTTTTTTCTGCTTGTGATCACTGCCATGCTGTTAATGTTTGTAGTGTATAATACCATTCGCTGGCAGAGATATGTTTTCAGCGTTTCTGTGATTTATATTTTGTTGCTGCTGATAGTACCGGTAATGAGTCTGGCAGTTTTTGTAGTGAGGGCAGAAAACACCAGGCAGTACACACGCGCCAGCCTGGCCCTTAAACTGATTATGCTGGCGGGTTTAATGTTTAGCGTGGCTTTTTATTATTCATGAGAGCTTCCGCTTTAACCGCAGAGGACGCAGAGAAGACGCGGAGGGCGCGGAGATCTTTTTCTTATACCGTTGCTATTGCAACTTTTGAAAGCGGACCGATTTTTTCGGGGTTAAGCCCCGCCTTCG
>JAEZDS010000199.1 GCA_023433205.1 Bacteroidota bacterium
AAGGCCGCACTGAAAAAGACCTCGATACCTTAACGCTTTACGTTATACTAGGCACCATTATCGGCGCCAGACTTGGGCACTGCCTCTTTTATGGCCCCTGGTTTGATGAGTACGACGCTTATGGCAGGGTTATTAATGAAGGATATATTTCCCATCCGCTTAATATCCTAAAAGTATATGAGGGGGGGTTGGCCAGCCATGGAGGAGCTCTGGGGATAATCACCGCCATAATATTATACTGCCGAAAAACCGGCGAAAGCTGGTTATGGCTCTCTGACAGACTGGTAATAGTTGTGGCCTTTGCAGCCATGTGTATACGATTTGGCAACCTGATGAACAGCGAAATAATCGGAACTGTTACCACTGTACCCTGGGCTTTTATTTTTGTGCAGGAAGACCATCATCCGCGGCATCCCGCACAACTTTACGAAGCGGTTTTTTGTCTTCTGCTTTTTATTCTTCTTTACAGGCTCTGGAAATACAAAAGAGAGAAGCTGGGTCCGGGTTTTATGCTGGGATTGCTTTGTGTGCTGCTTTTTGTTGAAAGGTTTGTGGTGGAATTTTTTAAAGAGAACCAGGTACCTTTTGAAAATGAACTGGCGCTGAATATGGGCCAGTGGCTAAGTATCCCTTTTGTGATCTTTGGCATCCTGATGATGGTGATCTCATCCAAACTAAAACCGGGTGATTATAAACGTGCCTCGCTTGGCAGAAATGGCAATGTTGCAGAAAACTAAGAATGCTCAATTATTTTGTTTTCAGAGGCCCTATGCTTTTACGCTATTAACTGCAAAATGCCCCTCTGAGTGATCTTATTTACTGCGCGCCCCGGCGCACACTCTGCCAAATGCGGCTGTAATACAAAAAATGCAAATACACCCCGTGTCCTGCTATACTGACACAAATTCTGGGTATCTTTGGTTTTGTACCTAAACGCAGTGGACTCATCCTACAAAAAACCGGTTCTTACCGGCATCAAAATACCAGCGCTCGTTTTTGCCGGCATACTTTTATCAGCATTTATGGTGCTGGCTTTGCTGCCTTTTGTTTCTTTTCTCAAAAAACCGGCTGCTTTTTCGGCTACCCAGCAAATGCCAGTTTCTGACCTTGAAAAAAATGAGAACAGTAATTCAGAAAAGGAAGTGGTTAAAAAAAACCTGAACCCCTTTGTAACAGCAGCAGCCTCAGCACAGGGACTGAACGATCGTATCCTGTATCAGCAGGAACATTGTCCTTTCCTGCTCCCCAAAGGATCGTTTGAGATCCAGCTGCCACCTCCCAAACTTCATCTTCTTTAAAACCGGCAGCATACTCTGATACAGGAACTGACAGAGAGGATTCAGTCCTGCAGCCTGATGGCTGTTTTGAACGGTCACAAGGCAGCTTTAGCGGGGTAAAATAAATTAAAAAATTCTGGAAAACGTTTAATGAGCACAATCAAAAGAAGGCACGTCCTCAACCGTTATTACAAGATCACCAGGTTCTATGAATTCCTGCGTGCGGCCGCAATCAAAGGCGGGGCCACGTTAAGCGCCTGCGTTCTTATATTTCTGATCGTAGATTACAAATTCCTTGACACAGGCGCGCTTTTTCAGTCGCTGGTGAACAACTATTCAACCTCGCACATCTTAACTGTTTTTTTTGTTTCAGAAACGGTACTTGGACTTATTCCACCCGAAATTTTTATTGGCTGGAGCGCAAAGATGAGTCAGCCCTGGCTTTATCTGTTTATTCTTGCCAGCTTGTCGTACCTGGGCGGAGTACTGGCCTATATCATTGGTATTTACATCTATAGAATACCATCGGTAAAAACCTATATGAACAACAAGGTAAGCCGGCACATAGCAAATCTCAGAAAGTGGGGAGGCGTATTTGTGGTGATAGGTGCGCTTCTGCCACTGCCGCATTCAATTGTTAGTTTAACCTGCGGAATGATCCAGTACAGTTTCAGGAACTACCTGCTCTGGGCACTTTTCAGATACCTCCGTTTTGTTATTTACGGTTTGCTGATCTTTAGCGTGATCTGAAATACAAACATTTTCCCGCTCACCATTCCGACTCTACTTTCAGGCACAGCTAAACACTAGGGTTCAAGGAAGAACCTTTTTATTACATTCTGATAGTCTGCTTCCTGTCTGGCCCCACTGAAACGATGGATATCCTGCATTCCACCGCTTTTTCAATATAGGCGATATAATCATTCAAAGCTGAAGGGATCTTGGATTTGTCATCAATTGCCGTAAGGTCAACATTCCATCCTCTAAGTTTGGTGGTAATTGGCTTCAGGTAATTGGGATCGATGTTATAAGGCAGGTAGTCAATTTTTTTACCCTGGTATTCGTAATGGGTACACACCTCAATCTCGTCGAATATACTCAGTACATCGGCCTTCATCATCATCAATTCGGTTACGCCGTTCACCATTACCGCGTACTTTAATGCCGGGATATCAAGCCAGCCTGTACGCCGTGGTCTGCCGGTAGTGCTTCCGAACTCCTTACCTTCCCTGCGAATTTTCTCTCCGGTCTCATCTTCAAGTTCTGTGGGAAACGGACCGCTACCAACACGGGTACAATACGCTTTAAAAATTCCGATCACATTCTGAATTCTGTTAGGAGCTATACCCAGTCCGTTGCAGGCACCCGCACAAATGGTATTGCTGCTGGTTACAAACGGATAAGAACCAAAATCAATGTCCAGCAGACTGCCCTGAGCGCCTTCTGCCAGAACTTTTTTCCCCTCTTTCATTGCCACGTTCAGGTAATGTTCACTTTCTATAAGTTGCAGGCCTCTTAATGTTTCGATGCCCTCAAACCAGGCAGGCTCCAGCTCCTGCAAATTATAGTCATAGTTGTGAAAAGAGAGCAGCTGTTTGTGTTTTTCAACCAGCGCCTCATACTTCTCTTTAAATTCAGCGGTTTCAATATCACCAACCCTCAGGCCGTTGCGGCCGGTCTTATCCATGTAGGTTGGACCGATACCTTTAAGCGTAGAACCGATCTTGTTTTTTCCTTTAGAAGCTTCGCTTGCGGCATCCAGCAGGCGGTGTGTAGGCAAAATAAGATGCGCACGTTTGCTGATCAGCAATTTAGCTTTTACGTCAACCCCAAGTTTTACAAGGGCCTCTATTTCCTTTTTAAAAATTACCGGATCGATCACAACACCATTCCCTACAATATTGATAGCGGAAGGATGAAATATCCCACTTGGAATAGTGTGCAGCACGTGTTTCATGCCGTTAAACTCAAGGGTGTGACCTGCATTTGGCCCACCCTGGAACCTGGCAATAATATCGTAGGAAGGGGTTAGTACATCTACTATCTTGCCCTTACCTTCGTCGCCCCATTGCAGGCCCAGCAATACATCCGCTTTGCTCATCTCGAAAAAATCAAAGGGCAAATTTAACCAAATGCCAGTATTAAAGGCTCAAATTCATAACTTTTTGAAAATTGAGGCTTTCACGGCTGTGAACAGATTGCAAAGCAGTAAAGCGTGCGGCGACCACAAAAATTTATGACCCTCAGGCAAATGAAGAATCACTTCACAGTACAGCCACAGGATTTTTGTAAATTTAAGGCCTGTGCAAAAGATCACTATAGCCATAGACGGCTTCAGCAGCTGCGGAAAAAGCACACTCGCGCGCGCACTTGCACAAAAGCTGGGTTACAAATACATTGACACCGGCGCCATGTACCGCGCTGTAACCTGGTACGCACTTGAAAAAGGCTACATTGACGAAGACTACAAAATAAACGAGGAAGCGCTGTTGCGTGACCTTCCGGAACTCGACATCCGTTTTACCCTCAACGAATCTACTCACAACAGCGACATTTGCGTTAACAGTGAAAATATTGAACGCGAGATCCGTACAATGCGGGTAAGTAATGCAGTAAGTAAAATAAGCGCCATAAAAGAAGTACGTAAAACAATGGTGGCTATTCAGCGCAAAATGGGCAGGAAAAAAGGCGTTGTTCTTGACGGCAGGGATATTGGGACCCATGTTTTTCCGCATGCCGAACTAAAACTTTTTATGACCGCCGATCCGGAAGTGCGGGCCAAACGCAGGCTTGACGAATTCAGCAGTAAAGGACAGTATTTTGAACTTGCCGAGATCCTTGAAAGTCTGACCAACCGCGACCAGGAAGACATAAACCGAAAAGAAAGTCCACTCATCAAAGCCAACGATGCCATCGTACTCGACAACAGCGACATTAATAAGGAGGAGCAGCTGGAGTTTGTGCTAAAGCTGATAGAGGACCTGCAGCTGATCAAAAAAGAAGAGAACGCACATTCGTGAGTGAGTTCTGGCGGCAAAAAGCCAACGAGAGCTGGCAATAAGTTTGTAACTTCGTTTAAAATGCCACCCATGAAAAAAAATCGTTTCTTTTTATTCCTGCTTATTCCCCTTTTTGTGCACTCGCAGCATTTCACTAATGCTTCCGTGTTTGACTACGAAGTGGGAGATACCATTGTCACAAGTTTCTGGCATTACATCCAGGGCTCCGGCCTCAACGGACCACCAACGTACCATTATAAGGTTTTCACACAAAAAAACAATTCTCCCAACAATGACACCATCTTCTATCAGATTAAAGAAACCCGTTACACTCCTCCGGCCTCAATGAATGACCAGGCAATTGTGCGTGATACTGTCTTGAGCTTTTACGTAACCAATTTAACAGACACAGTAATCAATAATTTACAGACCACCTCGTCCTGCCAAACGTTTACCGATTCAATCACCCAGGGCTATTGTAACTTGTTCACCTATACGAAACAATCGCTTGGAAGTTTTTCCTGCACCTCCTCTATCAGCCACACCGTAATTGAAGGCGTCGGCACATTTTTCCAACAATCCGCTGGTCATTCAAATCCTCCCGGAGTTAGCTTTAGTTCGCAGTTTGTGTCCGCCAGCAAGGTTGGTAAAAATTGCGGGGTGGTAGGTAGTATTCCAACGGGTCTCAGAACTTATTCCACACACAGGTTCTCTCTTTTCCCTAACCCGAACAATGGTGAATTTTATATTGAGGTGCCCACAACCTCTGTGCTCAGGATCAGCAACTGTGATGGAAAGATCATTGATTGCCGTATGCTTGAAAAAGGAAATCAGAAAGTGATACTAAATGAAGCGCCGGGAATCTATTTCCTCCAGCTGAACTCAGAACAAGTGTTGTTTAATCAAAAACTTGTTATTTCGAGGTGAAAAGTTGATGGCTGCGCTAAGCATGCAATTGAATGTCACAAAAAAACTATCCTGAAACCACCAGGTCTGCTGTAATAAAGTACCACAGATGAAACACTTTTTTAAGGAGTTGTTTGAATACAACAATCACATGAACCAAAAACTCTGGCATGCATTTTATGCCGGCGCTGACATGACTTCTGAGAAGGCGGTGCTGCTTTACAATCACATTATAAATGCCCACCAGATCTGGAACCGTAGAATAGAAGGGAAGAGCATGGCTGCCGGAGTATGGGAGCTCCATGCTTTGCAGGACTTAAAAAGGATTGACGAAGAAAATTTTGAGAATTCATTGCAGATTCTACATCGCTCAGAACTGGACCAAAACGTCAACTACCAAAACAGCAAAGGTCAGGCATTTAGCAAAATGGTCAGGGACATCTTTTTTCACGTTATTAATCATTCAACCTATCACCGGGGACAAATTGCTTCTGAAATGAAGCAGCATGGCGTTGAGCCGCTGAGCACTGACTACATTTTTTTTAAACAATAAGGCGCGTTTCTAACCAAGCAGCAACAACCTCGCAATCCGGATCTAATAAACGACTTAAATCTTTACACCGCCACATTATGCTCCCTCAGCGCATCATTGAGTGAAGTCTTAAGGTCAGTGCTGGCTTTTCGTGTACCGATGATCAGCGCGCAGGGAACCTGAAATTCTCCCGCTGGAAATTTTTTGGTGTAACTGCCGGGGATAACAACGCTGCGTTCAGGCACGTACCCTTTTGTTTCTACCGGCTTTTCACCTGTCACATCAATGATCTTTGTTGATTGTGTTAGTACCACGTTGGCGCCCAGAACAGCCTGTTTCCCTACACGCACACCTTCCACCACAATACAACGAGACCCAATAAAACAATCGTCTTCAATTATAACCGGGGCGGCCTGAACCGGCTCGAGTACGCCGCCAATTCCCACCCCGCCGCTCAGGTGAACATTTTGGCCGATCTGCGCACAGCTGCCAACCGTGGCCCAGGTATCTACCATTGTTCCGCTGTCTACATAAGCGCCGATATTCACATAACTTGGCATCATTATCACGCCTGAGGCCAGAAAAGCACCATAACGGGCCACAGCGTGAGGCACCACACGCACACCAAGCGCCGCGTAGTTTTCTTTAAGGGCCATTTTATCGTGGAACTCAAGCGGACCAACCTCAAATGTTTCCATTTTTCTGGTAGGAAAATACAGGATCACCGCCTTTTTTACCCAGTCATTCACTTTCCAGCCATCACCTGAAGGTTCTGCCACTCTCAGTTTACCTTTATCAAGCTGCTCAATAACTTCATTGATAGTTTCAATCGTCTGTTTGTCTTTCAGTAACTCCCTGTTCTCCCAGGCGGCCTCAATTGTCTTCTGCATAAAATGGCGTATTTAATAAAACAGCGGCAAAGATACATTTATCCCCTAATTTCACCGGAATCTGCTGGCATGAAATTATAATATACCTACCTGAACAATCCTGTATATGCTTTTAGGAGCTCATGTATCTATAGCAGGCGGTTATGTTAACGCCCTTGCCGAGGCCAAAAGACTGGGCATAAATGCCATTCAGATCTTCACAAAAAATCAGCGTTTCTGGCAGGAAAAAGAAGTTAGCACGGAAGAGGCCGCTCTCTTCCGAAAAGAAATGCCTCTACATGGTGTTAAGCAGGCATTTTCGCATAGCATCTACCTTATCAGTCTTGGTTCGGCCAACGAAGAAATAGTTGAAAAATCGTTGCTTTCCCTTGCAATGGAGCTTGAGCGCTGCAGGGCTTTAGGGCTTACTCACACAGTTTTGCATCCCGGAACGGCCGGGGCTTACACAGAATCGCAGGCAATAATGCGTATTGGTGATAACATTAAAAGAGTGCTGGCAGCCACCAAAAAAAATACGGTAAAAATACTGCTGGAAAATACGGCAGGTCAGGGCTCGAGTGTGGGGGGAAATATTGAGAATATAGGCGCGCTCATAGATTACATTAACTCTCCGAGAATGGGGATGTGTATGGACACATGTCATGCATTTGCAGCTGGATATGATCTGCGTGAAAAAAAACACATAAACAATTTTTTTAAGCTGATCGATAAAAGGATAGGCCTGGATAAACTACTCTGCTTCCACCTCAACGATTCAAAAGGCGCGCTGGGAAGCAAGCTCGACCGGCATGCGCACATTGGAGAAGGTCTGCTGGGACTGGAGATCTTCCGCTTCATCGTAAAAACCTTTCCACACATACCCAAGGTGCTTGAAACAAACAAGGAGAACGACGCTGACATAAAAAATCTGACTTTGCTGCGGAGTTTTCAGGAAAAGAAAAACGGTGATCGGACAGTTTTATAGAGATTGCCATAACTAACCACAATAGTAGGATAGGACACTTAGCAGGTCACATAGTTTCTTGTCTGTTTTGTCGCAAAACCAGGAAATTTACGTTATACCAGATTCCTATTGCTCACCGAAACTGCTCCGCACCATTTTTATTTTTTCTTCCAGCACTTTCCGTTTTTCATCAAAAGCCTGCTGCAGCGAAATCCTGTCGAGCTTAAAGTGCAGATCAAGCAGATCAAGCTTCACCTTGAACTTCTCTATCTCGAAATTCAATTTATCAGAAAATGCGCCAAGTGTTTTTTCTTTTTTCACTGTAGCCAGAACCTGGGCCAGTGAGGCATGAATTTTTTCCTGCTGGGTTTCAAATACCTCTCTGGATTCCGCAATACCAAGCGTTAGCTGCACTCTTAATAATTCGAGAGCATTCAAAACAGCTCTGATATCTGCAGCCTGTCCCGATCGCTGCAGGGCCATTTCTGCTTCCTGCACCGCGCGATATAGCTGCTTTTTCAGATCTTCAAAGGTATCCATCACTTCTGCTTTACCAAGTTTGGTCTGCACCTGCAAAAGATCCACCTCGGCAGCAGTCTTTTCAAGCTCTTCAGCCACTCTGGCTGCGACCTCTTTATAGTTGTCACTTTTATTCATTTTAGGTATTTTTATTCAAAGATATTCCTGCCGGATGGCACAAGTAAAACAGCATGTCATAAAGGTTTATGATTCTTGTCACCTTCAGCGGTATATAAATTGCGTTAAAAGTCACCGAAGACTAATTTAGATCAGCATTGATCTCCGTTCACTTAACTAATATTGCACATGCAGATTTTCAAAAACATTCTTGTTCCCACCGACTTTTCGAGACCAGCCGATTTTGCCGTGGTTTACGCGGCCAATCTGGCACATTTTACCGGGGCAGGAATTACACTCTATCATAGTTTTATTCCCTTCGAAAGCGCCTTCTACCCTGAAACGCAGGGCATAAAAGAGAACATTGAGGCTGAGGAACAACTCAGGTTCAGGCTGTCGCACATGCACGACCTGCTCAAAAAGACCCACAAAAAACTTAAGATCACCACCTTTGTCGACCGTGGTGCCTTTCTCCCCAAGGTGAAAGATTATTGTAAAAAAAACCATCCCGATCTCATAGTAATGGGAACAAAAGGCGCCAGCGGACTTCGCGAGGTAATGCTGGGAAGTTTCACCGCCGACCTCATTCAGGACGCACCATGTCCCGTAATTGCCATACCTGCCCGCTGGCAGTTTAAGAAACTTGAAAAGATGGCTCTGGCAGTTAATTATAAACCGCAGGATCTTTATGCTTTACAACATCTTCTGAAATTAAATGAAGGTTTTGGCGCTGAGATCTCTATCCTTCATGTGCATCTTGCCGGTCAAACCGCTGCCGACAGCACAGCAGGCTCCATCTCACAAAAAGATTTTGAACAAAAAGCCGCAGGCACCGCGTTAAAATTCAAAACGATACGGTCAGAAGATGTGCTGGACGCTCTCATCGAAACAGCTGCGCACGACAAAACCGATATTCTGGTGATCTCGCCACGAAAAAGAGAAAAGATCTGGGAACGCTTATTCAGCCGGAACCTGGCGAAAACAGCTATCTGCCATATCACTATCCCCATAATGGCTATTCCGCCAATGGCAGCAGAAACCGCACACAAACAAGAATAAAAAATATACAAGTATGGATATCATCATTCAATCGCTGGATTTTACAGCAAAGGAAGACCTGAAAAATTTTATCAATCAGAAAGTGGGAGCTCTGGCCGACAAATGCCAGGACGCGATAAGAGCCAACGTACGTTTAAAGCTCGACAAGAGCGATACAGGTGCAAACAAGATCTGCGAAATAAGGCTTGAGATACCCGGCAACGATCTGTATGCCAGCAGGCAGGAACATTCTTTTGAAGAGGCCACTCAGGAGGTGATCTCGGCGCTCCGTAAACAGATTGAGAAAAACTCCCGTCAGGCCAGATAGATACAACAAGGCACATGGACATATTGTATCAGAAAGCTGAAGATGCCATACAGGCAGTTCACAGCGGTGACCGCGTTTTTGTGCAGGGAAGCGCCGCCACTCCCACCCTGCTGCTTACCGAACTGTTCAAGAGAAAAAAACAACTTGAAAACGTTGAGCTGGTAAGCATCAGCACGCTTGGCGAACTTCATCTGGACGAGGGGCAGATTGGCAGCAGTTTTTTTATCAATTCGCTGTTTGTTTCAAAAAATGTGCGTGAGACAGTGAACGGTCCGGGAGGTGATTACATACCTGTTTTTCTCAGTGAAATACCTTTGCTGTTCGACAGAAACATTCTGCCCGTAGATGTGGCGCTGATCCACATCTCTCCACCCGACAGGCATGGTTATTGCTCGCTCGGCACTTCGGTTGATGTTACACGATCAGCAGTACGTAATGCCAAACATGTAATTGCACAGGTAAACAGAAACATGCCCCGCACACATGGCGATGGCATTATCCATGTGCGTGAGATCAACACATTTGTTACAGCCGACGGTCCTCTGCCTGAGGTAAGTTACGCGAACAAGATCACCGAACGTATAAGCACCATTGGGCGCTATTGCGCCGAACTCATCGACGACCGCTCCACCCTGCAGATGGGGATTGGTTCAATTCCCGATGCGGTTCTGTCTGCATTGCATACACACAAAGATCTGGGTATTCACAGCGAAATGATCTCCGATGGTATACTTCCACTTGTGGAAAAAGGCGTGATCACTAATAAATACAAACGCAAACACCGGGGAAAGATCGTTACCGGGTTTGCCCTCGGTACAAAAAAACTGTACGACTTCATAGATGACAATCCGCAGGTGGCCTTCCTCGATATTGATTATGTGAACGACACAACAGTGATAAGAACAAATCCCAAAGCTGTTGCAATCAATTCAGCGCTCGAGATTGATATTACCGGGCAGGTATGCGCCGATTCACTTGGTACTTATCAGTATTCGGGAGTTGGCGGACAAATGGACTTTATACGCGGGGCAGCGCTTTCAGAAGGCGGTAAACCAATAATAGCCCTTACCTCAACCACTGAAAAAGGAGAATCAAAACTGGTGCCTTTTCTCAAGAAAGGCAGCGCAGTAGTTACAACCCGTGCACATGTTCATTATGTGGTAACAGAATACGGAGTGGCGTACCTTTTTGGGAAAAATTTAAAACAACGTGCTTTGGCCCTTTGTGAAATTGCTCATCCCTCACACAGAGAAACACTTGAAAAGGAGATCAGGGAACGTTTTGGCAAATAAGATCCGATACCCGCATTATGAAAACTTTAGTGTACAGCATTCACGGATTTGACCGTCCATCTCTTGAAGCGGCAGCAGCAGGCAAACATGAGTTGTTCTTTACCGGTCAAGCATTACAAACAACAACTGCTCATCTTGCCGAAGGCTGTGAAGCTGTGGCCTTGTTCACTTCTGATAACGCCTCTGCAGATACACTGGAAAAACTTCAGGCTGCCGGAGTAAAACATCTGGCGCTGCGCTCAGCAGGATATGACCACGTTGATCTTAAAAAAGCAAAGGAGTTGGGTTTTACTGTAGCCAATGTACCAGCGTATTCGCCGTACAGCATTGCAGAACATGCGGTAACTCTTTTAATGTCATTGAACAGGAAAGTTATCCTGGCACAGAAACTTATGGAATCTGGCGATTACCGACTGGACCAACTCACAGGCTTTGATCTTTTCGGAAAAACAGTTGGAATTGTAGGTACCGGCAAAATAGGCGGTGCTTTTGCCAGCATTATGCACGGTTTTGGCTGCCGGCTCCTGGCACATGATACTGTTGAAGACCATGAACTGAAAACAAAATTCGGACTAAAATATGTTTCACTTGATGATTTGTGCCGTAGCTGCGATGTAATTTCAATCCACTGTCCGCTTAATGAGGCTACCCGTTACATGTTCGGCGAGGCAGAATTTACCAAAGTAAAAAAGGGGTTGGTGCTGATCAACACAGCCCGTGGGGCCATTGTGAACACCAGAGCTTTGATTGCCTCTTTAAAAAACAACACCGTATCGGCTGCGGGACTCGATGTTTACGAAAACGAAAAGCCTATCTTTTTTTACGACCACCGCAATAAAAAAATTGATGATCCGCTTTATAATGAACTTAGGTCATTACCTAATGTTCTCATCACCGGCCATCAGGCATTTTTAACCCACGAGGCCCTGAACGGCATTGCCGGCACCACCATACAAAACCTCGATCACTGGCAAAAGGGCGAAAGGTCGCCTAACGAACTTTTTTAAAAAAGTTCTGCCCCGCTACTCCAGCGCCACTCCCGCAATCTCGCTCAGCAGCCCGCAGCTCATTAACCGTACTTCCCTTAACAATATTACGGCCCTGAAGGTTAAAGCACCCTGCAGCCATCCACTTTACGATTTCTTATCAATTTTACCATTTTCGTAATATTGTACTATATTTGTCCCCTAATTATGAATGTGTCCAATACAGAAATGAACGGAAAAGAACAGCAGCTTCTGTCAGCCGCACGCCGGATGTTCTGGAAATATGGTTATAAAAAAGTTTCGGTGCAGGACATCTGCAAAGAAGCGCAGATCAGTAAAATGACTTTTTACAGGTTTTTTGAGAACAAGCTTGTGATTGCCAGGGCCGTTTTTGATGCCGAGGTTTCCGCTGGGGTCCTGCGGTTTAAGAACCTCATGAAGGAAAAGATCAGCCCCGAGGAAAGGATCAATAAACTGGTGATGTTAAAACAGCAAGGTGTACAAGATATCAGCAGGGAGTTTCTGCAGGACTTTTACACCAATCCTGAACTTGGCCTGAAAACTTATATTGAAGAAAAAACCAGAGCCACCTGGCTGGAGATGCTGAATGATTTTAAAGCGGCACAGAAAAAGGGTTATTTCCGCAAGGACCTGAAAGCGGAATTCTTTTTTATTCTTACACAAAAAGTAACCGAACTACTTAACGACCCGAAACTTACAGCATTATATGCCGACCCCAAAGATCTTGTGGTAGAGATGACACGGATGTTTGCTTATGGCATTTCCCCGGCCAAAAAATGAGAGCCCCCGTTTGTATAATTGTATGTCTCTTTTTGCTGCCCTTACTTCAGGCGCAGGATAGCAGTGCCGTTGTGAAAGACACTCTGCTTTTCAGGGGAATGTTATCGCCCTGGGTAATATTTAATCCTTCGGGCACTTCGCCGGTGTGGCTTGGCGGACGATATATCCCGCAACTAAATTACGAGATACATCTGCCTTCAGGTAAACTGATAGACGTTGAAGCTTCGGCTAACCTCAGTGCACAGGCAGGCCTCGGCAGCAGCGATACAGCAATATTGGCCGGAAATATAAGCCCTTACCGTTTATGGGCGCGTTACAGCAATGCACAGTTTGAAGCCCGGCTGGGCCTACAGAAAATAAACTTCGGATCAGCAACTATTATGCGTCCTCTTATGTGGTTCGATCAGGTTGATCCGCGTGATCCACTTCAGCTCACAAATGGCGTATGGGGTTTTTTAGGCCGCTATTATTTTCTCAACAACACAAATATCTGGCTTTGGATCTTACACGGCAGTAACAAACCCAGAACCTGGGAATTAGCGCCATCAAAAACTTCCCTGCCTGAATTTGGCGGAAGATTTCAGTCTGCCATAAAACGTGGAGAGGCAGGAATTTCCTATCACCATAGGATCACCGACACCAGGCAACTCGGCTTGAGTGCTGCGCACGTCCCTGAAAATCGCATAGGTTTTGATGCTAAGTGGGATCTTGTGATAGGATTGTGGGTAGAAGGAGTCTGGATAAATAAGAAGGGAGACATTGGTATGTTTTCCAATCAGCAGATCGCAACTGTTGGAGCCGACTATACATTCGGTATCGGAAATGGCTTGAATTTTATCGCCGAACAGTTTGTCACAGCTTTTGGCAATGATGTACTTTCTCCGAAACAATATGTCACCTTGTCTGCACTTGCCCTCTCCTACCCGCTTACAATGTTCGACAATGTATCATGCATGGTATATTACGATCACCACAACAAAAACATTTACCGTTTTGTGAACTGGAAACACCAGTTCAACAAATTCTACGTTTATCTTATGGCCTACTGGAACCCCGACAACACACTTATTCCCCAGCAACAAACCAATCAGGCAAATCTTTTCGCAGGAAGAGGATTACAACTGATGCTGGTTTACAATCATTAAATAAAACAAAATGGAAAAACCCATCATTAACATCACCAGTCTCGTAAAACGATTTCCTGTTGGATCGGGAGAATTTACGGCGCTTTCAAGCATCAACCTCACAGTAAACAAAGGCGAATTTATGGGACTGGTTGGTCCCAGCGGTTCAGGAAAAACAACCCTGCTTAACATTATTGGCTCGCTTGACACGCCAAGTGAGGGTGAAGTTGAAGTGATGGGGCACAAAGTCTCGGTACTGAATCACAAGGAGGCAGCGCACCTTCGCAACTATAACATTGGATTTATTTTTCAGTCATATAACCTGCTTCCAGTTTATACAGTTTTCGAAAATGTAGAGTTTGCATTGCTGCTGCAGAAACAAAACACAACAAACAGAAAAAAAGCAGTAATGGAAGCGCTTGAGTGGGTGGGATTATCCGACAAAGCGGATTCAAGACCCTCTCAGTTGTCGGGAGGAGAATCTCAGAGAGTATCTATCGCCCGTGCTATGGTGAAACGCCCTGCTCTTGTGCTTGCCGATGAACCGTCGGCTAATCTGGATGCCAGAAACTCACACAATATTCTGCAGACCATGAAAAAACTTAATAAGGAACTGAATACAACTTTCATTTTTTCGACGCACGACGAAAAGGTGATGCAGTATCTGGATCGTATAGTTTCGCTGCGTGATGGAATGGTGGAAAAAGACAGCATTATGGTTCAGGCTAAAATTTAATACTATGCTGGCAATCAAACTCGCTTTTAGAAATCTGCTAGGTGCAGGATTAAGAACCTGGCTCAATGTATTTGTATTATCACTCGCTTTTGTTGTGATCGTCTTTTACAACGGCATGCTCGACGGATGGAACATGCAGGCACTGAACGACACCATGCAATGGGAAACAGGGAACGGGCAGCTCTGGCACCCCACTTACGACCGTTACGATGCTTTTACTTTACAGGATGCCCATCAGCCAGTAGAAGGTGCCATCAAAGAATTTGTAAACAGAAAAGAGGTGGTACCAATTCTTCTTACACAGGCCTCCATCTTTCCGGGAGGTCGTATGTTAAATGTGACACTAAAGGGTATTGATGCCGGGCAAAATATCCTAAAAATACCAACACAAACGCTTAATAAACCCTCAGATCAATCACCAGCTGTTATTGGAAAAAGAATGGCAGCTGCAGCGGGTTTAAAAAAAGGCGACCAGGTTCTTGTGCGCTGGCGTGACAAGAACGGCACTTTCGACGCGCGTGAACTAACCATTACCGAGGTGTTCGACAACAATGTACCGGGTATTGATAACGCACAAATATGGCTGGCACTTGAAGACCTGCAAAAAATGACCGGTTTACACAATGAAGCCACACTACTTGTTGCAGGCCCTAACGTTATGGTAAAAAATACAGAAGGCTGGATAGGAAGGGACAATGATTTCCTGCTGAAAGAATTCAGGGAAGTAATGGAAAATAAGAAAGGCGGCAGCAAAATCATTTATGGGTTGTTGCTGTGTATAGCCCTGCTTGCCATATTCGACACGCAGGTACTATCAGTTTTCAGAAGACAAAAGGAGATAGGCACTTACATTGCTTTGGGTATGACACGCAGGCAGGTGGTGTGGATCTTTACCGTGGAAGGAAGCGCTCATAGTTTTCTCGCCTTGTTGCTGGGTGCAGTCTATGGGATACCATTCCTGCTGTTTCTTGTGAAAAAGGGAATACCAATGCCAAAATCAGCGGAAGAAGCCGGACTGTCGATAGCGGAAAAAATTATTCCGGTTTACAGTGCGGGCATGATACTGTCTACAATTCTGCTTGTGGTGGTTTCTGCAACCATCGTGAGTTATTTACCGGCCCGCAAGATCTCAAAGATGAAACCCACCGAAGCAATAAAAGGAAAAATACAATGATCAGATTTTTACTCAAAGGCATCAGGAACGACAGAAGCCGCAGTCTGTTGCCGATAATTGTGGTATCGATTGGTGTGATGCTCACAGTGGTACTCAATTGCTGGATCAAAGGAGTGATGGGAGAATCGCTGGTGATGAACGCTAACTTTATGACCGGTCATGTGAAGGTAACAACAAACGCGTATGCGGCAGAGTCAGAGCAAACCCCAAACGACCTCGCTTTGCTGGAGGCCGACTCAATGATACTTGAATTAAAAAAATCCTGGCCAGATTACGACTGGGTGTCACGCATTCGTTTTGGAGGCATGATAGATTTTCCGGACGAAAATGGAGAAACAAGAGCGCAGGGTCCGGCTGCAGGATGGGCCATTGATCTGCTGACACAGGGAAGCAACGAACCTGAACGTTTCAATATCAAAAAATCACTTGTAAGTGGCGCAATGCCACAAAAGGCAGGAGAGGCGCTGATCACGCACGACTTCGCTGAAAAATTTGATGTAAAGCCAGGCGATGAATTTACGCTCTTCAGTTCTACAATGGAAGGCAGTATGGCCTTCAGGAATTTTCTGGTGGCCGGCACTGTACGTTTCGGGTCTGCAGCTTTAGACCGCGGCGCCATCATAATAGATATCGCCGATGCACAACAGGCATTACAGATGGACAATGCAGCAGGTGAAATATTAGGATTTGGCGCCAAACCACATTACGATAATGAAGAAGCCACACAAATGAAGGAATTTTTTAATCGGAAACATGCTGACAGCAGCGACGAATATGCGCCTTTAATGCAGCGTTTGAGTGACCAGGGAAGTATGGCCGAATACATCAGCCTTAGCAGCCGTATGGGGGCGATCCTCATCTCTGTATTTGTAATGGCCATGTCAGTAGTATTGTGGAACACAGGTTTGCTTGGGGGCCTGCGCCGTTACAACGAGTTTGGCGTGAGACTGGCAATGGGTGAAACAAAAAACCACATCTATTATTCTTTGCTGGCGGAGGCATTTTTGATCGGTGTTATTGGTTCGGTTTGCGGCACTCTGGCAGGACTTGGCATTTCCTATTACCTGCAGGAAGCAGGCGTGGATATTGGCGCAACAATGAAAACCTCCACGCTGATGATGCCTTCTGTTGTAAGGGCGGTAATTGATGGCCCTGCATTTTATATAGGATTTATCCCCGGTATTTTCTCGATGGTGCTTGGCAACGCTCTGGCGGGCGCAGGCATATACAAGAGAAAAACCGCGCAACTTTTTAAAGAACTTGAATAATAAATCATGAAAAATAAAATCACTACAATTGCCCTTGTGCTTTCCGGTGCTTTGGCAGCACAGAACGCTGAAGAGATCCTCGAAAAAGTTGACAAAAACATGTCTTCAAAAAACAGGGTGAGTGAATCGAGCATGAGCATTCACGGAAAAAGAAGCAGCCGCACCATTGTTTCAAAGACCTGGTCGGTTGGCACAAAAAAATCCTACACCGAATACCTGTCGCCGGCCAGTGAAAAAGGCACAAAGATGCTTAAAGAAGAAGATCACCTCTGGATCTTTTCGCCATCAACCGATCGTATTATTCAGCTATCAGGTCACCTGCTGCGGCAGTCGGTGATGGGCTCAGATCTTTCTTACGAGGATATGATGGAAGACAGAAAACTGACCGAAGTATATGAAGCCAGGTTTGCCGGCGAATCAGAAATAAATGGCAGAAAATGTTTTGAGTTGAGTCTCGTAGCCAAAGTAGCTGATGTTGCGTATCATTCTCAAAAGATCTGGATTGACAAAGAATATTTTGTACCCGTTCGTCAGCAGCTTTTCGCAAAAAGCGGACAGCAGTTAAAAGAGATCACGATGAGTGACGTAAAAAAGATTCAGGGGCGATGGTTTCCCACAACCATTATATATAAAGACATGTTGAAGAATGGCAAAGGCACAGAGATGAAGATGCTCGACATTAAATTCGATCAGGAGATTCCTCCGCATATTTTTACAAAGGCTGTGCTGAAGAAGTGATTGGATAAAATTTATAAACGAAAGGCAGGGAAATACTATCTTCATGATTGAACAGCTGCAATCATGGAAAAAACTACACCAACACGTCGCTACAGAATACTGCTTAAAATCAGTCAGTACACCGAAATTCCTCTTATAATTTTAGGGATTATCTGGCTAATTCTGCTGATCGTTGAACTCATCTGGTCACTTACCCCACTACTGGAAAAGGCCACATGGTTATATGGGCTATCTTTATTTTTGACTTCCTGATTAAACTGATATTAGCCCCCAAAAAGCGGCCTTTCCTGGCGAAGAACATCATCACCATGCTTTCGCTTATCATTCCTGTGTTCAGGGTTTTCAGGATCTTTGTGGGATTACGTTTTTTACGTACACTTGGATTTATTCGCAGTGTAAGGGTAGTACGGATCGTCGGCTCCTTCAACCGTGCCATGCGTATTCTCAGCAACACACTCGAGCGCAGAGCCTTCGGTTATGTGATCCTGCTTACGCTTGTAGTGTGTTTTGTGGGTTCAGCTGCTATGTATGCCTTTGAAAAAGAGTCGCAGGGGTTTAAAACTTATGGTGAAGCACTGTGGTGGACAGCAATGTTACTGACTTCGGTTGCCAGTGAATTCTGGCCTAAAACCCCCGAAGGCAGGGCTATCTGTTTTATATTGTCGCTGTATAGTCTTGGCGTACTGGGGTATCTCACTGCCGTGCTTGCTTCCTTTTTTATAGATCAGGATGTGATCGCAAAAAACAACCAACCGGCAGACCGCCACGAGGAGCTGTTGCAGGAGATCCGATTGTTGAACAGCAGACTGGAGGCGCACAAAAACCAAAGCCCCGACAATGAATAGCATTTTACAATCTTTTCAGGATGAGCTCTTTTGAGAATCTGAAAAGCGCTCATCAATTCCCTTTACATCACTTAAACTTTCTATGCCTCCGTCGGACATGTGATGAATTACCGTCATTTTTCCGGCAGACTCAAGCACAATGGCATCAATACTACCAATGTCGGTGATCCCTTTAGCTCTTGCTGCCGAATACAATTCCTCAACTGTTATACGTTCCTTTTTCATATTGGCTTTGATTATTTCTCCTTTATACAATAGCAAAGAAGGTTTAGAGGTTACCACGTTTTTTACCCATTTAAAACGAACAGACAGCCAGGTAACAGCATACTGAAGCGAAACAAACAGGCCCAAAGCCAATACCGCATCTGCAAGAGAAGTCTGTTTATCGAGCGAAGCAGAGGCCAGTGTTGAACCAAGGGCGATGGTCACAATAAAATCAAAGGCATTCATCTTTGATAAGGTTCGTTTGCCTGACGCTCTTAGTATAACAACCAGCGCCCCGTATGCCAATATGGTGACCAGAAAAGTGCGGAAAATGCTATCCCAGTTGTCAAAAAATATAATACTAAGAGTGGTGTACATCCTGTTTTTTATCGTTGCTGTAAAGTTCAAATTGTCTGATGAAACGTGCGCCGAAAAAGATCAGCATTGATACTGCCGACATCCATATCAGCACCAGAATTATGTAACTGGCTGCGCCGTACGCCTCTGCCGGGTTAATACGCGAAAAAACAAAGCTCAGCACTGTTTTAAGCAGCATAAAAAGCAATGCCGTAAGAACAGCCCCTCTGATTACCGGCGGCCATTGAGGCCTGCAGTCAGGAAGGTAATGGTACATAAGTGCGAACAAAGCAGAGATAAGGACCAGTGAAAAAATAAATTCAATCGCAAAAAAGAGGTAAACAATAAAATCAGGTAAAAATCGCTGCAGCCAGTCAGAAGCGGAGGAAATAACAGTGGTGATCACCATCGACAATAATAAAAGAAAACCAAGTGTAAGCACCAGCCCCATAGAAAAAACCATCTTTTTCAACTCCTTCATAAACGATTGATTGTCGTTCTCTGTATCCCAGATGGTATTAAAACTTTTGCGCAAATGGATAAAGATGCGCAGCGAGCCTACCAGAATCACCACCACTCCAATAATGGCAGAAACAACACCCTTATCAAATTCGCCTGCCCGGTCAACTGCATTCAGAATTTTTTCTGCGGTATCAGGATTAATGGCAGTTTTTATCTGTGCGTTGAGCGTATCCCTGATCTGACTCTTTTCGTAAAAAAGTCCTGCCACATTAATCACCATTACCAGCAGTGCAGGAACCGAGAACACTGCATAATAGGCAATAACGGAGCTCTGGCGCACTGGTTCATGCTTGTACCAGTTCCTGAACGCCCTTTTTAATACTGTTAAAAATCGCGATAATTTAAAACTCATCTGGTGCTTGTGGCTGTATCCTTCTGTTACAATGCAAACATGATAGTCAAGAAAAGAGCGTGCCAGTAAAGGATTTGTTCACCGGACCCACATTTATTTCCGCGCACAGGTCTCCGGTGTACTCCGGCCACTAACGAACTGTCATTCCGGGCGCCTGGGCCGGACTGCGATCCGGAATCTTGCGACATCCAACGGATCGTCATTCCGGGCCCTGTGCCGGGCTTGACCAGGCAGTGACCCAGAGTCTGATAACCTTAACTCTTTCGCTGAATTAAGCGCAGCAACTTTGTTATTCCTTCTACAAAAACAATTACTTCGCATGGTGGTTGTGTGCTGAAATTCTGGATTTGTATAGGATGCGAGAACTTACACTACTTTTCCTGTGTCTTAATCAGATCTCTGTCATGGTCTTCAACCACGATTTTGCATCTTCCACATTTGTAAACAACCTAACCGGATAGGACGGCTTTTTTACAAGAAGAAAAATCTCAGCCACGGTACGGCTCAGCACTGAGTTTGTTATCAGAGCAAGTGCTTTGATAAATTTCACACCTTCTGCGGCAGCATAATCTCTAGCCTCCCGACCTGGGGCAGTAATGCTGGTCATATCGCTTATCCAGCATACTCGTTTACCCGGGAACTTATCCTTTATCAAATCAAAGGTTTGTTCAAGCCTTTGTACAGTTACATCTACATCGGCTTTAGCTATCGAATGAACTATGTCATTTTCAAACCATATGCTGTGCAGATCAGTTTCAATTGGCACTATATGTAGAGGAGGCTTCATAAGAGGTGTGAGATCGTTTAGTTCTTCTGCTTGTTTTGTTTTCTGGTATTGCACGTACTTTTTCCAGGAGGTAGGAGGCAGAAAGACCGTGCGCGTAAATACCCTTTCCATAATTCTCTGGTTTAATTGTTATGAACGGCGGTAATTAAAAGTGCCAATCCTCTGGTCGAAAAAAACATTTCCACCTTTAGGGGCACTTACCGCCACAGTCGGGACCGTTGGTTCAAGCACTACTTCAAAATTGAGGGTGAAGGTCTCCTGCTCTTCAGTATAAGTGATAAAACGAATGGTCTTGGTTTCGAAACCCTCACAGCTTACTTTCAGCACATAACTCCTGTTAAGTTCCAGCCTGTATTTCATTTTGTGGTTTTCACCCGAAAGAACAGTTTCCTGTTCATCGCTGAGTTCATAATGGGCCTGAATTTTTTTTCCGTTTTTGTCGTGGATCTTACCTTTGATCACCAGTGACTGGGCCGAAATTGCTGAACTCAGGATCAGCACTGAGCTTAGAAGAAGGGTTTTTATCGTTTTCATAATTGTGTGTTTCCCTCTTTATTGCCAAAGCAGTGCCGAAAACGTAAATAACTATATATCAACACATTAGAACAACGCGCAGACAGGCAATTTTCCATAATATGGAAAATTCCAAAGAAAATTGGAAAGATTGGAATGCCAGAACAAGGGAAAATTGTTCAAAAACCGAGTGAAAAGGAACTTTGAACGCCTGAATCAGGCTTTAGCGTTTTTGACCTGAAGGATCACTTTATTGAGCACTTCACTAACCACAGTCAGCAGGTTGCTCACAGTTTGCGGCTGAGGGTTCTCACGTGCTGTTTTTTCCAGTTCACGGATAGTTTGTTTTAATGAATGAATGCCCATGTTATCGATACTTGGTTTTATACGATGGGCAAGCCGGGCAATTTCAGCATAGTTTCCCCCTGAATGCGCAAGTTCTAGTTCTCCCAGTGTGCTGCGTGATTGTTCGGCAAAAAGAATAAGCATACGATTCACAAACTCCTGGTCGCCGCCACTTATTTCTGTGAGATTAGTGAGGTCATACAACAGGGCCTCCTCTGCGGTTTTAAGATTGTCCTCTTCCTGCACTTCTTCCTCAGCGCCGGGGTGGTACAAAGACATCAGTTCGATCAATGCCTGTTCTTCATATGGTTTGGTAATATAATCATTCATGCCAACCGCTCTGCATGCTTCGATCTCTGTTTTAAAGGCATTGGCGGTAAGCGCTATCACAGGGATCTGTAAACCCAGCGTGTTTCTGATGGTTTTGGTGGCTTCAATACCATCCATAACCGGCATCTGCATATCCATTAATATTACATCATAAGCAGGATCTTCTTTCAGAATGTTCACTGCCTCTTCGCCATTACGCGCCTCCGTTACAATGCAACCAAAACGGGCAAGTGATTTATGCGCCACTGCCATATTAAATTCATTATCCTCTGCAAGCAGTATTCTCATCCCACTGAGATTCCTGTTACGGATCTTTTTCCTCACGTTTGTCTCCTCAAACCGACCTGTTTCCAGCTCAATCACCATCTCAACAACCGTGCCTTCATTTTTAACCGAACGCACTTCAAGCCGGCCCTTCATCAGGTGAATCAGCTCATTGGCGATGGCCATGCCCAAACCGGTACCGCCATATTTGCGTGAGATTGAAGAATCTTCCTGACTGAACTTTTTGAATAATTCACCCTGGTAATCTTTATCCATTCCAATCCCGGTGTCTTCTACTGAAACAGATAATCGGTGGCGTGTGCCCCGTTCTTCCAGCACGCGGCACTCTACAAAAACACCACCGGTATTGGTGAATTTGATGGAGTTACCGATCAGGTTAAGCAATACCTGCCTGATCCTGAATGCATCTCCAATGTACACTTTGTCTTTCACCTCATGAGTGGAAATACCCAGGAACAGACCCTTTTCCCTGGCGGCGCTGTTCATGATACGTTTCACCTCCTGCACAGTATCAGCCAGGCTGAAGGCATGTTCTTCAAGACTCAATTCACCGGCCTCAATTTTGGTGATGTCCAGCACATTGTTCAGCACCGAGAGCAAGTGCTGAGAAGCCATGGAGGCATTCCGCACAAACTTCTGCTGCTTATCACTCAGCTCCTCGTGCCCAAGTTCCCTTATCATGCCAATTATTCCATTTAGCGGAGTACGGATCTCATGACTCATATTTGCCAGAAAAGCCTCTTTAGCCCTGGAGGCTTCTTCAGCGTTTTTAATTGCAGCCTCCAGTTCAATTGACAGTCTTTTCTGATCGGTAACATCAAGGTGTATCCCTATCGAACCAATCAGCTCACCCTTGTCGTTGTAGTTTGGCGCACCGCTTATCATCCACCATCTTTTTTCACCTCTGCCTGTTCTCACTTCAACCTCATACATATCGGCCAGGCCTTTAATACGCTGCACTATTTTTTTTCGCACCATCTTTTTGTGCTGTGGAACCAGCAGACTTGCAGCATTTTTACCGATAAGTTCCTGGGCCTGGTAGCCCGACATGGCACTAAAACCATGATTCGCATACTGGATATTATCGTCCAGATCAACCTCAAGCAAACCCAGATTCATATTGGCGATGATATTCCGGTACTTCTCTTCCTGCGCCCTGATCAGGTTCTCGGTCCTTTTGCGGGCTGTAATATCGCGAGAAGTGGCAATTACATATCCTTCGTCATTTATACGAATGTACTTCTCTGTAACTTCAACAGGGAATTTAACGCCAAGTTCCTCATTCAAAAAAGTGGCCTCATAGGTGAGACTGCTGTTCTGCTTCAGATCAAGTACGTGCTTTTTCCACAGATCCAATGATCTGAAAGCAGGATCAAGCGAACCGATATTGAGAAGGGTTTTGGCATCAGCTTTAACGGAGTAACGGCGGGCTGCCTCATTATTCAGATAAAAGATCGTGCCATCTTCACCTGTTACGGTCATAGCATCGGTCGAGTAATTGATCAGCTCTTTAAAGAGCTCAAGCTGCTGGTTGCTCGCCTTCATATGAAGTTCGGCCTCCTTTTGCCGTGACACATCAATTGCCAGTGCCACAAGTTCGGGCTGTCCTTTTTCATCGGTACTCAGCTGCAGGCTCTGCCCAATCCAGTGCAACTTACCCGACCTGGATCTTATGGGAAATTCATAATAAGTAGATGCAACCTTATCTCTGATCTGAGCTTTGTAAAAGCGCATTACATCATTGCGGTAACTTTCTTCCACCAGGTCAAGGTATCTCATTCTGCAAAGTTCGGCAGAGGTATAGCCGGTGACCTGCTCCGCAACCGGATTTACATAGGTGTAAATGCCTTTTATATTGGTTTTATATATGATCTCTGTTGATCTTTCCACAATATTTTTATACCGGGCCTCACTGGCACGCAACGCCTCCTCCGATCTTCTTTTATCGCTTACGTCCCTGAAAACATTTAAATATCCCGCAATCTCTCCCTCGTCATTTATAATTGAAGACACCGAAAGCAAAAGACTGAGAGGCTTTCCGCTGCTGGTTTTACATTCCCACTCCCTGGTGTCAACTACGCCTGTCCGCGCAATGGCTGTGAGCACTTCAAAACCCGGATCTACAACAGCTTTGGTTTCACCGCTTAACTCCTGAGCGCGTTGTTTCAAAAAACGATCATCAATAAACAAAAGTGGTGAATGTTTTCCTACCAGCTCTGCGGAGCTGTAGCCAAGCAGATCTTCTACCCCCTTGTTGGCAGCTATTATTGTGCCCTTGCGGTTAGTATACACAATGCTGTAATTTGTGCCATTCAGTATTGTATGCTGCACCTGGGTAATATTGTGCAGGTTGCGTTTTAATTTGTTCTGTTCTGATATGTCCTGAAACTGCCAGAGAAAACCGTCGGAGCCCTTGCCATTTCTGATCCTCGAAAATGTAACCTCAATTTCCTGACCGTATTTTGTCTCTGCCAGAATTTTCGCGGAAGACTTTTCCTGCTTCAATATTGACCTGATCTTATCGCCGAACTTTTCGGGAAGCAGCAGTAACGACAAGAGCTGAGACCATGCATTTTCTTCCGACAGTTCTTTTGGCAACCTGAACAGTGACAAAAAAGCATCATTAAAAAATATTGTATTGTGGTTGCTGTTCCATAACAACATAGCACTCTGACTGCAGAATGGTACAGCACTAATCAGCCTGTCGCGAGCCGCGTCCCTTTTGCGGCTGGTTTCTTTTTCTTCTTCTGCTAAAGCTTTGGAAATGCTGCTTATAAAAGCCTTTACAGCCGGATCCTTTTTTGAAACAGCATCCAGCGAAGCCAGCTCTTTCCTGATCTTTTTCGATAACATCATTAATGTGCAGCGGTTAATGAGCTCCGCCGGCTGGCAGACTCAGTTCTTTTTTCTGTATCATGTTGTAGATAGTGCTTTTTCCTATATCCAGCCTTTTTGCCACCTCAACAACATTATTGTTGTATTTATTCAGATACCAGGAGATGATCTCCTTGTTGTATTCCTTAAGCGTTTTTTCAGAAAAGGCAAACTGCGGATTACCACGAAGGTTGCTGAACATAAGATCGGACGGCTTCAGTTCATTGCCATCACACATAACAACGGCAAGTTCAATTACCGCCTTTAACTCACGCACGTTGCCAGGATAGGTGTACTCCATCAGGCGACTTTTTACTTCGGGAGAAAAAATGACCGCCTCTTTTTTATTTTCTTTTGCCACCGCGTCGGCAAAGTGCCTGGCGAGAACCAGGATATCATTACCACGATCGCGCAGCGGCGGCAATTCAATTGGAAGACCAAGAATCCGGTAATAAAGGTCTTCTCTGAATTTACCATCCTGCACCAGCTGCGCCAGATTTTTGTGCGTGGCAGTTATAAGCCGGATGTTAAGCTTAACAGATTCACTTCCTCCAACCCGCACAACCTCACGCTCCTGCAGTACACGCAATATCTTACTCTGCAGACTCAGGTCAAGTTCAGCAATCTCGTCAAGAAAAATTGTACCACCGTTCGCTTCTTCAAACTTCCCGGTTTTACGGTTATTGGCACCGGTAAAGGCTCCTTTTTCATAACCGAATAGTTCGCTTTCCATTAACTCTGCAGGAATTGCCGCCATGTTCACTGCCACAAAGGGAGCCTTTTTTCTGTCGCTGTTGTAATGAATTGCCTTGGCATACACCTCCTTGCCTGTGCCGGTTTCTCCGCACACAGATACATTGATGCTTGACCGCACAGCTTTTTCAAGCAGGGTGTATGTCTGTTTCATGGCCGGACTAGTACCGATAATACTTTTATCGAAGCTGTGCTTTTCCTCCAACTTTTCTTTCAGTGATTCAACTTCTTTCTTCAATGAAAGATTTTCTTTTACCTTAAGGATGGCATTCCAAAGAAGATCTTTTGTGTTTTCGTCCTTAATGATATAATCCTTCGCGCCGGCCTTCAGAAAATTTACGGCAACTGATATCTGTTCCTGTCCGCTTATTACGATAACAGGAATTGACTTGTTATAGATCTGAATCTCCTTCAGCAATTCATCACCCTGCATATCAGGCAAGCCAAAATCAATCGTGATGATATCGGGCTTCTGATGAAGATTAGTGAGACATTCTTTGGCCGACCTGAAAAGGTGAACCTGATAATCATTGTTGAGGGAAAGGTGTCTCTTGAGAAGTTCTCCGAAGAAAGGATCATCTTCAACGAGAAATATTTTTGTGACCATATATACTAAAGTGTGATCATCAAAGATAACAAATTTTCCGATATTCCAAATTCAGGAATAATTCCATAACCTCGTTAACCGCTGATTTACTGTGCTTTACAGTTCCTAAAGGAAAAAATATTTTGATTATCACAAAAACATCAGTTCAAACATCATTTATTTCCATTTTCTGGAAAACACCGCATGTTACCGGCCAAGTTGCGTGTTCATTATCAACCACTTAGCCTTATGGCACCAGGATTGTAATATTAATGGCATGAATTCAATTTTTACAAGAGGCGCAATGGATGGTTTTTTGAGGGGGCTAATAGTAGTTCTATTGAACACGTCATTTTATAATGCCGCAACCCGTACCACAGTTAGTACAGGTAATTGGAACAACGCTAACACTTGGTCGGGTAACACCATACCATCCTGCGGTGATTCAATTGTAATTGGGACTGGTTTTACGGTAACCCTCGCAAACAACGTTAATTTTAACTGCGGATCAAAGACCATTCTGGTTGTAAAAGGCAATCTTCATTTTACTGTTTCCAATAAAATGTACCTGCCCTGTGACTCACGATTGTATATTTTTGGAGGTGGCGAAATAACATCTCCCGGAAATGGAGGGGCTAACCTCATTGCTATCTGCGGAGCAGAGCAATGGAGAGCGAGTGATGGCACAATTAGTGGTCCTGGCTGTTTACCGGCAAGCCTGCCTGAATGCAGCATGGTAATGCCCGTTGAGCTGCTAAATTTTACAGCCTCGGTGTGCAATAAGATCATCTGCCTCACCTGGAATACTCTCACCGAACGAAACAATGATTTTTTCACGGTTCAAAAAATGGAAGGAGATGTTTTTGTTGATCTGCAAAAGATAGCCAGCAATGCTGTGGGCGGAAACAGCAAAAAAATACTTACGTACAGGTCAAACGATCAAAAGCCGGCGGGCGGAGTGAATTACTACAGATTAAAACAGACTGACTTAGATGGCACGTTCTCGTACTCCAGGATCATTGCAGTGGACTTTCCGGAAAACCATAGCAGCATTTCGGTTTTTCCAAACCCCAACAACGGAACATTCTCAATAATTGCACAAGCCAATGCGCAAATCAACATCCTCAATTACAAGGGTGAGATCCACAACACCGGCTCACTAAGGCCCGGCGACAGATATGAAGTAAGCGGACTGCAGCCAGGCATCTATCTTTGTGTGGTAGTGTCGGGAACCGAAAAAACCGTTCAGAGGATTGTGGTGAATTGACCGGTGTTTCGCACCACAACTTTTCCAAAAAGTTGGGCCAAACCTGGTTAGCCACACAAGACAAAATATCACAGCTGCTGCGTGATAAAGTGCAAAAACTTCCCGCTTTCTAAAAAGCAATTCCAGGCATTGATCAACAGAAAAAACAATTGGCCACGACCAGTCAGTGAAACAAATTCTGCAACGAGGCTGAACCTCAATTCCCGGTCCCCATATAGCTTCCGCCAACAACATTACAAAGTGCTGCGAAGGAGGTGCTATTTCCCACAAAGTTCAGCAGCATACCGTGAAGCTTTTTTTGGCAGCTTTCGTTCCTGAAAAAGCAAGATCCGGATTAGTTATCTTTGAAAAACAAAAAACCACTTTTCTATCCACAATAGACCTAACAAATACTCTCCTCAACCATAAGAAGCATGATGTTCAGTAATAAAAAAGTATTCTTGCTGCTTGCTGCATTTTCCACGATCACTCTGCAAGGTCAGGATCTCGACAGCCTGATGAATGCCATGAGTGGTGAGCCGCCCGACCTGAAAGTGAGGGCAACTTTTAAGACCACCAAGCTCGTGAACATGCACACGATCGAACAGGTGAAACGTGGTGAACTCGACTTCAGAATAGCACACCGGTTTGATGACATTGGCGGGCAGGCAGGTGGCATCAGTACCCTTTACGGTTTCGATAATGTAGCCGACATCCGTATAAGTTTCGACTACGGTTTAAACGACAGATGGGCAATTGGTTTTGGCCGGAGCAAAGGCGCTCACCTGCGCAGGCAGCTGCTTGACTTTAACACCAAAATCAAACTTATACAGCAGACTGAAAGCGGAGCGGTGCCTTTATCAATGTCGTTATACATGGCAACTGAACTCAGTACTATGCGCTCGGGTAGCGACCGGCTTTCTACCACGTACTTTACGAATAAATTTGTGCATCGCTTCAACTATTTCTCCCAGCTTTTGCTGGCGCGAAAATTCAGTAATTCCTTTTCAGCGGAGCTCGCACCAACTATCGTACATCGAAACCTTGTACACTTCAACGACAGAAACACACTTTTTGCGCTGGGCGCGGGGCTGCGATATATGTTCACCAAACGGGCAGGCATTATTGTCGACTACTTCCAGGTGTTCGATGAGCAGCGCAACAGCGGCAATGGGTTTCACGCGCCGCTTGGCGTAGGACTAGAAATAGAAACGGGGGGGCATGTTTTTCATCTTCTCTTCAGCAATAACAAATCACTTATTGAGTCGCAGTACCTTACTGAAACGCGCGATAATTGGTTGAGTGGGCAGTTCCGCTTTGGTTTTAACATATCAAGGATCTTTAATATTATAGATTAACAATGAAGTCGATCAGCTACAAAAAAATTTGTATTTATACTGTGATAGCAGCAGCCGTCATAATTCCCGCACTTATTTCCTGCACAAAAGACAAGACCCCGCGTCCGGCCGAGCCCTGTGACCCTGACAAAGTCTATTTTCAGCGTGATATAATGCCTCTGTTAAACGCTAATTGTGCCAAAAGTGGTTGCCACGATGCAATTACAAAAATGGACGGTGTAAATCTTTCCAATTACGATGGTGTGATGAAAGTTGTTCGTGCCGGCCGCCCCGGCGACAGCGAAATAGTAGAAGTAATTAACGAAGAAGATCATGATGACCGGATGCCCCCACCTCCCAACACACCTCTTAATCAGCAGCAAAAAGATCTTATCAGCAGGTGGATCTCAGAGGGTGCGCTGAATCTTGTGTGCGAAGAAGACAGCAGCAGCTGTGAAACCGGTAACGTGAGTTATAGTAACGACATCAGCACAATTGTAAACAACAACTGTATAGGCTGCCATAACAACACAACCTCCAATGCCGGCATCAACCTTTCAACTCATGGCGGAGTACAGGCCGCGGCGGGCACGGGGAAACTGTATCATGCTGTTGCCCACACGGGGCAGGCCACACCTATGCCACCAAATATGAAACTGCCTGCCTGCGAGATTCAGAAGATCAAGGTATGGATAGACGGGGGAAGTTTAAATAACTAAGTGTTTGATTTCATAACACTTACGCTTCTCGGCCTGAATAATGTATTGCTAATCCATAAATATGTTTTATATTTGCATTTAATAATTGATGGTATGGCAACATTCACAAGTTCCCTCCCCGACTCCCTGCTTAGCCTTCTTGAAAAGAAAGCCAAAGAGCTTTCTGTGCCTAAAAACAAACTCATCGAACGCGCTCTCAATCTCTACCTTGATCACCTCAATAGGGCAGAATACATTCGCTCGTATCGCCAGATGAGTAAGGATACTGATCTGCTAAAAGTAGCTGAAGAAGGATTGAGTGACTACCTGAGCCAGCTTGGAAATGAAGCAAGCTGAGATCTGGTATGCTGAATTAAATCCGGTGAGAGGCAGCGAACAACAAGGCTTCCGTCCGGTAGTAATTGTGAGCGGCAACTTAATGAACCAGTATCTTAATACGGTGATTTGTTGTCCGCTCACATCTAAAATTAAAAACTACAAAGGCAATGTGGTGCTAAAACCCGATCAGAATAATAATCTCACACAAAAGTCAGAGATACTTACTGCACATATTCGCTCAATTTCCAAAGAGCGGTTGTTAAGGAAAATTGGGACCATCAGTTCAGAGGAACTGTCACAGATCAAAGAAGGGCTTAACGATATGTTGAGGTATTAGGGTGGCTTCGACAGGCTCAGCCACCCTCGACAGGCTCAGCCACCCTCGACGGGCTCAGCCACCCTCGACAGGCTCGCTTCGACAAGCTCAGCGGCCTCAGCGGGGATAGCGGATTATTCTTCCATTGGGTAACCTTTGGCTACCCAATCAGGTTTGATGCCTTCAGGAATTTCAAGCACTTTGGTGTTTTTAAAGCCCGCTTTTACAAGTTCGTCAAAGGCCGGTTTAATATTTGGGCAGTTTGAAAATGAACAGCAGCCGCAATAGATCACCACGGTCTTATTCTTGCTTTCCATACTCAGCTCTGACTTCATTTTACTAATGGTAGTGATGCTGGTGCCTTTACCCACATATCTGGCGCTTTTAATGTTTTCCATTGGACCCACATTAAATACGATAGGCTTGTCCGCTGAGCTGCTTTGAAGTTTTTCTGCGAGTTCAGCCGGGGGCATCAGATTTTCCTTCTTCCAGTTTTGCGCACTGGAAACATTTATCATAAAAAGCGTGCAGATGGCAATAATCAGGTTTTTCATAGATTGTGTGAATAAGCATTGCAAGATAGCCGGAATCCTCTAATCCCTGTTTTAAATATTGTGAAGAACCGAAGGTCAACAAACAATTTTATGAAAACTTAAGAGACTAATTTCGAAGGTGGTCCATGCCCAGCCAGCTCTCACCCGCTAATACTCAGGGATACTTGAGGCAGGTTGAATATGTACAGAATCTTTTGCGGCTGCACTTAGAAATTCGGTAGTGGTTCTTTTATCCCCCCTTATTTCAACAATCCTTAAAACTTTCCCCTCACTATTAAAGTACGTGGTGCGGCTAAAAGAGCTTTTTCCAATTATGCCGAACAGCCCCAGGCTTTGTTTGAAACGGGTCTTTTCGGTGATCATTTTCGACACAGTGCCTCAGTGATGCTGGTACCCACAATTTTGAGAGGACTAAGCAGCTCGTGGTACTTTTTTGATTTGACCGTAGTTTTAAACCGACCTTCGAAATGAGTTCCATGATAGGGGCGGCAGGCAGAAGCCAGGTTAATCAAAATCAGAGTTCCTAGTAATCTCCAAAGTAAAATCATTGCGACCGTTGTATTGGTTAGGCATGGGTTAGTCTAAAGTAAGAAATTATTTTGAGTTCATTCACCTTCTACATACAGCGTTGCAGGTCGTAAACAATTGTATACTTTTAATCCAAACAAAATCAAAGCTATGCACATCTCGTTCAGACAACTTTTTTTCACCATAGCCTCCCTTATTGCGCTGTTCGTTATAATGGTGTTTGCAAAAGGTGTGCTGGTTCCATTAAGTCTTGCCTTGCTGCTTTCCTTCATTTTATTTCCTTTGTGTCGCAAACTGGAAAGATGGGGCATGAGTAAGGTTCCGGCAGCATTTCTCTCCATCTTTATTATGTTTCTGATCATCGGCGGTATAATATTCTTTTTTAGCACACAGATGCTGCATTTGTCCGGTGAGTTCAGTGCATTTCAGGATAAACTTATGGCCCTGTTCACCGACGTGGTGATCTTCATAAACAACAACGTGAGTTTTGTAGACGATGTAAGCAGAGGCCAGCTGCTTGCCCAGACAAAAACCTGGGCGAAACAATCGGCTGGAACATTATTACAAAGCACCTTCAGCAGCGGCGCCACTTTCCTCACCGGACTGCTTACCACTGTTATATACACTTTTCTGTTTCTTATTTACAGAAATGGGCTGATCAATGCCCTGGCGAAATTTTACAGCGAAGAACATCGTCCCAGAGTAATACAAATGTTCAGAAATGTGCAGAAAGTAGGTCAGAATTATCTTTCGGGCATGCTGCTGCTTATAGTAATCCTAGGAACTGCGAACAGCGTGGGTTTATGGATTATTGGTATTGACAGTCCCTTTTTATTCGGATTTCTGGCCGCTACACTTTCCATAATTCCTTATATCGGAACTACATTTGGCGCCTTTCTGCCGGTATTATACGCCTTTATGTCGCACGACAGTTTGTGGGTACCTGTGGCCGTGGCCATCCTGTTCTGGTCAATTCAGCTGGTAGAAAGTAATTTCCTCAGTCCCAAAGTGGTTGGCAGCAGCTTAAAAGTAAACGCCCTTGCCGCCATCCTCAGTCTGATCGCCGGTGCAATGGTGTGGGGTGTGGCAGGAATGATCCTTTTTTTACCTTTTGCCGCCATGCTCAAGGTGGTGTGTGAGGAATATGTGGAGCTTCGGCCTGTGGCAATGCTGATCGGCAATGACATATCCGAGGACAATGAAGCGCATAAAAAAAGCAGGTCAGGCGAGTGGTTCAAAAAAATATGGCGTCGCGTCAAAAACAGATCTGCAAACAAAAGCACCAAACAGTAATTCCTTAAGGCATGACATTCCATCCTTTTCCAGTAATAAGCACCGATAGATTACATTTACGCGAAACAACAAAAGAAGACATTGAGGAGTTCTTTTTCCTGCGTTCAGATGCCGGTGTTAACAGGTATATTAAAAAAGAACCGCTGAAAGATCTGGCGGAGGCAAGAGAACTGCTGAGCAAAATGAAAAAAAGCACGGCAGCCAATCAAAGTATTGACTGGTGCATCTGTTTAAAAGGATCAACACGTATGATCGGATCTGTCTGCTTATGGAATTTCTCCGCCGACAGACAAAGGGCTGAAACCGGGTACCTGCTGAACACCAGGTTTCAGGGACAGGGAATTATGCAGGAGGCATTAAAGGCAGTACTCAATTATGGATTCAACAAAGCCGGCTTTACCGAAATAGAAGCTTATACACATTATGCTAACGCGCGCTCAATAAACCTTCTTCAAAAGAGTGGTTTTGAGGTAAGTGGCAAGGAAGATGAATTTAACGCCGACAATGTTGTTTTATCCATCACCAGAACCAGGTTCAAAAACAATCAGTCAGCAGAACAAAAGTCTGAACACTAGCCTCTGTTTTTCCGAAGCGGCTTTTTTCTACCGGCTTTTTTCAGACTTTCGTTCAGTATCCACTCTATTTGCCCATTCACGCTGCGAAATTCATCAGCTGCCCATTTTTCGATCGCTTTTAAAGTTTCCGGATCGATGCGTAAAGCAAAAGATCTCTTTTCAGACATTATTCAGACATTATTACTGATTTAAAGTTCCCGTGTTAATCACCGGCTTGGTTTCACTGTCGCCACAAAGCACAACCATCAGGTTACTTACCATTGCTGCTTTACGGTCTTCGTCAAATGAAATGATCTCTTTATCAGCCAGCAGCTTCAGGGCACTTTCAACCATACCAACCGCGCCCTCCACAATTTTATGCCGTGCCGCTACAATGGCTGAGGCCTGCTGACGGCGGAGCATAGAGTGAGCTATTTCGGGGGCGTAAGCAAGATAACCTATTCTGGATTCTATTACTTCCAGTCCGGCAATCTCTAAACGTTCAGAAATTTCACGTTCCAGCTCCCTGTTCACATCGTCAAAATTTGTACTCAGGGTGATGGTTGCCTGTTCATCTTCAAAGTGGTCATAAGGAAAAGAGCCTGCAAGTTTCCGCACTGCGGAATCGGTCTGGATCCTCACAAAATTTTCGTAGTGATCAACCTCAAAAGAGGCCTTAAAAGTATCTCTTACCCGCCACACAAGAATCACACTTATAAGAATTGGATTTCCCATCTTGTCATTCACCTTGATCTTTTCACTTTCAAGATTCCTGGCGCGAAGCGAAAGATGAAGCCTGTGATAAAAAGGATTGATCCAGAAAAGACCATTCTGCTTGAGGCTTCCGCTGTATTTCCCAAAAAACAACAGCACTTTTGATTCGTTCGGACTTACAATTACCAATCCTCTTATAATAAAGAGACAAAGTAAGGCCAGCAAGCCACCAGCAATATTGTGTTGTGCGTTAAAACAATATACAGCCGCAACACCCGCAACTACAAAAATGGCAAGTGCCAGATAACCGTTAAGAGCGGAAACATTTTTTTCTGTTTTCATACTTCAATACTTAAATGATATTATTATGATATCACAAATATACTACAAAAAAACATGCTGCAAAAAATCCGCTCACTCAACTTTCGGGTCGATTTTTTCTGTAGTGCGGGCTGCGAATCTCCGAATGACAGAGGTCAGTGCTGATACTGAGAATGATCAGTCGGCAAATCAGCATAATTACGATATTCGCAGCTGATCTAAAGCCCATGAAACTATATACGCATTTAACCGGACTGCTGGCTGTTACTGCCATGCTGTTCTCATGTAACCCGCAGCCTGCCGGTTCAGAAGAAGAAAATTCTCAAAGTAACTCAGCAAAAGCAGTTCAGCTTAAACAGGGGCTGAGGTGGGAAGCTAATCCCGAAACCAGCGAAGGTATATACAAAATGATGGAACAGGTACAGCAGGCCAGAACCCTTCCTGAATCAAGTCGCTGCAGCATACTTAAAGATTCGCTCCAGAACCATTTTAAATACATTGTGGAAAAATGCACCATGACAGGAGAGGCGCATGAGGAGCTGCATAATTACATAGTACCTTTGCGCGATCTTATCGGTAAACTTGAGGACAATTCACATTGCCAGGCAACAATCGGTGAGATAGAGCGGCACCTCCAGACTTACAATCATTATTTCCAGTAAGTACTTACAAGAAAGATAAGTGCGGCCTCACCTTTATTAAGCCACTCAACAATAATTTTCGCTGAATGGCCGGTTGACGGCCCTTTCTTTTTAACAGATTTCGGCACAGAAGATGTATTGGACCTTAGATAAAAACGCTGCCAGCAATGAAACAGACGGCATTAAGAACAGCACTCTTCGTGCTCACACTCCTTGTCACCATGTCTTGTGCGAAAAGTCCGCGCTGCTCCGGCGACGACAGCAACAAGGGGATCATTGAATCAGAGGTGCTGATAGGCTGTGAGCCAGCCGTAACAGAGGATGGTTATCTTATCACAAACCAACGGGAGTACGAGGCACTCTTTGATACGGCAGGCCAGCTCTTTCCCTGTAGCCTGCCTGAGATCGACTTCAGCAAACACAGTGTTCTGGGCCTGCAAACAAGTGGGCAGTGCCAGACCAAAACAATACATGAGGTGGAAAAAGTGGAAAAAGACAAAAAGTATCATTATTGCTGTGTCATGAAATCCTGTGGCACCTGCAAATCACTGGTTATCTCATTCAACTGGGTGCTGGTGCCGAAACTACCCGATGGCTGGACCGTGACATTTGAGAAAAAAGAGAAATAGCCGGATGCCGGCCGGCAACCAAAGCCCCTTCTTATGCCGCTAACAAAATATACCTGATATCAACGTCTTGGTAAGAAAACTGCTCCGTCAGAACAAGTCAGATTCTTTTTATACATTGCTTCTATGATTCTGCCGCTTAACCTAAATCTGAGTAAACTTTTAACAGGCGCTGTGCTGTTTATTACGCCGGCAATATTGTTCTCAAACTGCAGTAAAAAATGCGAGCCTTCCACTCTCGATTGTACGGTAATATTGTATAAATGCGAGGAGGGTCAGGAGGTTTGCGGCTGCGATAACGTTACCTACGCCTGTGCAACAGAAGCCGAGTGTGTTGGAAAAATAAAGACCTATAAGAAGGGGAAATGCAAATAGACAGCCTTTAAAACAGTCAGCTGAAATTACACAAGCTGTTCCAGGCTGCCCAAACCCTCCCGAACCACCACAATCTCATCTCCGCTGCAGTCGAGCACAGTTGAAGGGTAGATATTTCCGAATCCGCCGTCAACAACCATGTCAACCACGTCCTGATATTGTCTGTGTATCACTTCGGGATCAGAAAAATATTCAAGGATATCATCGCTGGTATCGTGCAGACTTGTAGAGATCAGAGGATTACCAAGAGTTTCAACGATGGCGCGACAGATCGCATTGTCGGGTACACGTATACCAACTGTTTTTTTATTTTGTTTCAGCAGTTTTGGCACGTTTGTATTTGCCTCCAGGATAAAAGTATAGGGTCCGGGCAGCGCCTTTTTCATGATCCTGAAAACATTGTTGGGTATTGCTTTGGTAAATTCGCTCAGGTGGCTGAGGTCTGAGCACACAAAAGAGAAGTTAGACTCTTCAGGTTTAATTCCCTTGAGTTTGCAGATCCGCTCTATGGCTTTGGTTTTGGTGATGTCGCAACCCAGCGCGTACACTGTGTCGGTTGGATATATTATGATCCCCCCGTCTTTCAGACATTGAGATATTTTGTGTTTTGCCGTTCCCAGGCTGTTTTCGTTTACGCGCAGTAACATTAATTTATTACGTATTAGTTGTTAGGGAGGCAATGGAGTTTGAGGCGATTTGCCGGTCTTTGATTTTTTCTGCGCCTGCCACTTATCTTATTCTTAAACCGTTAAAACGGTTTAAAGTTATTTAAAGATCTAAATTTAATAATTAAAATGGTTTTAACCATTTTAAAAGATAGGAGAACAAAATCTGAATCTCATTTTTCAAGTAACAGAGCATTTCAGCACAACCACATCAACTTATCTATATCCCCCTTTTGACGTTACCGGTTTGGAAGCTTTTTTTTGATACTTTTAAAAAGTTAAACTATGCCCGTGCGTAAAACCCTGCTCACTCTTGCAGTATTCTTGCTGATTACGAATGTTCTGCAGGCACAGAACCTCCGTTTTTCAGGAAACATCAACGATACCACCGGGTCGCAACCACTGCCTAACGCGCTGATGATGGCGGTCAAATTCAACGATTCCTCGCTGGTGGCTTTTTCGCGATCTGATAAAAAAGGCATTTTTAAGCCCTTTACTATTGCTCCCGATACTTACATTGTAATCATTACTCACCCACTCTTCAGCGATAAAACATACCTTCTTGTTCCAGGCCCAAGCGACACCGCTTTTAATTTTAAGAACGTGATGCTGCCTCCAAAATCGCTTGAAATAAAAGAAGTGGAGGTACTTGCTTACCGGGAAAAATCTTATTACAAAGGCGACACTTTGATATTTACCGCTGACTCTTTCAAAACCCGCGCTAATGCAACGGTGGAGGATCTGCTGAAAAGGTTGCCTGGATTCAGGGTTGATGTTAGTGGAAAGATCACCGTGCAGGGCCGTGAGGTTGATCAGGTACTTGTTGACGGCGACGAGTTTTTCGGCACCGACCCAACGGTTGCAACACGAAATCTTAACGCCACAACGATAAAAGACGTACAGGTGTATGATAAAAAAAATGAAAACACGGAAGAGGGTGCAGAAGAAACGGTGAAAGTGATAAACCTAAAGTTGAAAGAAGACGCAAAAAAAGGCTACTTCGGAAAAGCATCAGCGGCAGGTGACTTCAACAGGTTCTACGAAAACGAGCTGCTGGCCAACAAATTTAAGGGGACTCAGAAAATGTCGGTGTTTGGTTTGCTGGCCAATACGCCCAAACAGGCTTTTAATTATGGCGACATTGACCGTTACGGATTAAGCGGCGAGCAACCCTGGTCTTATGACGAAGAAAGCGGCACCTGGACCAGCCAGGGCCAGAATGGCAAGGGAGTACCCCGCACAATAAAAGCAGGTGCATATTTTAATGACAAACTTGGGGAGAACACAAAAATAAACGCTGACTATACCTTCAACCAGAATCGTCTTTTTAGCGGCACTGAAACAAATACACAATTCTTTCTTGAAGACACTACGTACACTAACTTCAAAAAAACGAGCAACACCGGAAAAAATGAAAGTCACGCTGCCAACCTGAGGCTTACTTCCAAACTGGATTCCCTCACCGAACTTACAGTGCGGCCGAGGATCAGGTATTCGGCGCAGGAAAATGACAATGTTCAGACAGACGACTTTATTTCTCAGAACCAGATCACCACCAGAAGAACAGTACTTCACAATTTAACCAGTAACCAGAGTTTAGACATTAACACCCAATTCAGTCTTAAACGGAATTTCCGTAAAAAAGACCGCAGTGTTACGCTTCACTATCAACCCATGTACAACAAGTACGATGCCAGGACAAATCTGAAAACGGGGTTTCAGTATTTTACCGCCGAACTGCCCGACAGCTCACTTGATCAGGAAAGAACACAGGCCAACAAAAGGGTTGAACATAATGCCTCTGTTACTTACGTAGAGCCCTGGACAAAAAAGCTGAAAAGTGAATTCAATTACAATTTTTCGCACAATAACAGTACCACCAACAGGCAGACGTACGATCTTTTCCCGGCAGGAAATGACATATTCAATCCTGTGCTTTCAAATCACTTCGACAACCTGAGACTGATAAACAGAACAGGCACCAAGCTCATCTACGATGTGAAAAAATTCAGGATCAGCGCTGGTGTTCAGCTGAGAAATGTAGCGCAACAAAACACCAACGTCACAACCGGTCAGAAATTGTATCTCAACGTGAACAACATTCTTCCCAATGCCATGTTTGTTTACAGGATCAACCAGGGATCGAACCTGCACCTGCGCTATAACAGTTCCAGCCAGCAACCCGATCTGCAGCAGATGCAGCCGGTGGTAGACAACAGCGATCCCAACCGCATCTCTCTGGGCAACCCCGATCTGCGTCCCAATTTCAGCAACAATGTGAATTTCAACTACTGGTTTTATAAAGGTATCAGCGACGTTAACTTCTGGTCAGGTGCCAGCATAAACGTAGTAGATGACGCTTTCAGCAGCAGCACAGATTTTGATGCGCAGGGGCGTGCTGTTACCAGGCCGGTGAATGTTGATGGCAATTATTTCGGTAATATGTGGATGGGCGGTGGCTTCCCCGTATTAAAACGATTTATGAAGGTGTATCTCCGTTTAAATGCCAGTCACAACAATAATGTGTCGTATATCAACGGCACACGTGCTGTTTCGCAAAACTCAAGTATTGGACCCAATATCACTTTCGAAAAAAGTGTCGAAAAATTTGAAGCCCGTATCTCAGGCAACTACGATTATAATGTGCCAAAAACAAATCTCAGCACCAGTTCACAACAACCGTATTATACTTACAAGATCGAAGGCAATTTCGAGATCAAACTACCTGCAAAATTCTCAATTACCGGTCAGGGTGAATATGTAAACAATGGCAACAGAACACCGGGCTACAATCTGAATTATTTTATTCTGAACGGAAGTCTCAATAAGAACTTCCTGAAAGCAGAAAATCTTGTGGTTTCATTTCTCGCGAACGACATACTTAACCAGAACATAAGCAACGAGCGTTTTATCAGTACAAATCAGATCGTGGACAGGAAAACGCAGATCATACGCAGGTATTTTTTGCTGCGTGTACTTTATAAATTCAACAGTCAGAAAACAAAACAGGAGGAGGAAGATGATTATTAGAACCCTGTTGTTATCGCTGCTATTTATTGCAGGAGCGAAGGCCCAGCTTCATTCAGTAAAGATAGTGTACGAACGAAAGACCAATCTTTACAAGAAGTGGAAACACGAACACAACATTGAACGCTGGATAAAAGAAGAGGATAAGATCAAGACAGATTTTTTTGAATTGTACGTTACCGACACTTTTTCATTGTTCCAGCCCCAGGAAAGCGATCTTCGTGAGCAATATGGCTGGGCAACATCCAAAAACACCGTTTATCAGGACTTCACGAAGGGAAACAGATACCTCATAAAAACCATGTGGGGCGAGGAACTGCATCTTACCGACACGCTATTTTCCAGAAAGTGGCACATTACCGATGGCACAAGGAAGATAGCGGGCTACACCTGCCGCAAAGCTTTATGGAGGGCTAACGACAGCACCAGGATCTATGCCTGGTTCAGTTATGATATCGCGCCTTCAACAGGCCCGGAGAGTTTTTACGGTTTGCCGGGTACAATACTGGGTTTGGCCACAGAAGATGGCGGAGTGGTGTACTTCGCCAAAAAAGTGGAAATAACCAGACATGAGCCCAAACTTTTTGTTCCCGTGCGCAAAAAGAAAAAACTTTACACAGTCCCCGAACTTAAAGCTCAGCTAACCAAAGAATATGGCCATGAAAAATGGTTCAAAAATGTTCTGCACGAACACTTTGGCATCTGGTAAGTCCAAAAAATTTCCTAAGTTTGTTTGGAATACATGGTCCAAATATTAACTTTGGTACCCCACTTCAACATACAATGCCTAAGGTTAAACAATTTAATAAGGAAAAGGTGCTGACAGCCGCTGCAGAGATTTTCAGGCAGAAGGGATACAATGGCACTTCAATTGACGAGATCCTGAAAGCTACCGGTTTAAGTCGTAGCAGCCTTTATGATTCTTTCAAGGACAAACACAGCCTGTACCTTGAATCGCTTGAATTCTACAAAAAACGAGAGCAGGAATCCTATGAAACTTTGGCTCAGAAAAAATTGAATGGACTAGAAAAGGTAGAGTGGCTCTTTAAAGAGGTAGTTAACCACCTTACCAACAATCCTGGCGACAATGGCTGCCTGATGGTAAATGCCGCTGCGGAAATGAGCAAACACTGCGAGAAGACCTCTCAGGTGATCTGTAACAACAAAGAAAGCGTTCAGGAGATCTTTTCCACCTGGCTGGAGGAGGCACAGAATTCAAATGACATTAAACTTTCCAAACCTCCCAAAACTTACAGTCCGTTTTTATTTAATGCACTTTGCGGTTTAAAGGTGATGAGTCAGAGCGGTGCATCAAAAAACGAACTCAACAATGTGGTAAAAGTGACACTCGACGCTTTGGTTTGATGTTTATAGATACTCACACGCATCTATATGCCGATGCCTTCGACGCCGACCGAAAAGTACTGATCAGCAAAGCTATTAACGCGGGGGTTCAGCGATTTTATCTGCCCAACATTGATCCTTCTTCAGTTGATCCGATGATGGCGCTTGTTAAGGAATTTCCTGAGCACTGTTTTGCCATGATGGGGCTTCATCCCTGCCATGTGGAAGACGACTATCAGCATGTTCTGGATGAAGTGGAAAAGCAGCTTGAAACCGGCAGATACGTTGGTGTTGGCGAAGCAGGCATTGATCTTTATTGGGACAAGACCAGGCTGGAGGAGCAGAAAACAGCATTTTTGAGACAGGTGCAGATGGCCATCAGGTTTGATCTCCCGCTAATAATACATACCCGCGAATCATTCGATATAACCTTTCAACTGCTGAATGCATTGGAAAAACGACCTCGTGGTATTTTTCACTGTTTTACCGGCACAATTGAACAGGCACAGCAGGTGCTGCAACTGGGTTCATTTAAGTTGGGTATCGGAGGGGTGCTTACGTTCAAAAACTCCGGGCTGGATAAGGTTGTGCAGGCCATTGACCTGAAACATCTTGTGCTTGAAACCGATGCTCCGTATCTGGCGCCGGTGCCTTTCAGGGGCAAGCGAAATGAGCCTGGCTACATCCTGGAGGTGGCCAGGCACCTGGCAGCCATCAAAAACCTGAGTCTGCACCAGGTGGAGGAGGCAACTACCACCAGCGCCAGAGAGGTTTTCAGGGATTTCTAAATTCCGCCGGCCGGAGCGCCCATTTTTTCAAAAAAGTTTTGTGTAAAAGAAAAAACTTCATACATTTGCACCCCCTAATTCAGGGAAATGATTAAAATTTAACAAAAGTGGACGCATTAAGTTATAAGACCAAATTCGCCAACAAAAGCACTGCTGAAAAGGAATGGCTGCTGGTTGACGCTGAAAATGAAGTAGTAGGAAGGCTGGCATCGAAGGTTGCCATACTTCTGCGTGGCAAGCACAAACCAAGCTTTACGCCGCATGCCGATGCTGGCAGCAATGTAATTATCATTAATGCTGACAAGGTGCGTTTTACCGGCAAAAAAATGACCGATAAGGAGTACGTTCGTTACACTGGTTATCCCGGAGGACAGCGTTTTGCTACACCTGAGGAGTGGATGAACCGTAAACCAACCGAGATCCTTACCCATGCTATCCACGGTATGCTTCCCAAGAACCGTTTAGGTCGCGTTTTAAATACCAATGTGCGTATTTACGCGGGAACAGAACATGGACACGAGGCGCAGCAGCCTAAGAAAGTTGATTTAAGCAAGATAAAATAAGATATACCAGCATAAATGGAAGTAATTAACACATCTGGTCGCAGGAAAACTTCAGTAGCCCGCGCATACGTAACAGCAGGTTCAGGCAATATCGAAGTTAATGGTAGAGACTTCAAACAATATTTTACTACTCCAACTCTTCACTATTATGTAACGCAGTCGCTCAACATTGCGAATGTGCGTGAGAATTTTGACGTTAAAGTTAATGTAGCTGGTGGTGGTATCACAGGGCAGGCACAGGCCATTCGCCTTGCAATTGCCAAAGCGCTGGTTGAGTCAAATCCTGAGCTTAAAAAAGATCTGCGTAATGCAGGCCTTATCACACGTGATCCACGCATGGTTGAGCGCAAGAAATTCGGACAGAAAAAAGCACGTAAGCGCTTCCAGTTCAGCAAGCGTTAATATTTGAGAGCAATTAAAGAAGAGAATAAGAAAACAAATGTCAGCAAGAACATCATTTAACGAATTACTCGAATCAGGCGCTCACTTTGGCCACCTGAAAAGCAAATGGAATCCGGCAATGGCGCCGTACATTTACGCCGAAAAGAACGGGATCCACATTATTGATCTTAACAAAACAGTAGCTAAGATCGATGAGGCGGCCAATGCTTTAAAACAAATTGCCCGTTCAGGAAGAAAGGTGCTTTTTGTTGCTACAAAAAAGCAGGCTAAAGACATTGTTGCGGAAAAAGTAAAAACCGTAAATATGCCTTATGTTACTGAGCGCTGGCCTGGTGGTATGCTTACTAATTTTGCAACTATCCGCAAATCAGTACGCAGAATGAGCCAGATCGACAAGATGTTCGCTGACGGCACTTTTACAAACGTATCAAAACGCGAGCGTCTGCAGTTCTCTCGTGAGCGTGCAAAACTTGAAACGCAGTTTGGTTCTATAGCTGACCTTACAAGACTGCCTGCCGCATTGTTTATTGTTGATATTACAAAAGAGCACATCGCAGTATCTGAAGCGCGTCGCCTGAACATTCCAACATTCGCTATTGTTGACACAAACAGCAATCCCAATATGGTTGATTACGCTGTGCCTGCAAACGATGATGCCTCAACCAGCATTGCATACATTATTGACCTGATGGTAGGTGCGGTGAAGGAAGGTCTGTCTGATCGAAAAATGGACAAAGAAGCCAGTGCCGAAGAAGAAGGTAAGGAAGGGTCATCGGAGGCAGATGACAATATTGAAAATGAAAGCAAAGCTCCTTCTGAAGAAGAGGAAGAAAAAAGCGGTGCAAAAAAACCACGCCGCCGGGTGATAGCAAAAAAATAATTTGAAATAGAATATTTAAAAGCGGTCATTCTGGCAACAGGTTGACCGTTTTTTTATAACATAGCGTGATTATCAGCACGAGAGCGATGTTCAGTAGCTGATAAGATTACAGAAACAAAAAAAACAGAAAGCAAAATGGCAATAACAGCAGCAGAAGTGAACAAACTCCGTCAGCAAACAGGTGCTGGCATGATGGATTGTAAAAAAGCATTGGAAGAAAGCAACGGTGATTTTGAAGCCGCCGTGGATTTTCTCCGCAAAAAAGGCGCTAAGGTAGCGGCCAATCGTCAGGACCGCGACGCAAAAGAAGGCGTAGTACTGGCTAAAACAACTGATGATAAAAAATCGGCCGTGGTGATCAGTGTTAACTGCGAGACCGACTTTGTGGCCAAGAACGCAGATTTTATTCAGTTCGCTGAATCAATTGCGCAGATAGCATTAACAAAAAAACCTGCAACTATTGAAGAGCTGAAGGCGCTTCCTTACAACAACGATGTAACTGTGGCAGATAAATTTATGGAACAGGTTGGTAAGATCGGCGAGAAGATCGACATCGGCTATTACAGCCTCATCAATGCTGATCAGGTTGCCTCCTACATTCATCCCGGTAACCGTTTGGCCGTAGCAGTTGGATTCAATAAACCGGTATCTGATGAAGTAGCCAAAAACATCGCCATGCAGTCAGCCGCAATGGGAGCAGTTGCAATAGACAAGGATGACGTTGACCAGAACATTATTAACCGTGAGCTTGACATAGCACGTGAAACTACCCGCGCTGAAGGGAAACCAGAAGAAATGGTTGAAAAGATCGCGCAGGGAAAACTGAATAAATTCTACAAAGAATCGACCCTGTTAAATCAGGAATACTTTATTGATAACAAGATGACTGTGCGTCAGTATCTGCAGAGCGTGGAAAAAGACCTCACAGTGAAGGAGCTGAAGCGCTACTCACTGGCATAATTTTAATCCCCTCCCCAAAAGGAGGGGATTTTTTTTAATCTGGTTCTTCCCTCTGCTAAAGATGGATTAACTGCAAGCAAGTACCATGAAATACAAGAGAATATTACTGAAGTTAAGTGGAGAGGCACTTATGGGCAACAAAGGCTTTGGCATTGACCAGGATCGCCTGATGGAGTACGCGAAAGAAATAAAGACGGTTTCTGAAGCCGGCTGCCAGGTGGCGATTGTTATTGGCGGCGGCAACATTTTTCGCGGCATTCAGGCGGAAAAAGGCGGGATGGAC
>JAEZDS010000200.1 GCA_023433205.1 Bacteroidota bacterium
TTGTATAAGACACAGTGATAGAGGGAGCCCACAAAGGCCGGAGGGAACATGAATGCGAGTGCAGATTTATGATCGGTTCGCAGGAAAAAGTTATCTGGACCAGGGGAGTTGTTGAAATGAAGAATGACACGCCGCTCCTGCTTAAAGGCACAGTGATGGATGTGACAGCCCGGCACCGCATCACCCGCAAACTGCAGAAGAATGAAGAACTTTATAAACAGGCTGAACGGCTGGCACATCTTGGCAACTGGACATACGATCTCCGTTCAGGTGAGATCAGCTGGTCTGATGAGCTGTACCGTATCTTCAACATGTCGCCTCAGTCAAAAGAAATTAGTCTCGAATTTTTCCTGAGCATGGTTCATCCCGATGATCAGAGTTTGCTCCGTTATCAGCTGCGAAAGATCCTGGTAGACATGCAGATTGATTACAGGATAAGAATAGTTTTGCCGGGAAACATCACCAAACACCTGCTTGGAAAAGGTGAGATACTGAAAGATCAGAATAACAAGGCGCAAAAGATCATTGGCACATGTCAGGACATCAGCCGAGAAGTGCAGATGACGGAAGAGCTGAAACTTCGTGAAGAAAATCTGGCGCTTTTGAACCAGTCGCTGGAAGAGAAGAACACCGAGCTGCAGCACCGCAATGAAGAACTTACTTCCTTTAATTATGTGGCAAGCCACGACCTGCAGGAGCCATTGAGGAAAATAAAGACCTTTAGCGATCTGGCACTTTCCCGCGAAAGTGAACGGTTGTCGGATATCGGTAAAGGCTGGCTCGACAGGATCAGTAATGCTGCCGGAAGAATGCAGAAACTGATCCATGACCTGCTTGCGTTTTCGCGGACACAGCTTTACGATGATTCCAGAGCAGAAGTTGATCTCAATGAGGTGATGGAGGGAATAAAAAGCAACTATGAGTCAGAAATTACTGCCGGCGAACTTACTATTGAATGCGGGACACTTCCTTCTGTGATCGGCATACCTTTTCAATTGCAGCAACTGCTTTCAAACCTGGTAAGCAATTCAGTAAAATACCGCCGCGAAGGGCAGAACACCTGCGTTCGAATCTCCTGTTCAAAAGCTGAGGTGATTGGGTCAGTTCAAAAACCTGACCGGCACTATCTGAAAATTACAGTGGCTGACAACGGCATTGGGTTCGAGCAGAAGTACGCACGTAAGATCTTCGAGATATTTCAGCGTCTGCATGGGCAGCTCAGTTATTCGGGAACCGGAATAGGACTGGCTATTTGTAAAAAAATTGTTGAGAACCATAATGGTTTTATCCGCGCTGCAGGCATGCCTGATGAGGGAGCTGTGTTTGATGTGTACCTCCCCCAAAGCATAGTTTTGCCTGAAAAAAAAGGTACCCCTGAAAACTAATACTGCCTCTGTTTTAGCAGAACGCCTTCTTGTTGTATTGTGTTCAGCGCATCATACAAATTGTCCAGGTCCTCATCTCTGTTAAATGCGTTTATTGAGTAACGCAGGTACACATCGTTGTTGTGCGGCATAACCGGCACTTCTATTTTATGCTTTTCAAAAAGCAGTTTCTGTAAACCTTCGGGGTCTGGGGTACGTACCGGAATACTCAGCATCTGTGTGATAAAATCCTCGTTCACGGGTGCAAGCAATTCACACTGCAGCAGCTCTGAAAAACGCTCCGCATTACGCTGCACCATTTCCCTGCTTTTTGCAGCCGCCTCTTCCCAGTTATTTTTCCTCATAAACTCTATTGCCGCCGGAATGGTCAGAAAAGCGCTGTAATCGCGGGTGCCTTGCCCTTCATGGTGATCAAGGAACTGTGAATGCGAGGGTTTGGCGCTTTGATACCCCCAGCTCACCACCAGTGGATCGAGTTTTGCCTGAAATGAACGTTCCACGTAAATGAAGGCCGAGCCTTTTGGCGTAAGCATCCATTTGTGGCAGGCGCCTGTGTACATGGTTGCACCGAGCCGGCTGAGGTTGAGTGGCAGCAACCCGGGACCATGAGCACCATCAACAAAACAGGGAATTTTTTTGTCGCGTGCTGCCGCACAGATCTGCTCAACCGGCAGGCGCAAAGCTGTAGTGCTGGTTACGTGGCTTATAAAAATTAGTCTGGTATTTTGTGTAATACCCCCCTGTATTGCCGAAACAATCTGTTGCTGTGATTGCACCGGAAGCGGTATGTGGCGGCGAACAAGCTTTGCGCCGCTTCTTTTGCATACGAAGTCCCAGGTTTTTTCGCAGGCCCCGTATTCAAGATCAGTGGTCAGTATCTCATCGCCGGGTTTCAGCTGCAGACTTTTGGCCACTATATTCACAGCGTAGCTGGGGTTAGTCACATACACCAGGTCATCGGCCGGGCACCCCAGATACCGGCCCAGTGCCTCACGCGATCTTTTTAAGTACTGTGGACCTTTACTGATAAAAAACTGCACCGGCTCTTCTTCCAGCTCACGCTGAAACTGCTGGTATTTTTCAAAAACCGGACGGGCGCACGCGCCAAAGGAGCCAAAATTGAGATAGGTAATGTCTTCCTTCAGCATGAATTGTGATCGTAGGGGGCTGCTCATGGGCGCAAACTTATAAAATACCACTGTACCAGCCTTAAATATTAAAGGCGGGGAGGTTTTTACCCATGTTGGGCTTGTGGCTCTAATCACAATACCACTATGCAGGTGCTTCTGCTGAGGGTATGTAAATTGATGTTGTTTGTTTTTAAATACGGACAGATGAGATGCATTTTTACCTTTCTTGTATGCACCATGTTTTTTGAGGTGCATTCGCAGGTGCCCGATTGGGCCTGGGCCAGCACTGCCGGTTCCTCCGGCGATGACGAAGCAACCAGTGTTGCCGCAGATGTGTCGGGAAACGTTTATGTGACCGGGCATTTTAGCGGAGGCTCGCTGGTGGCCGGAAGTTTTACGCTTTCCAATCCTTCGCCGGGAAACCGGCAGTTCTTTCTCATAAAGTACGACCGCACAGGCGCTGTGCTGTGGGCAAAGTCAGCAGGAGGAAGCGACGACGATGAGGGAACCTCGGTGGCTGTTGATGGCAGCGGTAATGTTTATGTATGCGGAAGTTTCGAAAGTGCTTCAATAAATTTTGGCACTGCGGCGCTGAACAATAACAGTAATGCCGGTCTGGCAGATATATTTCTGGTAAAATACAATGCTGCCGGAAGTCTGCAGTGGGCGAAAACATACGGAGACGGACTTCAGGAAGTGGCCAATGACATAGCTGTTGATGCTGCCGGAAATATTGCCATGACCGGTAATTTTTTCAGCCTGTCGGTATTGTTCGGCAACTACGGTGTCATTAATTCGGGTGTAAGCGACGCTTTTGTGGCAAAGTTCAATACTAACGGTTCTGCGCTTTGGGCCAAACGTATTGGCGGCGGGCAAACCGATAACGGTGTGGGCGTGGGTATCGACGGCAATGGCAATGTATATGTGGCCGGTGATTATAACAGCAATACCGTCTCCTCTTTTTCTCCCGCTCTGAGTAACTCAGGAGGCTTCGATATTTTTCTGGCGAAATTCGACAATTCGGGAAACGTCCTGTTTAGCCAGCGTTATGGCGGAAGCGGTGATGAAAGTCCAACTGCCTTACATGTTCAGAGCAACGGTAACATTTTTTTGTGTGGATATTTTGAAAGTGGCTCCTTGCAGTTTGGAACAACCACAATCAGCAATGTGGTAAGCAGAAGTATGTTTCTGGCCAGAATGAGCAATGCGGGAGTTGCGCAGTGGGCGCAGAAATACAGTGGCACTCAGAACAGTATTCCCTCATCTCTTGCCCAGGGCGGTACAAGTATTTATATGAGCGGTTCATTCGACATGACCTCGGTTACCTTTGGTTCTTCCACGCTTAATAAAAGCGGAGCACTCGACGCATTTGTGATAGAGCACGATATGTCTAATGGAAATGTGCTTTGGGCCAGAAACACCGGATCTCAGGGTCTGGAACAGAGTAACGGCGTTGCGGTTGGTGAAGGGCATGTTCACATCGCCGGTTTGTTTACAGGTACTTTGGTTTTGCGCGACAATAACCTGCCTGCAGAAGGCTCGTCTGACGCCTTTGTGAGCAAACTGTGCAATCCTCCTGCTGCACCCCTGAGCGCAAGCGGGTCAACGGTCTGTCCGGGTGTACCTCTCACCTTAAACGCGAACACGCCTCCGGGCACCGGTGCTGTGTGGTACAATGCTTCAGCCGGAGGCACTCCGGTACATCAGGGTTCAACTTATTCCCCTGGCAGCAGTGCTACTTTTTATGTGGCGTCCAGGGATACAAACAGCGGTTGTGGCATGTACAGCAATACCCGTCTTCCGGCATCAGGCGCATATCTGAGTGGACCACAACCTACGGTGTCGGTGAGTGGTCACACTTTGAGTGCCGCTGGCAACGGCAGTGTTTCAGCCTGGTATAACTGTGAGAGTACACAAACCGTGAGCGGGCAAACTAATTCAAATTATGTGATCAATACTACAGGCCACTATGCTGTTATAATGGTATCGCCTCAGGGTTGTGTAGATACCAGTGCCTGCAATCATTATAGTTACACGCCCGGCCAGCCTACTGTTATAGTAACTCCCGGTGTTTCTGAGAATTCAGAATCACAGATTACGCTGAAGATATACCCCAATCCTTCAACCGGGTTTTTTACTGTAACCTCAAACGGGCAGCGCGAATGTATCATTGTGAATGCCTTAGGGATGGAAATTGAGCGTTTTGTAGCGGGCGATGCAGTGAGAGTAGGGCCGCTTGACCCTGGTCTGTATTTTGTTGTTCCTGTCCAAAGCAGGCAGGTTTACCGGGTGGTAGTAACCCGATAACGCCATTGCACGGGAGCATTAGCCATGAAGCCGCGTCGCGCATCTGCGCCTGGTGGTGTGCCCGGAAAACGTTTGTTTGAAGCGGGTACTTTCCGCGCACCTTCTTAACCGGAAGCATGGTGAAAAAAAGGCCGCTCCTGCGGGGGCGGCTTTTTTATGGTTATCAATCACAGATTAGAATGTGGAAAAATAGCAACAACTATGCTGACCGTTAGTACAGGTACACCAACTGTCTGACTGAAATAAAGTTGATCCGGAAGGTACATTAGGCTTGCAAACACAGCAGTAACCTTGTTTCACGGCTGGCAGCGTTCCTTCGGATACCATTGGGGTATTTGTTTTGCAGAAGGCACTAAAACATACACTATGAAAAAATTCACAATAACAGCTGCAGTGTTGAGTGCGGGACTGCTTTTAAGTTCCTGCGACATGATTGAAGGCATCTTTAAAGCAGGTATGATCTGGGGCATTATTCTGGTGGTGCTGGTGGTTGCCCTGATTATCTGGCTGGTTCGTAAAGCTAAAAGGTAGTGTGCTGATTGTTGAAAATCGCCACACCAGGTCAGTCAGAGGCAAGTAACAGGCTTAGCAGAAAGATGGTAAGTGCAACCGCATTGATGCCACTGTTTTGTGCAGCGGGAAGGCCCGGCCGGGGGGCGGGCATAGCCATTGCAAAGGGCAATTTTATATTGCCGCTCCTGTAGCTGATCTCCGGTGACAGATCGCAACCTTCTGCCTGCAGCAACTGAGGCACCTCGTGGCCGGCGGCGAGAATCGACTTCAGGTGAAACTTGTTCTCGATGGAAGGTACTTTGCTCGCAAGTTGCAGAAGTTTCTGGGTAAAGGCACCGGCATAAAGCTGGTCGGCAGAGGTTCTGGCATGCATGATCATTTGTCCCGCATCGCAGCGTTCAATCCATTTGTCGTACATCCTCCGCGCCAGTTCAAATTCGTTTGGTTTTCCCACAAAATGTATCACCTCTTTGCTGAAGGATTCGGGACAGGTATCAACCAGCACCAGCTGTTTTTCAGAACTGTTAAGAAGATCGGTGTCTCTGATAAAATCGCCATTCAGCACAAGAAAGCGGTTGCCGTTACTGTCGCCAAAACTTTGACCCGAAAAGCAGGTTATGGTGTAGTCGGCATGCATTCCTGCCACAACTTCTGTGATCTGCTGTACAGTTGGATTGTCGAGCACGTGTATCTCATGCGCTGCCCAGGCTCCCCCTCTTGGCGATAATAGAAAATTACGTGTGGCCTCAAGATCGCTGTTGGCAGCACCATTTAGTTCGCCCCTCAGAGGAGCGCTTATCAATAAAGCTTTTCTGGAAATCATTTGTCTGTTTACCCTTTGTGTGTAATGCCAATTTACGAAAAAGGCAACGCTCCTCAAAGGACCAGGGCCTTATCTTTCAACAAAATTAACAACATGCAGGTCCGGGCGGGAAGCAGTTGAATATGACTGAACAGGTCAGCTTATCAGAAAACTACGCTTTGAGGTGCGTCAGCATTGTTACGCCTTTTTTTGTTCGTCGAGCAACTGGAAATTTGCCAGAAAATCTTCCACTCTCATGTGCGACATCTGACCCTGGCTGGTGGTAGCCCAATTGTAAAAACAAACATGAGGATGCCAGTTACCTTCACTCTCTTCCCAGGCAACAACCGCTTTAATGGTCTCTTTTTCATCTTTGCTGTTAAGAAAAGGTTTATCTACCATTTGCAGATATTCCTTTGATCTTTCTATGGCCTCGTCGTGTGACATAAGGGAATCTTTGCAAGCTGAAGGCCACCCGCAGGCTCCCCAGCCTGAGCAAAGTTCGCCACAAAAAGTATCAGCCTGAGGCGATCCTGACCCGCAAAGCCTTGTTTTGACGCTGGAACGGAAATTGAAAATACCTGTTACCACAAACCGACATCAGCGCCACTGAAACGGCAATGATGGGATACGGTCAGTAATTATGAGCGGGAAAGACCTTCCCCCCAAAAGCCGGTTCACGAGATCCGGCTTTTGGTTTTTATTGAATTCAAAAAACAGCCGGTTTTTGCTAGAGATGATCTCAGGTAACTGTGGGAAAACCCGAGGACGGACTTTGCAGGGAGCCGGTTTGACTAACAGCTGAACGTTTCGGATTTATATGGGGTTTCCCCTCGGTATTTACTCGCAAATCATTCACATTATACAATTTGGCTCACTTGCGGTTATACCTTCTAAAATGCAACTGACTTCCTAGGTAGTTCCGGTTTCAGCCGGCAGTTTCTCTTTTTCGGGAAAAAAAATCCACAATTCAACTGGGAATCTGCAGTGCGGCAGCCTGATTTTGTGTACACTGATTCTGGAACAGAATTTGACAATACAGTGCAGTGATTGCCCAGGGTACTGCTTCACAAAACTGCGGAAACGCTAACGGGGGTTATATTTTGTGAAGGGATCTCAAAGGGGCAATCACTTTCTGTAAAACTTATAAAGTCAAAGAAGAGTATTTGCCTTTTAAAAGGGCCGGATTTCTGGCTCTTTTTTTTTTGATGGGGCATCAAAGACCTTTTTTTCGACGAATCCTTTATATTCTTCTACCAAAATCAGTCTATTCATTGGGAATTTTAAATACATACCGGTACCTTCGTTAAACCCGGCAAAGAAGAAAATTGATCCAATGACAACCAGAAAAAAGAAAGCACCGGCAGCAGGCACACCGTACTCAGAGCAGGCAAATCCACAGGAAAAAGATCCGGCAACTGAATCTGCAGAAAATACTGCTGAGAAATCAAAACACAATTCTGATTGCGAAAACAACCTGGCTGACGAGGAGCCACCAGAAGGAAGCGCCTGCGACTTCAAGTAATTTATCAAAGTATTGATGTTCAGATATTTACAGGAGGGTGGTGCAATTATTTGATACATTTTTTAACAAGTAAGAGCAAGATTATCCTTTGATTTGAGGCATCAATTAATTATATTTGAATTACAAAAATTTCTATTATGGTCACAGAGGCGACACATGAGGACGTTGAGCAGCTGAAAAAAGTATCGCTGAACGAAATTGGAAATCTCAAGGAGTATGTTGCCTTGCTGAACAATATCATTGAGAATCTTGAGCAGGATATTGTAATTACCCGGCAAAAGGCCAAAGATTTTCTAAAGGCCGGTCAGCAGGAAAATTATGGCCACCTGATGGAGAGGATCCACGAAACAATCATGCGGATAGATACCTGCAAAAAGTGTGTTGAGGAGTGTAACACTGATCTGGCGCGGAAAGAGCAACGCATAAAAGAGTACAATCATTTTCTTGGAATAAAATAATCACTGCGAATGAAAATAAGAAGCCGGGTAAGTCCGGTTTTTTTTTGGAGCTTTGTGTGCTTTATCTTGTAAGTTTTTGTCTGCGGTAATCGGCGAATATCTTCAGCAGTTTTAGTGATAGTCCGGCGAGGTAGAATACCACCAGAAAATAGCGAATGTGGTAATTGGTATTTTCTTCGGGTCGTGAATCAAGCATTGTTTGTTTCTGTAGTTTGAGCTGATACAGACTATCGAGCACTGATCTTATCTCGTCGCGGAGAAATAGCTGTGAGGGATCGAAGTTCCGGTTCTGTGGCCAGTTGAATTCTGACATGTTTCCAAGCACATCTGCGTAACTGCCGGGTTCTTTAAAAATATAAAAGCGGCTGTATTGCACAAAACTTTCCCATCGCCTGGCCTGCCATCCCTCATCCAGTAAGGTTTTCATTTTGTGAAACCAATACACGCTTTCTTTTGTACCTGGTGGTGCGGCGGTGTCTGACTTAAGAAGCCAGGTTTGGGCATACAACAGATTTTTCTGGTTCTGAAATACTTCCTGAAATTGTTTTTCGCGTTTACGGTAATCGTTGTAGCTGGCAATTCTTTCAATTTCAATTAAACCAATACATACAGCGGCAAAGGAAATGGAGTACCAGCAAAGTTCAACGCCGGCCCAGAATGCCGGATTATAATTGAGGATCTGTTTCCGGAACAGCATAGCACCGAGAGTGGTTAGCACAAGCAGGACCGCAACAAGGATGAGGATCTTTTCTGCCATAACCAGTCTTATGGGCGGTGATTTTGGACACAAAGTACAAATTTATTTGAATTGTGCGCGGCATTAACCTTGCTTTGTATTTTAAATGGACTGGAACATTTTAAAAGATGCTGAACAGCTCGACGAACTTGACCGCTTGTCGGGACATAGGCCCGTGCTCATTTATAAACACAGTACCCGCTGTGGGATCAGCAGTACGGTACTCTCAAGGCTTGAGAGAAAGTGGCAGGAACAAGACAGCGCTGTGCTTACACCGTATTTTCTCGATCTTTTGCGTTACAGAGAGCTCAGTAACCTTATAGCGGAACGTTATGGTATTGAACACCAATCGCCGCAGGTACTGCTTATTGAAAAGGGCCAGACCGTTTATGCCGAATCTCATATGCAGATCACTTATGATGATCTGATGAAAGCTGCCGGCTGAGCCGACTCTTTTTTTCTTTTGGCAGGCAAACTGACAAGGTACAGCATAACGTCGGCCACAGGTTTTGTAACCGTTACCAGTGCACATATGGCAAAACTCAACGGCAGATAGAACCATGCTCCGGAGTAGCTGTATTTGTAACGGGGAAAGATGAGTTCAGGTTCTTTTATAACTTCCATCAGCTTTTGCGGGTCTGCTTTTGGCATAACACCGGCAATATTGTTTTTGTTGCAATATTCAAGAA
>JAEZDS010000223.1 GCA_023433205.1 Bacteroidota bacterium
CTTCTGGCCTGAAAGGTATCGCCCATTGTTCGGGCAGATTGTTTAACTTAGTTCTCCCATAAAAAAAAATCAATAAATGGAGCACGAAGATGACTTTTTCGATTTTGACCCTGAAGAATTCAGTGAAGATGATCAGCGAGAGATGGACCGTGAATTTGAGGAAAGACGACGCAAACTGGCAGAACATCCTCTTAACGTGCAGGCCTATGAGATCCTGAATATGATAGAGGTGCTGCTTGATACCAGTGCCGACGAATCGGTTAAGGACATGTACGGCATCACACTGCGTGAATCGGCTCAGGTCATCATAACCAAGTTGTCATCGGGGCTTAACAGTACAGATTACGTACTAACCATGCAGAAAGCCGCGCTGATCCGCGACCACGCAGAGTATCTCCGCCTGTCGAATCACATGCTGGATGAACTTGATGTTTTCGACAAAAATTATGTGAAGGCATTCAGGGATGAGATGGAGAAGTTCAGGGAGCTTTTCCGTGAATGGGCTGAAGAGATCAGGAGGCAGTCAGTTGAGTATGAAGATGATTGGGCCCTGTTTGTTAAATGAGAAACAGCTTTTCTCCTGCTTTGGGGCCTGGCACCAGGCTTTTTAACGCTGTGATCGGCTCACAAGGGGCTGAAGTCAACATCATTTTCCGGAAATTCGGCACTGGGCCTTGTGAAAAAACTGAGATCATCTTCGGCTTTTACCGCACTGTATTCGGAGAGGCACTTATCGCTGAAACAGGATGGGGCCTTTGTTTTGTGCATCCTGGAAACGACAGGGAAGAAGCCCTGAAGGCCCTTGCCTCTGCCTTCAAAAACAATAAGCTAAAGGCCAGGGCTGGAACTTTCGCAGCCCAGGCGGCACAATTTTTTTCACAACCAAACCAGCCCCAGATAATAACCCTTCATGTAAAGGGAACAGAATTTCAGATAAGGGTATGGCAGACGCTTTTGCAGATAAGGCAGGGCTGCAGGATGACCTATGGAGAAATAGCCGGAATGCTGGGTGATAAAAAGGCTGCACGCGCTGTTGGTGCCGCCGTGGCCGCGAACAAAGTAGCTTATTTTATTCCCTGCCACAGGGTGGTTACCAGCAGTGGGAGCTCTGCAGGTTTTCGCTGGGGACGGCCGCTCAGGCAGCAAATGCTTAAGTGGGAAGATGAAAATTTTGTATGCCACCAACCAGAGCTTTTTTCCGGTGACAAGTTCTGAGCTGCTATCCGGAGACGGTGAAGTCAAACACTTCAAAGGTTTTTTTTCACCCGCTGAAAGCGATGTCTATTTTGAAGCGCTTCTTAAAAATGTAGACTGGAAGCAGCGACCCATCCGTATTTTTGGCAAAGAGGTCATGCAACCAAGACTCACCGCCTCGTTTGCCGACAAAGGGGTGAACTATGGTTACTCTGGTGTACAGCTCCGGAGCGCCGGGTGGAGCCGGCCTCTCTCAGGTATCAAAAAAAGCTGCGAAGAATTCACCGGCCTCCATTTTAATACCGCGCTGTTAAATCTTTACCGCAACGGGAACGATTACATGGGCTGGCACCGCGACAATGAAAAAAGCCTTGGCGTCGATCCCGCGGTGCTGAGTATCAGTTTTGGCGCCCGACGAATATTTCAGTTAAGGCGCTACGATTCAAAAAAAGAACGGGTAACTCTTGAGCTCGGGCATGGCGACATGTTGCTGATGACGGGCCCTGTTCAAAAATTCTGGGAACACCGTTTGCCCAGAGTGGCAGGACTAATGCAAGCGAGAATCAACATTACCTTCAGAGAGGTTGTTTAACTAAAAGTGCTTTTTAATTTTCCTGGGTTATCTCCCTTTAGTTTGCAATTAAAAAATTACCCAAGGAATCCATATAGTTATTAGAATGTATTATATATTTAACGAAATATGGCATATTAATTGTGGCAGCTTCGCAAACAATCAAAAACACCAATAAAGAATAAATGAAAAGTTTAAGAGGAATTATAATAGCTGTAACCCTTTTGGGGTTGTATGGCAACTGCTTTTCACAACAATTTTCATTAGCCGCTGCAGTGTGCGACAATGAAGATTTTGAAAACAGCGCCTCTGGAGCTGTGACTGTTAGTACCGGAGTCCAGGGATGGCTGGTATACCGTTTAAGTTATATGCAACCATTTAGTTCTAATTGCGAATCACTTACAAGTCCATTCACCAGCACCAGCAGTCCTGCAAATTCAGAAGTGTTGAGTGCCCCTGGTGGTTATATCGATACGCTGATCGGTAATTCATACCCGATCTATTCCGTGTTCGGAAGTGGTACTGCCAACAGTGGTGGTTTGTATAATCCTGAATTTCCGGATATGAAGGGTGAGAAATTCTTACGCCTTAACCGCGGGAGCAGTTCGGCTAATCAGTATGAGGTGCTTCAGAAAACAATAAACGTTACTCAGTCAAACGCATTACTAAGGCTGGCATATCTGCCTGTATTGCAAACTGGTGGTGCCTGCTGCCAGGCGCCCTCGTTACAGATAAAGTTCTATGCCTCCTCTTCTTCAACAGTTCCTCTTGCCTGCCCGGCATACTCTATTGCCATACCGCAAAACACTTTTACTGTTTGTTCCGACACAACAGGCACTGCAGCGCTCACCAGCACTTATTTTCCAGGTTACTACCATAAATGGAGGATTCTGGCCGCTGATCTGTCTCCATATATAGGTACTGACATCATCTGCAGGATAGGTGCTTTTTACTGCGGAAACTCAGGCTGCCCTAAATTCTCATATGCTTATATCGATGCACAATGTTCACCGATGGAAATTTTTGTGAACGGAGTGCCCTTTCCGGCTCATACCAATTCCGTTACCGTTAAAAATTGTGGGGTAGCGAGCGCAACAGTAGTGGCCCCGCCAGATTTTTCGGCGTATCAATGGAATGGTCCCGCAGGTTTTAGCTCAACCCTTTCCACTATCAGTACTTCGGTGGCCGGCGTATATACCCTTGACATTATCGCAGCAGGCACCTGCTCAACCATCACCAAATACGTCAATATCCAAATGTTTCCCCTACCTACAGTGAGTATTGTAAACTCCCCAACCCTTATCTGCAGAAATACGCAGCAACAGGCAACAATAACAGCTTCGGGCATCAGCACTTATACCTGGAATGTGCCCGGAAATTCCGCCACAATTACGGTAAGTCCCCTAAATAACACCACTTATAGCGTAAGTGGTGTAGATACGAATGGCTGCCCTGGCAGTGCTTCTTTGGTTCAATTTGTTGTCATTTGCCCGGGAATACACTCCTTTGCCGGCAACAATGTTATCAGTGTTTATCCGAACCCGGTTAATCACGAATTTATAATTCAACTGACGGGAACAAAAAATGCAGGGCTTGTGCTTAAGAATGCGCTTGGTGCGAGTGTTTTAAGACAGGAATTAGTTGATGGAGAAAACTTAGTGCCTGTGCAGCACCTGCCAAAAGGCATCTATTCATACATTATAACTGTAAATGCAGAACAGCAGTACACGGGGAAAATCCTGCTGGAGTAGGTTTTTGTGGTCCATTCTTGCCGTCTCCGCTATGCAGCGCCACTGTGGCTGGCAGATTGTCCTTCATCTTCAGGGCGTCCTTTACAAGAACTTGTAACAGACTAGTTTGATCTTCTGTCTGTAAGAAAAAATTCTGTTCTCACATCATCAATGAACAAACGATTGTCTGGTTTAACGTTCCATATCGTGAACCTCACTTTATCTATAGTGCTTATATCTGGAATATCATCATTCCCTAACTCAGCGCCAAATTCCTTGTAATCCCAGCGTTCAGGCTTTATGTCTTCTTCATTCAGATAAAAAGGTTTCTCAAATATCATTTCTCCCTGCTTATCATAAAACTGGAAAAAAATATGGACGGAGCTTAAACCTTTTTCGAAGTATCCATAAAAAGAGAGACGCATCTGGCGTATGCCTTCCCCGCTATAGAACGCAGGTAACGGGTGTTCTGCTACCGTGCAAATAAAATTATTCTTATCAAGAACAAGGGAAGTGGATCCGGTGTGGCTTTTTTCCTTTGTTGATTTTGCTGTGTGCTCACTTTCGAGGTCTTCATCGTATTGCTGATGGTGCAGTATGGAAGAGGGCGGCACCACATACAGATTGCTTCTTTCAACTTTAAAAAAGTTAGCCCAGAAGAGTTCGCTATGGGTGTAGTTCTCGTCCAGAACTCCTCTCCTTATCTGCATGGCCTTAAACTGAAAATAGACTGTGCACAGCACAATAAGGACCGAAATTAGCAGGCGGTACCTTGCTTGTTTAAGTCCGCTGTAATAGCCACCCAGCATAAGTGCCGGAAAAACGTAAAAATCAACCAAGCCACGTTTCACAATGGACCAATACCACCAGGCACTGTAAAGGTATATCACCGCCAGAAACAGGACCGGCAATATCAGTCTTCTTTTTCCTGACATAAATGCCAGGCCTCCGAATGATAAAAGCAGCAGCGGAACATATACAAATGTTCCGTTATGATAACTGAAAAGTGCCTCTGAAAAACGCGCGTTGCCAAAATCAAAACCCTCGCCTGTGTAATTGTATGCCACAAGCGAGCCGGTTTGTGTGTAATTGAGAGAAAGCGTAAAGTAAATAGCTGCAATTGAAAAAATCAGTAACAGCCAGTTTAGGGGTTTCAAGCGGGATAGTGAGAGAGACCGCCACCTGAAACCGGAAGGAATAAAGGCAGGTACAGCAAAAACTGCCAGTCCTGTGAGTGGTCTTATACACACTGTGATTATCAGGCAAAATATGGCCGGGTAGAGGTACCTTATCTGGCGGGTGAAGAACAATTGCGTGCAGTACCGGTAAAATCCTGTGACGAAAGTAAAAGAATATAAGTGCGACAGTGAATTTGTATGAACACTGTAAGTGAAAAGCCAGGTGCCGTAAAACATTGCGGCAGTTAAAAACAATGCAGTGCGGTTACTTAACGTAAAATGCAGTATTAGCCGGAAAAGAAAATAAAGGCCCAGCAGAAGGTACACCAGTGAGGCCAGGCCAATAGCCAGCTGATAAGGCATTGAATAGCCGTCGGCGGCAAATGGTGAGACCTGAGCAAGTACATGGGCGATACAAAAAAATGGCAACCAGATAAAGGAAAGTCCCTGATAATATTTATTGATCTTTCGGCCATTATATTCAACGAGCAGATTGTCTTCGGGGTTTTCGAAAACACTGTAAACGTAATTTCTGTTGTGCGCCTCATTGAACCACTCCCAGCTCAGATCTTTGTCGTTATAGATAAAAAGAGCTGGCAGGTAGGAATAATATCCCAGGCCGTCGCCGGCAATAAATGGCTGCCAGGGATTGTTGAGCGGGCGGGCCAGCACAAATACCAATGCGGCAGAGAGAAGCAGCGAGGCAATGTAAGACCGGGATACGCGTTTTTTCAGCAGTAGATCCATGACTCAGAAGGCCGGGAATACTTCGATGGTCAGCATCGCGAAGCCCCCTTCGAGTGCTGACAGGTTTACGCAGAATGTAGGTGGAGTGGGCATGTTGTGGGCAAAAATACCAAATGCAAACAGATAATCACCTCTGATAGCCTTTTCGGGCTGTCACTGCTTTACGCCTGTACTGTTTACTTCTGTTTCTTCCGGGCCTTCAATCCTCAGTTTTGGCAAACTCTTCGGATATTTTTCCCTCACAAAAGCAATCAGGTTCTCTCTTAACATACACTGAAGATTAAAGGCATCACCTGAATTTCTGCTGCTGGCGATACCACGCAGTTCAATCGTTTTTTCAGTGGCAGCGATCACCACAAAGCCCGATACGCGGCCATCCCATAATTCTGAATGCTGCACCAGCCTGCTAAACTCGGTTCGTACTGCATCAACGGGCAAGCTGTAATCCGCATGAAAGGTCATTTTGGCGATGATATCGGGAGTCTTCCTGGTCCAGTTCTCGAAGGTTTTTTCGAGGAAATAATTAATGGGCACAATCAGTCTTCTGCCATCCCAGGTATTTACTACCACGTAAGTGAGGGTAATTTCGCCTATTGTGCCGAATTCCTTTTCCACCACCACAGTGTCGCCAATCCTGATGGGTTGAGAAATGGCAATCTGAATTCCAGCGAATAAGGCCCCAAGGCTTTTCTGCGCCGCGAAACCAATAATGAGACCCAGCACACCTGCAGAGGCCAGCAGTGTACTGCCTATTTGCCGTACGCCTTTAAAGGTCATAAGTATCAGGGAAAGCGCCGCTATAAAGATCAGCACATTTAATACCCTTTCTACCAGTTCGAATTTGGTGCGTGCCTTGCGGTGCGAATAGTTCATCTGCTCCTCAATTACGTACCTTCTCAGCGTGATCTTGCCTGATATGGCGATAAGCCTGCTTACCAGCCAGGCACAGCAAACGATCCAAACGATAGTAAGCCCGTGTTTCAGTATGCTGAACGTCTCTCTGTCAATCTTCTTTTCTGCCAGCTGCATGGTCAGCCACAAGCTGGCGGTTATCATCAGAAAAAGACCTGGGTAGTAAATGTTCTGGCGCAGTATTTCAGGGATGAAGCGCTTTTTTTTCTCGGCCCAGCGTTTTATAAAATAGAAAAGTATTTGATACAATAGAAGTGCTCCCGCAACGGCAGATAACGTAACGAACACCTCCTGAGGTATGTTCTTCATGGTAAACATTGTGAGGTTAACAATGTTCATCAATGATGGTACCTTGCTGTAAATGAGAGATCAGCGAAATGTTGTAGAACTACTTCTACAAGCTAAAAGCAATACTAAGTCTGCCTGAAAAGGCTGTTCTCAGCTCTGGGCAACATCAATCGCTCCCACAGGGATGTGATGTTCTTTGCAATAATTGATTAATTCAAGTTCCGCCTTTACCTTGTCTTTCTCGGCCTGCGCGTGTTCTGACTCCCACAGAGGGAAAGCTTTTTCTTTTTTTTCCCTGTCGTTACTGATCCTGTCTTCTTTTATGAAGGCGTTGATTAGATTGCTGATTGTTACCCACGCGTCGTGGTTCCTGGTTTTTAAGGGTGCAAGTAATGCCTCACGTTTTTTGAAACTTACCAGACCCCAGCCCTCAATTTTTTCTTGTACTGCAAAACGGTAAAGGTATTGCATCAGTACGTTTTTTGAGTCGTTATCCATGGTTGAATGTTTTGGTCATGTAAATGTAACAAAATGGCTTGCCAGCTAAAATATTTTCTGGGGCTGTGCAGGGGTTAACGGCTTTTGTGGATTTCATCCAGAACTGTCAGAATTGTTTTTATTGCGGTCTTAAGTTCTGCAGCGCTGATTACGAGCGGAGGGGAGATCCTCATGGCTGTTGAGCAAAAAAGAAACCAGTCGGTAATTATTCCTCTTTCAATGCATGATTTGATCACTTTCATGTTTAGTTCAGTGTCTCCAAAATCGATCGCACCCAGTGCGCCGTGAACTCTTATTTCTTTGATCAGTTCGTGTTTTAGCTGTTTTCTGATGACTGATTCTATCTCTTTAGCCTTCAGCCAGAGCTGGCCTTTAGTGATGGTGCGGAGGCAGGCCTGCGCCGCGGCCACACATACGGCATTTCCCCCAAATGTATTGATGTGTCCCAGCACCGGATCGCTGCTGAGCTCGTGCATTAACTGAAGTGAGGTGATAAAAGCGCCCACAGGAAGCCCGCCTCCCATTCCTTTAGCGATCAAAAGAATATCAGGCACTATCTTAAAGTCTTCAAACGCAAACAAGCTGCCGCTGCGTGCAAACCCGCTCTGGATCTCATCAAAGATCAGCAGAACCCCCTGCTCATCACACCTGCGTCTTAACTTTTCCAGAAAGTGCTGTTCGGCTTTGCGTACTCCTGCTTCTCCCTGAATTGGCTCCACAATTACAGCTGCAGTGGAAGTGCTGATCTCTTCCAGCATATTGGTATTGTTAAATTCCAGGATCTTTCCTCCGGGAATCAGCGGCCTGAAACTGTTCTTGAAAAATTCATCGCCCATTACACTAAGAGCACCCTGCGTACTGCCGTGATAGGCATTCCTGAAGCTTACTACCTCAAAACGACCTGTTGCACGTTTTGCCAGTTTAATGGCGCCCTCCACAGCCTCTGAGCCACCGGTAGTAAAATATACGCTGTTGAGCTTTTGCGGCAGCAGAGCAGTTAATGTACTGGCATATTGTACCTGTGGCGACTGGTTATATTCGCCGTAAACCATCAGGTGCATAAATTTTTTGCTCTGCTCATTAATAGCTCTTACTACAGCGGGATGGCAGTGACCTACACTGCTTACCGATATGCCGCTGATCAGATCAATATATTTTTTTCCAGTGACATCGGTCAGTTTTACACCCTTTGCTTTTTGAATATTGATGTCATGCCCCATCATTGGCTGGTCAGAGGTTTGACCTACATGTCGTAGAAATAGTTCCCGTTGATTCATGAGCGGCTAATATCCGAAAAAGTAAAATAAGAAATTCTAAATACTAATGCCGAAGCATAGGCACTAAATACTAAGCCGAATAGTGCAGATCTTTGGCTTCAAAAGGGCTTTTTTTTTGCGGGAAAACAGACTCTGGTTTCTAGTCCTTCTGAAGTATCATAAACAATTCTCGATCTGCTCTTGGGGCAATTGAATTGTGGCATTTATCAAACACTTTTACCTGCAAACCGGCTGGAATGTAAGTGAGGTATTCTTCTTTGTAGCCGCCGAAGGGTGGCCGGTCGCGGTTTAACGCGTCGTTGAACAACACTCCCACCAGTTTTCCACCGGGGTTCAACAG
>JAEZDS010000035.1 GCA_023433205.1 Bacteroidota bacterium
CCGTAATCTAGAAGTTCCGCGCAGCGCCGCCATTTATAACGACGAGGCCCCTACCATGGTTTTTAATAACATTAAAGAAGGGCAGGAAGAACACTGCACTTTTCTGAAGATAGATTTCAGGGGAAATATTCCCGAACAGGTGCTTCACTGGTTCTATCAGCACAATATTCACAGCGTTCTGGTAGAAGGCGGCACCAAACTTTTGAATGATTTTATCGGTCAGAAGCTCTACGACGAGGCTTTTGTTTTTGAAAATCCCGACCTATTGCTGGGAGATGGATTAAAAGGACCTGAATTTCCCTTTCCCAACACCTTCGAACTTGTGGGGGAGGATAAGCTGTACCACACTGTAAACAGGGAAATACCGGTTCAGAAGCAGGTCTTTTGACCAGAAACCTGTGGGAATAAATAATTTTGAGCCGCATCGCCCCTATTTTTTGGTATATTAATATACTTCTCGTATATTTGCGTCCCTTTTTAAGGGATAATTAAAGATAGGATATATATACCATGTCACGTATTTGTCAGTTAACAGGAAAAAAAGCGATGGGCGGGAACAAAGTTTCGTTCTCGAACACCAAAACCCGCCGCCAGTTCAAAGTGAACCTTAAGCGTAAGCGCTTTTTTGTTCCCGAGACCAATGAGTGGATCACCCTTCGTGTATCTACTTCAGCGCTAAAAAATATTAATAAAAAAGGCATCAGCGCCTGCCTGAAAGAGGCCCGTGAAAACGGCATACTTGCGTAATTTAAAAGGAGCAATAGATCATGGCAAAAAAAGGCAATAGAATACAGGTAATTATGGAATGTACCGAGCACAAGGAGAGCGGCAAGCCCGGCACCTCAAGGTACATTACCACCAAGAATAAAAAGAACACCACAGAGCGCCTGGAGTTGAAAAAATACAACCCCATCCTCAAGCGTATGACTGTGCACAAAGAGATCAAATAATAAGATTTTAGATACAGAATCATGGCAAAGAAAGTAGTAGCAACGCTAAAGTCAGGAAAAGGCAAAGATTTCACCAAAGTCATCAAAATGGTAAAGTCACCTAAAACCGGCTCATACAGTTTTAAAGAAGAGATCGTACACAACGATCACATCCAGGATTTCCTGAAGTCAGTAAAGTAATTGCTGATATACAGTCTTAAAAGAATTTCTTTCCTATTTTTGGGGAAGAAATTTTTTTTTGTGCCTATGGCTCCGGCAGGCCAGGAAGGAAGCAGGCATCCGAAATGTTCGGGGTTGCCAAAATCGCAGAGCCGGTAATTTGACCAGATATATGGGACTATTTTCAAAATTTTTTACCAAAGAAGAAAAAGAAAGCCTCGACAAGGGGCTGGCAAAAACCAAAGAAAGTATTTTTGGAAAACTCTCAAAGGCCATCGCGGGCAAGAGTACCGTTGATGCCGAGGTGCTCGACAATCTTGAAGAAGTGCTGATCACCGGGGATGTGGGGGTAAAAACAACGATCAAGATCATTCAGCGTATTGAAGAGCGGGTAAAACGTGATAAATACATCAACACCTCCGAACTTAACGGGATGCTGCGCGAAGAGATCGTTGCACTTCTTTCTGAACATTCAAAAAATCAGATCTCACCTCGATTTGATGCCAGCCTTCCCAACAAACCTCATGTAATTATGGTTGTGGGCGTGAATGGTGTAGGTAAAACCACCACCATTGGCAAACTCGCACACCATTATAAGCAGGCCGGAAAGTCGGTGATGCTGGGCGCTGCCGATACCTTCAGGGCCGCGGCCGTTGATCAGCTGATCATTTGGAGCGAAAGAGCAGGAGTGCCAATTGTACAGCAGGGCATGAACGCCGATCCTGCCAGTGTTGCCTTTGACACGCTCAGCAGCGCCAAATCCAAAGGCACCGACGTGGTTCTTATAGATACGGCAGGTCGTCTTCACAACAAGATCAATTTAATGAATGAACTTTCAAAGATCAAAAATGTGATGAAGAAGGTAGTGCCTGACGCGCCCCATGAAATTCTGCTTGTGCTTGATGGCAGCACCGGCCAGAACGCGGTGGAACAGTGCCGGCAGTTTACCGCCGCCACCGATGTAAACGCTCTTGCCATTACCAAGCTCGACGGAACCGCTAAAGGAGGGGTGGTGATAGGGATCTCTGACGAATTTAAAATTCCGGTAAAATACATTGGTGTAGGAGAGAAGATCAGCGACCTGCAGGTGTTTAACTCCGGCGAATTCGTTGACAGTTTGTTTAGTAAAACCTGAAACAATGATAAAAGACCTTTTTAAGCTACTATTTATAATCAGCTTGACTTTAAAGGGTCAGCCGGCTTCGGTTAACGATCTTGAATTCAGACTAAGCGATACCGTAAAAGGGGCTTATAAGGCAAATCAAAGCCGAAAACATATATTCATCGCCTCAAAATTCGGCAGTTCTGAGGTAGAGCAGAGCAGGGCACTTGATTCAGTGAGCGGATTTCTGATCAGCGATATTGTGCTGGTTTATTCCAAGTACAAACAATCAAACGATTTTAATCAGGCCAAGCTCAACCGCGCACGATGGGAAAATCTTCTTGCTAAATATCCCTCTTTGTTTCAGTCCGGCACTACAGCCTACGGAAATATCTGCCAGGCAGGGATACAAAATGACTCGGTGGCCAGGGAACTTACCCATGGATTTTATATCTATTATGAGAACAGGAGCGATCCGGCGGAACGTGAAAAGGAGATTAAGGCTATTTTCACCATGCTGGAAGACATGGGTATAGATACTTCCTCGAGTACCGAATCAACGGCCGGTGCAGAAGAGGTGGTAACTGCCACAACTTCATCGGCAGGCAGCCCGCGATTGAGGAAACCCATGCGCACGAAAGATCCCAGGGCTTGTCGTCAGCCATATTACCGAAACGGACTGGCCGACTTGAACGCTTTTTTCCGCGCAGGTATTCCTCTTACAAACAAACAAAAAAAGAACCCCGAAAAATTAAGCGCGGAAGTAACACTGAGGCTTGATTTTAATGGACAGATAAAATCAGCACATGTGCTTTCAGTAAGTGACGAGTTTATTGATCAGATCCGCAAAGCGCTTGCAGGGATGGAGCTGTGGAACCCCGCAGTGCTGAACGGTGTAACCATCAATACCTCGGTGAAGTTTTTTCTGATGTGTACCGATGGAGGTTATGTAAAACTGAAAGGTGATCTGCAGGTGGCGCGACAATTACAAAAATGCGGAAAGGCCACTGATGCCGATCTTTTCGATCTTTCCGATAAAAAACATTCCGACAAACTTATCCCCTCGGTATTTGAAGTGAACGACGAGCAGCTGTTTAAAAATGTGCTTGACCGCAATACAGATGTAGACAGTATGCTGCTTGTTGTTGACCTTACCGGGAGCATGGGTCCCTACATTGCACAGGTGCTTGATATGATGGCCAAAATGGTTGAGAAGAACGACAACCGTGTTTTAAGTATTGCCCTGTTCAACGATGGCGACGGCCGGCCCGACCGCAGTAAAAAGATCGGTAAAACCGGAGGTATAATTATACTTCGCGGAGATATTACAATGGAAGTACTGGGAAGCGCAGTTCTTCGAAGTATGCAGAAAGGAAATGGGGGAGATGTTATGGAAAACAACATTGAGGCCATAATTGAGGGTTTAAAGGCATGCAAAGGCTGCAGGAATGTAATGATGGTGGCCGATAATTTTGCAACTCCCCGCGATGGAGAATTATTGTCGCAGGTTGATCGTCCTGTTCACTGGGCGCTGTGCGGCGCTTACAATGGCATTAATACAAATTACCTTGACCTGATCCGCGCCAATAAGGGTGTTCTTCATACCAGCACCAAAGATGTTGCTGATCTGCACAAGGTTAATGAAGGGGAGATCATCACCATTGAAAATTTCCGCTATCAGCTTAAAGATGGTCGTTTCGGAATGGTTACTTCACGCTGATCTGTTTTTAATCAAAACATTGACAACCAAACTCACAAATTTGAAATGATAAATACGCGGGTATTTACTTCAGCAGCCCTGCTGCTTCTTGGCCTTGCAATGGCTGCACAGAAAGCGCCATACACACATGCCGATACATTAAAAGGTACTTATGGTAAAACAAGAAGCTGGTGGGATGTGCTGCACTACGATCTGCACGTTGCTTTTAATATTAACGATAGTACCATAGCGGGTCACAATACAATAACATACAAAATTTTAGAACAGGCAAATGAGCTGCAGCTCGATCTTATGGTGCCGCTGGCGATGGACAGTATTATCCAGGACGGCAAAAAGTGCAGCTTCCGCCGCGATGGCAACGCATTTTTTGTTGAGGTGGCAGAGGGCGCTGAACGGGGAGCTATCAAAAACTTAACAGCTTATTATCATGGAAGGCCGGTTCAGGCCAGGCAGGCCCCCTGGGACGGTGGCGTTGTCTGGAAACGCGATAATCTGAATAAACCCTGGATATCAGTGGCCTGCCAGGGCATGGCCGCGCAGGTTTGGTTTCCTAACAAAGACCACATGGCCGATGAACCCGATAGCGCCACCGTGCACTTTACTGCGCCCGATGGATTGTTTGTTGTTTCTAACGGGCGGTTTAGCGGACTGCTGCCACATGCCGATGGCAGCGCAACCTTTAGCTGGAAAGTGCGAAACCCGATCAACAACTACAATATTATCCCTTACATTGGTAACTACACGGTCATAAAAGATACATTTAACGGGCGCAGCGGGGTGCTGGATATTGAATTCTGGTTTTTGCAGGGAAATGATGGTGGGGCCAAAACACAATTTGAACAGGTAAAGCCAATGCTGCGATGTTTCGAAGACTGGTTCGGACCATATCCCTTTTATGAAGATGGGTATAAGCTGGTGGAAGCTCCGTTTCTGGGAATGGAACATCAAAGCGCTATTGCCTACGGCAACGGTTTTTTTAATGGCTACCAGGGCCGCGACCTTTCAGGTACCGGCTGGGGTTTAAAATGGGATTTTATTATTATTCACGAGAGCGGACACGAATGGTTCGGCAATAATATCTCAGCGGCCGATGTGGCCGATAACTGGATCCACGAAAGTTTTACAGCCTATTCCGAGAATCTTTACACTGAATATTTATATGGTAAGGAGGCAGGAGCGGCCTACGTTATTGGTACGCGAAAAGCAGTGCTGAACGACAGACCCATTATAGCTGATTACAATGTAAACGCGGGAGGCTCGTACGACCTTTACTACAAAGGCGCAAATATGCTGCATACCATACGGCAGATCGTTAACTACGACAGTATCTGGAAAGCCACGCTGCGTGGGTTGAACAGCGAATTCAGGCATAAAACGGTAAGCAGTGCCGATATCGAGAACTACATGATAAAGTTTACAGGGCTTGATCTGCAGCCTGTATTTGACCAGTATCTGCGCACCACAAAAATTCCGGTGCTGGAATACAAACTGAGAGGGAACAAACTTCGCTACCGCTGGACAAACTGCGTTAAGAACTTTAATATGCCCGTAAAGGTCTATCATGAAATGGATACTCTGCTATTGTATCCGGAAAAAAAATGGAAAAAGGTGAGCTGGAAAAAATCGGGAGTAAGTACTGACAGTAACTTTTATGTAACAGACCGGGCTCTGTAAGAGGTGTTAATGAATGATTTCAGAGGAGATAAACAGGGATTCAACGAATTTGCGCAATTTCCGGCCCGTGCTTCCTTAAGTTTATGCCACAAAAAAATTGATGATACTGTTGGTGCGGAAGAGCTGGTAATGAGTCAGCGATCAATCTGCGTGAGACCATATTTGTGAGGAGAATTTTACTGATAACTGTTACTGTGCTGTTATGTGCCGGCTGTAAGGATGAGGAGCGTCCGCAGCAGGTGTTGAAACGTATTTTTAAACGCATTGATACCAGCGCCTGCAAGCTCGACTCAGCCATGGTTAAAGGCACACTGCGGGGATACGGCCTGGAGGCGGAAGTGGTATTGGGCATAGATTCATTTTACCTGGAGCGTAACTACCGCGCGGCCTTCGTGAACAATGCCGGGATCAATGAGTACGCGGGCAACCTTATAAACCTGCTGAACAACGAAGAGATTTCGCCTGAATCGCTCAGGAAAGCCAGGATCCCACGCCCCGACTCGCTCTACAGAAATTTTCAGGCTGAGAAGAGGTACGACTGCAACGACTCTGTGTTGAGGAAACTGGAGGTACTGCTTACGGCAAACTTTTTTGAATATGCCCGCCGCAACTGGGGCGGGGTGAGTCCCGATATTTCAAAGCAGGCCGGCTGGTTCATTAAAAGAAAAGAAATAGATTATGGTGATCTGCTGACTGATTTTTTAAGTGATGATAAGAGTTTCAGGGTGCGTGAACCGGTGTACCGGCAATATATATTACTGAAACAGTATCTGCGAAAGTATTACGATATTGAAAAGAACGGAAGGTGGTTTGATGTGGGCGAAGCTAAGATAAAAAAGGGCGATTCCGCTGAGGCGGTGGTTGCCGTAAAAAAACTGCTGTACCTTACAGAAGATCTTTTGGTGCAGGACAGCGGCTATGTTTTTGATGCAGTTCTTGAGCAGGCACTGATACAATTCCAGCGAAGGCATGGACTGGACGCAAATGGTAAGCTCGACGACAAAACACTGAAGGCTCTAAGAGTCCCGGTTGAAGAAAGGGTGCATCAGCTGCTTATAAATATGGAAAGGAGTCGCTGGGTGCCCGCTGAGGTTGAGGGTAAATACGTTATTGTAAACATACCAGAGTTCAGAATGTATGTATTTGAGAACGATGAACCCCTGTGGAACTGCAATGTGATCGTAGGTAAATCGAACGCGGTGAACAAGACGGTAATTTTTAATGATTCAATAGAAATGGTGGTCTTTAGTCCGCACTGGAATATTCCCAAAAACATCATGTTGAACGAAATACTGCCTTCATTAAAAAAGGACAAAAGGTATCTTGAAAAAAACAATATGGAGGTAGTTGACAGGAAAGGTAATCCCATTGATCAAAAATTCGACTGGGATGACTATACCGACCATTTTCCTTACATAATCCGTGAGCGGCCCGGTAAAAGCAACTCACTTGGTCTGGTAAAGTTCCTGTTTCCCAACACCTTTGATATTTATCTGCATGATACACCGGCAAAAACCCTTTTTAACAAACAGAGCCGCGCCTTTAGTCATGGCTGTATAAGAATTGAAAAACCGCTGCTTTTTGCACGCTATCTTCTGAAGGAAGACAGTACGTGGACCGAAGAAAAAATTCTGGAATACATGCACGGCGGCAAAGAAACGTTTGTAAAGCTGAAAAAGAAGGTGCCGGTATTTATTGCTTATTTTACTGCCTGGGTCGACCGTGAAGGACTGCTTAATTTCAGAGAGGATGTGTACGGACATGATAAAAAAATGAACCAGCTGCTTTTTGTTAATTAACAAAAAACCCCTGAACCCTTCTTGTGTTTGTGCGTATAAAATCAGACCTTTAAGACTTCCCATTTCACACAATGCTGCGTACACTGAACCTTGTTAAAAGAGCAGGTTTTACCCTTCTCTTACTGCTTATTGTTTCTGCCCAAACCGGCAGCAGTCCTGGTCCCATGGCGCATAGTCGCCCTGAGACCATCAATGAGGAAGAAAAACCATTGTATGAACAACTTGAACTGGCTGAACTGGGATTAAGGAAGTCCGTATTTGAGAAGGCTGTTAAAGGTTTACAAAAACTTGCAAAAACCAACAGGATCAAAAGGGATGCAGTTCTTTCCATTGCCGATATGTCTCAGTCTGCCAATTCAAAACGGCTGTATGTAATTGATCTGGCTCAAAAGATAGTTTTATTCAATACCTATGTTTCGCACGGACGGAACAGCGGTGAGGAGTTTGCACGGTCATTTGGCAACAAACCTCAATCCTACAAATCAAGCCTTGGTTTTTATGCCACAGGCAATTGTTATCAGGGTGCGCACGGTTTATCGCTGAGGTTGCAGGGACTTGAAACCGGCATCAATCACAAAGCTGAGCAGCGCGGCATTGTGATACACGGTGCTGATTATGTGAGCGAGTCATTTATTGAGAAATATGGTCGCCTGGGCCGTAGTCAGGGATGCCCTGCTGTTCCGGCCGGTGAGTGTGAACCTATTGTGAATACGATTAAAGAAGGGACCTGCTTTTTTGTATTCTATCCTGACAGCAATTACTTCCGCCGTTCACTGATCTGCAGCAACAGGTAATTGTTTACAGTAATTCCCCTTTCTCTCCGGTAAAATTCGGGTCAATGCCACATTGCCAGTTCAAAAATTTGTACTTTTTGCCTCTTTTTGTGAGATACCGGCATGAAAGTACAATTCCTAATCAAGCTTTTTCCAGTTCTGCTTATGTTTATTAACGGATGTTCCGGTACTGTTACCGATGTTCGATCTGAGGCCATCATTGCCAGTCCCGAAGAATTGTACGGCGACCTTTTTTTTGATGTACAGGGCAATAATGAGGTTTTTGCCGACAGCAAGACCTTTGTTGACTGTGTACCCTTGTTTCATCCTTCGGTGGTGCGCTCAAAGTATGCCGTGTGGCCCGACAGGTCGGCCAATGGTTTACGTGAGTTTATACGGTTGCATTTTCAGCCTCCTGTGAAGATTGCAGAATATGTTTCTGATTCCTCCTCAATCAGCGATCACATCAAAAAGCTATGGCAGGTGTTGCGCCGTCCGGCCGATGAAAAAAAGCACGGTACACTTATTCCGCTGCCGCATCCCTACATTGTACCCGGCGGGCGTTTCAGAGAAGTTTATTACTGGGACAGTTTTTTTACCATGCTTGGACTTCGCGAGGACGGTCAGGATACTACCATAGAAAACACTGTTAAGAACTTCGCCTATCTGCTCGATAACTTTGGTTTTATTCCCAATGGCAATCGCAGTTACTACCTGAGTCGTTCGCAGCCACCATTTTTTGCCTCAATGGTACAATTGCTCGCAAGTATGAAAGGCGATGATGTATTTACACGTTATTTGAGCCAGATGGAGACCGAGTATGATTTCTGGATGCAGGGTGCTGATTCACTTACCCGGGATGAACACACTTATAAAAGAGTGGTGCGTTTACAGGGCGGAGAGGTGATGAACAGGTATTGGGATGATAAAGCCACCCCGCGACCTGAGAGTTACGCTGAGGATGTTCAAACCATGAGCGAGGTGCATGAGCGATTTCCGGAGCGTGATGCCGGCGATGTGTTCAGACACCTGCGCGCCGGCGCTGAATCGGGATGGGATTTTTCCAGCAGGTGGCTGGAGAAAGAAACAGACGGTTCATTTAAACTGCATACCATTCATACCACCGATATTATTCCTGTTGACCTTAATTGTTTGTTATATGACCTGGAGTTAACTATAGCGCGGGCCGCCAGGCTGGGCGGATACCGATCAAAAGCGCTTGACTTTGAAATAAAGGCCGCAAAAAGAAAAGAGGCTATATTTAAATATTGCTGGGATCAAAAGCGAGGTTTTTTTATGGACCACAATTTTGTGAAAGGTAAAAACACAGGAATTGAATCACTTGCAGCAGTATTTCCGTTATATTTTAGAATCGCCGATACCAGTCAGGCAGATTTAGTAGCCAAAAGGTTGGAGAAAAAATTTCTGAAACCTGGTGGCCTGGTTACAACGCTTGATGAAACAGGTCAGCAGTGGGATGGCCCCAACGGATGGGCACCTTTGCAGTACCTGGCTGTTATGGGATTGCGCAATTTCGGGATAAACAAGCCGGCAGATGAAATTCAGCGCCGCTGGTTAAGGCTAAACGAAAAGGTGTATGCTGCTTCATTTAAATTGATGGAAAAATACAATGTTCAGGATACCTCACGCGCTGGCGGAGGAGGTGAATATCCTAACCAGGATGGTTTTGGCTGGACAAATGGAGTATACAGGGCTTTTGTGGTGAAGGATTCGGTACCGCTCTAAAGATCGCGTGCTTAACACATAGGCACATAGTTAATTTATTTGTGTTTCCTAACCACATAAAGGATACATAGGGAGACAGTTGTAGTGCTTTTGCTAACGAGAATGCCCCCTGTTCTTCTATGTGACCCTATGTGCCTATGTGTTTAAATAAGCGGGTTCCGCCTTTCCCACAGCTTCTATTCCCAATAAACACGATCTCAGCAGATTCACTATCTTTACTCTCCCATGGCTGAAATTGAAATTAACCCGCAATTTGAGCAGGTGCTGAACTTTATTAACCGCACTTCGCAAACGGTATTTCTTACCGGAAAAGCCGGAACCGGCAAAACAACCTTGCTGCGGTACATCAGAGAGAACACATACAAGCAGATGGCTGTTTGTGCGCCTACCGGTGTGGCTGCTATAAATGCCGGGGGAACCACCATTCATTCATTTTTCCAGTTTCCATTTGCGCCTTTTATACCCCGCCTGAAAGAGAACGGCGAAATTGATCCCTCGGCAGGAAATCTTCCGACGCTTAAATATAATTCGCAGCGGCTCTCAATCTTCAGGAACCTGGAACTGCTTGTGATCGACGAAATAAGTATGGTGCGCGCCGACCTGCTCGACCAGATTGACATTACACTGCGGCACACTCGTAAAAAGTGGCAGCTTCCGTTTGGCGGAGTACAACTGCTGCTGATCGGCGACATGCATCAGTTGCCGCCTGTTGTACAAAATGAGGAGTGGCGTTTATTGAGCGGGTCTTATCCCAGCCTGTATTTTTTCGACAGTCTGGTGATCAGGAAAAATCCACCTGTATATATAGAGTTGCAAAAGATCTACCGGCAAAGCGATCATACTTTCATTGAGTTGCTGAACAAAGTGCGACACGATGAGATGGATGAAGCCACACTTGAGCGGCTGAACTCACATTATAAAGGATCTTTAAGTCAGCAGGATTACGCAGAGAACATCACACTTACCACCCACAACCGCAAGGCCGACGAGATCAATGCAAGGAACATGGATGAGCTGCCAGGCAAACTCTTTCTGTTCAGAGCTGAGATCAAAGGTCAGTTCAGTGAAAAAAGTTATCCCGCCGCCGAAAATCTTGAACTGAAAAAAGGAGCGAGGGTGATGTTCCTGAAAAATAATGCGGAAAAGAATTATTATAATGGAAAGATCGGCATCGTAACATATATCGACGATGAAAAGCTGAAAGTAAAGTGTGAGGAAGATAAAAAGGAAATAGAGGTTGTTAAAGAGATCTGGACCAACGTTTCATACAAGCTCGATAAGGCAACAAAACATATTGACGAAGATGTGCTCGGCACATTTATGCAGTATCCGCTGCGGCCGGCATGGGCAATTACGATCCATAAAAGTCAGGGCCTCACCTTCGACAAACTGATCATTGATGCTGCAGAAGCTTTTAGTGCCGGACAGGTTTATGTGGCTTTGAGCAGATGCAGAAGTCTTGACGGGCTTACCTTAAGTTCCAGGATCGGCAAGGAAAGTCTTTTTAATGATAATAAGATCCTGGGTTTTGCTTCCGGCCGACAGGATGAAGCGCAGTTAAATACCATACTCGAGAGCGCCAGAAGCGGTTATATCAAAAACATTTTATTAAGTCTTTTTGATCTCACTGAATTGAGTGATAGCAGGAAGGAGCTTGCGGGACTCATGCAATTACACTCAATGAAGGTGGATAAGGCTGGAAGAGAGTGGGCACAGCGGGTGTATGAAAAGACTGACCAGTTACAGGCGGTAGCCCTAAAATTCAGACAGCAGCTGCTTTCCCTTGCTGAAGCAACAGGAGGGAGCGAATCTGATAAAACCTTGCAGGAACGGGTAAGTAAAGCTTCGGTTTATTTTATGGCCGCATTTGATGAGTTGCTGGCTCACTTCAAAAAGATGACGCTGCGCAGTGAAAGCAAGGAAGCAGCAACCGACCTCAACGAGCTGCTGCAGCCAATGTTTGAACTTATCTTTACAAAAAGGGAGCTGCTGGCCGGCTGCACCAGGGGTTTTGAACTGGACACGTATGTAAAGAACAAACTTGCCATCAGGTATCCTGCAACAAGAATTAACGTGTATGCAACAGCATCAAACAGCAAGGTAGCCGCCGATGTAAAACATCCGGCCCTTTACCGTGAACTGCTTTTTGTGCGCGACGCCATCTGTAACGAAGATCACAAACCAATTTACCTGGTTGCCAACGCAAAAACATTAACGGCGCTGGCTAATTTTTTGCCGGAAAATGAGGAGCAGCTACTTACCATTCCTGGTTTTGGTAAGGCAAAAGCAGAAGATTTTGGAGAGAGGTTCCTTGAAGTGATCCGAGCATACAAATCAGAACATAATATCAGCACTGAATTTGAATTTAAGCCTTCACGAAAAAAGAAGGAGAAGCTCAGAAAGAGCGAGGAAGAGAATGAAGAACCGGTTGCAAAAACGCCGGGGAAGACCCGTGAGATCAGCTTTCAGATGCTGATGGCCGGAAAAACACCAGCTGAGATCGCCAAAGAGAGAGGATTTACTGAGGGCACTATTCTGGGGCATTTCGCCCCTTATATTAGCAGCGGCGAGCTGGATGTTGACCGCTTCGTTCCTAAGGAAAAACAAGCTGTTATTGTAAAAGCACTCGATGATTTTACCGCGGAGAATGGCCTGGGCAGTATAAAAACCACATTACCTGAGGATATTACCTATTCTGATATAAAGTTGGTTCAGGCCGCTCTGAAAGCGCGTGTGAATTAGCAAAGATGGTAACCGTTAGGGCTTTGGTGTTAAGAAGTGTAAAAGGGCATGCCGGCTGTTTCTGAAAAAACACCATTTATAAAGTAACTTTTCAGGTGTTCACACGTCTGTTCTACATTTACACAATATAGATAGCTATGAAAAGACTCATTATCCTACTGTTCTCAAGCGCCTCTCTTTTTGCCCAGCAGCAAACACAGCCAATACCGGCAAAACTGCCCTCTGCAGGCTCAGATAATCTGCCGGTTATGGACATATATGGTATTGTTCCCCGTGACCTTAACGGTGGCGGTGCGGGCCTTGGCATCTTTAGTCAGGCTTTGCCACTGCCCGGCATACTATTCGGCGGGGCTGCCGACCTGAGGCTTGGCGGTGATATCTTCATCAGCAGCCTTGATCGCAAAAGGCTGCATAACGTGCCTCTGCAGGAGCCACAGACAGGGGAGGCAAAGGTTAAATTACGCGAGACGCTCTTTGGATTAAATGCTGTGGCAAGACTTAGTATGCCCTGGGACGAAAAATTTACACCCTACGTTGACGGTTTTTGTGGTATCCGGGGCGTGAGTACCGGAATTACCGTAATCCCCGAGAACTACCAGCCGGGCTATGAGAAATCCACTTCAGATAATCTTGACGCTGTGCTGATGCTGAACTATGGCGCCACTGCGGGATTTCTGGTGGCACTTGGACCAAATGTAAAGCTGAATGCCGGCGTAATGTTCAGTTGCAGCCACAAGCCAGGCACTATCGATAATATTCACAGTGTTACCTTTGAAGGCAACGGGCTGGTAATGCAGGAAAAGATCCTTCCGCAGAATATGGTGCTGTTTAAGCTGGGTTTAACCTTTACAATCGATCCATCTGAAGGTGGCAACAATTGCTGTAATTGTGGCAGCAGCCGCAGCAGCACCGGCCGCAGCACCACCGTATTTTCAAAAAGACCGTCAAGTCCCAACAAGGTGGGTACGAGGACGAGGGTGATGAAGTAGGGGGGTAAATTTGAAATACTAATGTCGATACTCCGGGATTAACACAGAGTAACACATAGAAGAACAATTCTTTTACCGCCGTATTTTCTCCGTGTTCCTCTCTGTCCTCCTCCGTGGTTTTAGCTGCCTACTGCCTACTGCCGACTGC
>JAEZDS010000037.1 GCA_023433205.1 Bacteroidota bacterium
ATGTTAAACCTATCCGCGATTATGATATCTACGTTGGCAAAACCATGGAATTTAAGGTGGTAAAGATCAACAACGAATTTAAGAACGTGGTTGTATCGCACAAGGCCCTTATTGAGGCCGAACTTGAAAGCCAGAAACGCGAGATCATCAGCAAACTTGAAAAAGGACAGGTACTTGAAGGTACTGTTAAAAACATCACCTCATACGGTGTGTTTGTTGATCTTGGCGGTGTTGACGGACTTATTCACATTACCGACCTTTCATGGGGCCGCATCAATCACCCAGAGGAGATTGTAAAGCTTGATGAAAAGATCAACGTTGTAATTCTTGAATTTGACGACGATAAAAAACGTATCGCACTCGGTCTTAAACAACTTACTCCACATCCTTGGGAGAACCTTAACAGTGAACTGAAAGTTGGCGACAAGATCAAAGGTAAAGTAGTTGTGATCAACGATTACGGCGCTTTTGTTGAGATCGCACCTGGTGTTGAAGGTCTTGTTCACGTAAGTGAAATGAGCTGGAGCCAGCACCTGCGCAGCGCACAGGAGTTCGTGAAAATAGGTCAGGAAATTGATGTTATTGTACTTACTCTCGACCGCGAAGAGCGCAAGATGAGCCTGGGCATGAAACAGCTAACACCTGATCCCTGGAACATGATCATGGAGAAATACGCTAAAGGTTCACGCCACACCGGCACAGTGCGCAACTTCACCAATTTTGGTGTTTTTGTAGAGCTTGAAGAAGGTGTTGACGGGCTGGTGCATATCTCTGATCTTTCGTGGAGCAAAAAGGTGAAACACCCAAGTGAATTCTGCAAAGTAGGTGAAAAAATGGATGTTGTGGTGCTGGAGATAGATGGTGAAAACCGCCGTCTGAGCCTGGGCCACAAACAGCTCGAAGAAAATCCATGGGATGTGTTCGAAACTGTTTTCACCGTTGATTCAGTTCACAAGGGTACTGTTACCTCTGTAAACGAAAAAGGCGCGCTTGTTGGTCTTACTTATGGTGTTGAAGGCTTCTGTCCTGCACGCCACCTGGCCAAAGCCGATGGTTCAACGCTTAAGAACGACGAAACAGCCGATTTTAAGGTTATCGAATTCAGCAAGGACGCTAAACGTATAGTGGTATCTCACGCACGTCTTCACGAAGAAGTGAAGGAAGAAGCGAGAAAAGCTGACAGAGCAACTAAAAAAGCTGATTTTGAAGACAGCAAAAAAGCTGTGAAAAAAGTGAAAGACAATCAGGAAAAAACCACCCTAGGTGATATTTCCGCACTGTCTGATCTTAGAGATAAAATGGACGGCAAAAAATAAGCCTCCTGTAATACTCCCCCAACGACGAGTTCGTGAGGGGGCAACTAAGAACCTCGCCGGGTTTTTAGTTTTTTGAGAGCCAGAAATCCACCGCTAGGTGGATTTCTGGTTTATAGGTATTCGAGTCCTGACAAGGCGCCGATGCTTTAAGCATGACTCCGTCGGCATTTTTTGAGAGACCATAGCCTGCCCCAGCAGCGAGTGGGGATAGGTGATGGGCACAGATTTTGCGTAGAGGAAAGGACGAATCTGCAGTTCACAATGAAAAAGACGCGAATAATCTTCTCGATTCTTTCAATTATCAGCTATATATGTACAGTGGCTCAGGCTCTGGTTATTGATTCGACTTTTGGCGAAAATGGTAGATTATTTAGTGCTTGGGGAAGATTGATAAAATCATCTCAAATTCATTTTCAACCTAACCTGAAAATTCTTCTTGACGGAGTTATTACACAAGGCGGCGATGCCCGCCATTATGTGACTCGCGTCAGCTCTGAAGGCAGAATTGACTCCTCATTTGGGCCTAGTGGAACGCTGGATAGTCGCCAGATAAACCGCAACAGCTTTCATCCTTCAGGAATTGTCATTTTATCAGACAGTGAGATTGTCATTGGGGGCTCGGCAAACAATCTTTATAAAAATAGTATTAATCTCGCTAAAATTAAAAGTGACGGAACCTTAAATACGCACTTTGGCGATTCTGGACTAGTAGTTAAAAATTTTCCAGAAGCTTCGGGAGCAGGAGGGTATTACCCCCCTCTAATTGTTAGAGATTTTGTTGGGATTCTGATCGTGTCACAGGCAAAGCTTGAACCTGAGAACAAAGTTTTAGTACACAGGTACTCGCTTGGCGGTCAGGTTGATCTAACGTATGGAAAAGGTGGCATTTGTCACATTAATGATACAGCGTTAAGGTTTTTACCAGAGGTCGCATGTATTTATCCCGATGGCAGCCTTATAATTGGTTCAGGTCGCGGACTCGATCGGACCAGTTTTATATTGATGCGAATATCCGCCGAAGGGATCGTAGACAGGAGTTTTGGCGAAAATGGGATTGCCACCGTAAAAATGGGCCCGTGTTCGCTTAAAAAAGTGCTCATTCAGCCGGATGGCAAAATCCTTTGTATGGGATCAGTCGGAGAAAACACCTGGTATTTCGGTGCTTGTCGACTTAGCAAGGATGGGCAACTTGATCGGACATATGGGGACAACGGAATGGTGAAAGTAGGAGTAGCTCCTGTTAATTATGTGCCTGTCGGACTGGGTGATTATTTCGCCAGGGTCGCCAGCGCAACGCTTGATCCTGAAGGTGGTGCCGTGATTGCCGGTGTGGCAACAATTGATGCCAAAAATAGTTTAATGATTGTAAGGTTAGATGAAGATGGTGTTCCGGACAGATCATTTGGCACCGGTGGTTGCTTTTTATATAATTTTCCAGACGGTGTTTTTACTCCCAATTCCATCGCATTTCAAGACAATATCAGGTTGCTTGTGGCCGGGAAATTTGGTCCACAGGACTGGAAGTCAGATTCAGTTTTATTGACACGATTTATTCTAAATCGCAACGCTCTCGCCATTTCAAATACACTTGTTATCCAGGTTGCGCCGAATCCGGCGCTTGGCGACTTAATTGTTGAAGTGTTAAGCGCAGTCAATAAAAACCTGCAAGTTTTTTTAATAGATAGGCACGGCCGTACAGTTATTTCATCAGAAATAGTACAGAGAAGAACGATTTTTAATATTGAACATCTTGTTTCAGGCATGTATTTTTTAAGAGTGTGGGGCGGTGGCCAGGTGAACGTTAAAAAGGTCCTGATTAATACTTCAAGATAATCAACCACTTTTGAGCGAATAGGAGCTGGGTGGAGGAAGAATGCACTTTCAGGCAGAACCTCATTTTGGGCTCTCATAACGAAACCTAAAAAGTTTCGAAAAGAAAACGGCAACGGGGTAAAAGGAGCACCCGGAGGGGATTATTTGTTGGTAAGGTGGGTAGAAATCGCGATTCCCAATAGTTAATATCCTGTTCAGTACTTTAAATTGTTAAAAGCCGTCAAAAAATCAGGCAAGCGGCAATATTCGGGGCACAATGCCGTTTTACATCAAACCTATAAACCAAACCTTGCCTATGACGCAAACCTTTACTCTCAGTAATGATGCCGTTCTTAAATCTTCCGAAAAACCTGTCAGTCCGCCACAAGTAGGAGAAGAACCATCTGCCCGTGTATTACAGAATATCCTTGCTTTCAGCAGGAATTTAGAGGTAAAAACCTCCTCAATGCTGAAACATGTGAATTACCTGAAAAGCTGAAAATTCCAGTTTTTTGGAAAAGCGCCGCGAAAGTGGCTCTTTTTTTATGGCTGTTAATTTTATTAGTCGCAAAGGCCGGCATTCTTTACGCCTTAACAATTTGCGAAGCAATTCCGATATGCATCAAAACCTTTGCGTCAGCGAAGGCCGGTTCGCTCACAAAATGTGCTTTGCGTCGTGGCATCTTTGCGTCGCTGCGATAAAAGGAGAACTATTTAAGAGGCAGAAAGACCCGGCCGTTGACTGGAGGGGCGCTAAGCCATTTTATCCTCGGAATAAATTAGGCATCTTAATAGTGGCTTCAGTTGTTACCTGGAAATTGGTAGTTCAGAGTTAAAACTGCCCATTCTTCCCCTCCACATCCCTCTGAAAAAAAGCAGTTTAAGTCCAAAATAATTGCTGCTGAAATGATTGCGGGATAAAATTAAATTCTTATCTTTGCCGTCCCGTAAATCGGAAACAAGCTGAAATACCAGTAAAATCAAGTAATACAAAGGATCTAAGATGCCTACAATATCGCAATTAGTGAGAAAGGGACGGATAAAACCGACCAACAAAAGTAAATCGGCCGCTTTGGACTCATGTCCACAACGCCGTGGTGTATGTACCAAAGTGTACACAACTACGCCTAAAAAACCTAACTCTGCCATGCGCAAGGTTGCCAAAGTGCGCCTTACCAACAAGGAAGAGATCATCGCCTACATTCCCGGCGAAGGTCACAACCTGCAGGAGCACTCAATTGTGCTGGTGCGCGGAGGTCGTGTAAAGGATCTTCCTGGTGTACGTTACCACATTGTGCGTGGAAGTCTCGACACCGCAGGTGTTGAAGGCCGTAAACAGCAACGTTCAAAATATGGCGCTAAGCGTCCTAAAGCCGGTGCAGCCGCTCCTGCCAAGAAAAAATAACATTCCAAGAGATTTTATACAATGAGAAAAGCCAGAGCAAAAAAGCGCGTGTTGTTACCTGATCCGATTTACAACGATACATTGGTAACCCGTTTTCTTAATAACTTAATGTACGACGGTAAAAAAAATACCGCCTCTACAATTTTCCACGAGGCAGTAGCCATTGTGGCCAAACGTACCAGCGAAGACGGCCTTGAGGTCTTCAAAAAAGCGCTGGCTAACGTTACCCCTCAGGTTGAGGTGCGTTCACGCAGGGTAGGAGGTTCAACCTTCCAGATCCCTTCTGAGATCCGCCCCGATCGTAAGGTATCAATGGCTATGAAATGGCTGATCTCTTACAGCCGCAAACGCAACGAAAAATCAATGGCTCAGAAACTGGCCGGCGAGATCGTTTCCGCTGCCAAAGAAGAGGGTGCTGCTTTCAAGAAAAAGGAAGACGTTCACAAAATGGCTGAGGCCAACAAGGCATTCTCACACTTTAGATTCTAATTAGTACCATGAGCGACTTAAAATATACCAGAAACATTGGGATCGCAGCCCACATTGACGCAGGTAAAACAACCACCACTGAGCGTATCCTTTATTATACCGGTGTAAACCACAAAATTGGTGAGGTA
>JAEZDS010000141.1 GCA_023433205.1 Bacteroidota bacterium
TGTTTGTGGTGTGCCTGTTCCATAAATACCCGCCAGATACAGATTCGATCCATCACAATCGCCTTTTGCATTGGTTGTTGGTAACGATACTGTCCACGCTGTTTTGCCCTCTGGGTTCAAGCAAACAACGTCACAGTTAAAACCGTACGAGTCAGCTATGAGGTATGAATAACCGTTAGGATCAACCACTATGTTATCAAAATACGGCCCAACCTGGTAAATCCACTCAGGATGCCCATCAGCATTAAATTTTGTATACAAGCCGTTAATGATCTTGTAGGCGTTTCCCTGATTGTCGTATTTACAAAATCGGCTTTGCTCTTTAAGATCAGTGTGGACCAGAGTCCCCTGAGCGTCGTACTGATGCAAAGCCACTTTACCGCCGCCGATCCCACTCCGAAGCTCGATCAGGCCTTTTTGGTTGGTAACAACCGTGTTTGGACTGGAAGGTGAGATCGGCATGGGAGTATGCCATTTGTAGGCACCGTTTTTATTTAGACAAATCATATATGTACCTGGATTGACTGGAGTTCCGCAGATACTGGAGGTGGTATCAAAGAAGCGCTGAGCGAAATAAATATTGCCTTCAGCATCGCAGTGTAAATTACTTCTGTCACCGCCGCCGATTATATCATCTCTGTACCAGATTCTTTTACCCGAAGCATCAAGCGTTGTAACGTATAGACTGCCTGTTGGATTATACCTGTCCGGAACCCCCTGGCCCCCGAACATCACGAGCCTGTCTGAAGAAACTGCCTTAATATCCCCCACACTTACTGAAGCATTGTAATCGAGGGTATCGAACCACATCAGTTGCTGGCCTGAAAGGCTACTACAGCAAGCTGTGAAAAAACAAAGCGAAAAAAATTTCATTGAACCAATTTTAAAGCCAGCGTGGACTCACTTCATAAAAATAATACACAAGCCAAACGCGTGCCGGGGTTTACAAAAAAGAGTTCCTATCTCTCCGAAAACCCCAACACTTGCCCGTTTCGAGCAACCAAATCCCCACATTCACATGATTTATATTAAAAAATGTTAGGAATTGGTTTTGCAATTACCACTGACCATCGCCGTCCCACTCGCCAGTCATCTGGTTGCGATTCAAAAAACAAAAAAAAAAACACAGAAGAGAAGGTTATACACCGGCTTCTTTGCCAAACGGTATAACACTAAAAAAGGCAGACCTCGCGATAGCTTGCGAAAATCTGCCTCCAGAACTGAGCTATACTTCCGATATATCTCGTTCTTTCTCATCTTGTGTTCTTATTCAACAATGATCTTTTTAACCTGCGCGGGGCCGTTCACCGGCTGTATGCGTACCTGGTAAATGCCTTTGGCGTTTTGTTTGAGATTAATCTCCTGGTGGCCGCTGCAACCAGTTACCTCACGAACCACTTTTCCCGAGGCATCGAATACCTTGTAGCTGAACTCTGTGCAGTTTTCAGGAACGGTGACTGTGAAAACGTCGCTGCCAGGGTTGGGGAAGATACCGAACTGACCGATTGCATGACCGTCTTCTATTCCGGTTGTAACAGGTGTAACAGGCTGGTAACTCTGGTCTTTTAACATAAGAAGGTAGGCGTGTATGGTAGAGTTGTCAAAATGTGCGCCTACAAATACGTTGCCTCCGGCAGCACTTAGGGCCATTACTTTGAAATACTTCGAGTGTGGGATGTACTTTGACCACACTATTTCGCCTGTTCTTGCATTCGTTTTATGTACTACGCCTCCCATGCGCACACCGTTCTCATAGTACTGGCCCGCAGTGTATAAGTTTGCACCGTCGCAGTCACCAATTGTGCCTCCAATGGGTTTAATCCATTCGACTACTCCGGAAGTGTTAATCTTGGTGACATAATCTGCGAGAATATAAGAACAGCCATACGGATCAATTATTATTCTTGCATAATCCAAATCTTCCTGACCAACCATGTATATCCATAGGGGATGACCGTCAGGATTGAACTTGGTAAGTAGTCCATTAATAATTTTGTAAGCATTGCCCTGGCTATCGTATATGCAGAATCTGCTTTGTTCATCATGATTAGAATTGATCAGATTACCCTGAACATCGTACTGATGAAGCGCTGTTTTTCCATTGCCGATAAAGCTTCGGAGCTCGATTACCCCCTTTTTGTCAGAAACAACAGAATAATTGCTTGATGGAAAAACAGGCATCAGAGAATGCCATTCATATTCACCCTCTTTGCTCAGGCGAATCATGTAGGTTCCGGGATTGATGGAAGTTCCGCAAATACTTGACGTGGTATCAAAAAACCGCTGCGCGAAATAAATATTGCCTTCCAGATCGCAGTGTAGGTTGCTCTTGCTTCCACCGCCGATTATGTCATCCCTATACCAGATTCTTTTACCAGAAGCATCTAGCGTTGTAACATACAAACTGCCAACGGGGTTATACCTGTCAGGGATTCCCTGGCCTCCGAACATTACAACCTTTTCTGACGAATGTGCATGGATGTGTCCAACGCTAACTGCCACATTGTAATCCAGCGTATCGAACCAAATGAGCTGTTGGCAAAACACGCTTTTAGTCGCTAAAAAAAGAAAAAGTGATGCATGTTTCATCGTTTCAGATTTTCAATAAAGGTATAATATGATTCAAGGAAGACCTTTTCGTTTTCGGCCAACGCCCAGTTTAAATAGCCAAAAATTCGTTCAAACTAAAATTTTATGTCTTAACCAAAACCAATACACATGAAACACACCATGAAAATGTTATGCTTTGGCATAGCGCTAAATGTTAGCCAACTGGGCTCGCAAGTCAAAATTTCTCCCGCTTTTTACGGAGTCCCTTTATGGTATAGCGACTACACCATTGCCCCTTTCGGGTCAGTCAGTACCTTCGGCACAACTGTGTGGGATGCGCTAAAAGAAACACAAGCCTCTACCATACGCGTAGGAGGTGAGCAGTATTGTGTGGATAACCCAGAGCATCAACCCGATGCCCGGCCTGCACTATTTCCGCATAGTGGCACTCAGGAAAACCTAAAACCCAACCCTGCAGGCTACGTCAAGATCGTAGATGACGCCCGGGCCAACGGCATGGAGCCAATGATCCAGGTCCCTATTGAAGTATTTCGGGGTTTACGCAGCATTGAAGAGCAGGCTTTGGAAGCAGCTGATATCGTGCGTACGGTAAATATTATTCACAAACGCAACGTGAGGTTCTGGATTATTGGAAACGAGCCGGCGAAATCCAATAAACTTACGTCAAACCAAGACGGGAAAGCAATGGTGAAAAAATACATTCAGGCTTTTGCTACCAAAATGAAAGATGTGGACCCGGACATAAAGATCATCGGGTTTGAGCACGATCAAACGGAGGAAGCGAATTATAAGCCCTGGTCTGGGGAATTGATCACATTGCCTACGGGTTCACTTTCCATCACAGGCACAATTACCAGTGGCAACGGCCAGGGTAAATGTTTTATTGACTACTGGAGCTGGCACCAGTATGGAGGATATAATAGCGCGATAACAGGAACCGCTTCACCAAGCAACCGCGCCAGTTATGTTGAGACCGGGTACAATTTTGCAGATAAGTTCAAAGCAGTGCCCGGCGATTTTTCGTTGACCACCATCAATGCAGCGCGGCCGTCCGATCAGCCGCTTAAACTCATTGTGAATGAATTTAACATGCTGCCTGTTCAGGGTGCCACCGGCAATTCCTCGGTTACTTCAGGTGAAATTTCAGGGGATCAATTCAATGGCAACTCGTTTCTCTCGGGCCAGCTGATCGTGGATATGATGGCCGGCATGCTCGGCACCGGACAAAGTAATAATGAGCCCTGGTATGAATTCAGCAACGTGTGGGGCGCGGCTGAAAACGATGCTACCTCTTTTATTGACAATGGCACCGACAAAAAACCTACCTACTGGCACTTCTGGCTGATGTCGAAGTATTTTCATGGCACATTTTTCAAGAACGACGCGGCATCCACAACCTCCTTCGACCTGGCGCGTTGTTACAAAGCCTACGCCTGCAAATCATCAGATTACATCGCAGTGCTGGTAATGAACCAGACCCAGGTCACAACAAGCACCGATGTTGCGACTTATGTGGCCTCTCCGGGAACAAAGAATTTCAGTATACGCTTTGATGGCGGCGGTTCTCCTGATTTCCAGTTCAACATGGGTGGTACAGGAACCGCCTATAATAGTACCATCGCTCCCAGTTCCACCAGCCTGCTTTTCTTTAATTGCGATGGTTCAACCTACCTTGGCAGATATGATCTTACACCTGCCTGGGTCGCCGCCAATCTTACCGCACTTACTCCAACATCAAGCGGCACCATTCCCGGTCTGTCCTCAGTTGGCGCCAGCGGCAGCAGTTGCAAAACGAGCGGCAATACGGTTACACTCACCGCGCCTTCAAGCGCAAGCTGGTATGAGTCTTCGGATCCGGGCACTCCTATTCTTTCTGCCAGCACCACCTTTACCGCCAACGCGGGCATGTATTATGCCAGCACCAGCGGAAGCTGTAGCGGGCAGGATCGCCGGCTGGTGTCGGTGGTGAATGATATCGCGCCCATAATTTCCCGCAAACAGTCTTTCGTTCAGCGATGCACGCCGGGAAGCCCTCCTACGATGGAAGTGGAGCTAGGTGCTTACAACAATACTTGGACGCCAACGGCCTCCGTGACATCAACAGGGGCGCATAATCAGACGGCATTTGCAGGAAACCTCTCTGATATTATATTTACTGTTTCAGTCAACGATCCAAATCATAGTTGTGCAACTTCAGAAACAGTGGCGAGTCTTGTTGGAAATGGTTTTTTGAAGGTGACCTTACTCTTTGGATGAAGGATTTTGCTACAGACGATGGAACGCCACATAACCAGGCTTTTATTTTTAACAGTCCCGACATCTGGTTGTCATCAACACCCGGAGGATCAGCAATCAACAATGGTGTGCATGTAGGAAATGTAACTCCCCATTACCTGAATGTTCGGGTGCATAATTCCACCAGCAGTACAAACAGCGGTCTGCTTAAAGTGTACTGGGCCAAAGCCGGTATTGCCCAGACGTGGATTAACGACTGGAATAACGCACTCGTATCTTCTACTGCTGTGCCAACCGGGAGTGTGCCTGCCGGTGATATGGTGGCCCATCCTGTTTTTATATCGGTACCTTCAAACACTCACGCGGTGTTCTCTGTGCCCTGGGTGGTGCCAAATCCAGCCTGGTACGCTGATGCAACACCAAACGATGCGTTCCATTTTTGTGTAGTGGCCACAATTGAAACAGGCTGCAATACTTTACCAAACTCCACTTACCTGGCGGCAAATGTGCAGCAGAGCAACAAATTTAGCTGGAAGAATTTTAGTGTATTGATTGATTATTTTCTGCCAAAACTTAACCCTGTGCCTGCCGGGAATATTCATCTCGATCATGGTTCCACATTTAAAGTGGTGGCAAATTCGCACGAGAATGTAATAGGAGAGGTGCTTCAGGAATATGCCGATGTATCACTGGTGCTCACCGAACCATTTCGGGAGATATGGGAGAATGGCGGCTTTGCAGGCACAGGAATATCAGCACTCAATAATAAGATTTCCTTTAATCACCCCTGGGCAGAAATAGACAATTTGTATTTTGAAGATGGGCGGAAGGAGCTTTCTTACTTTATTGTGCATTTTAAAAAACAGGCGCCGCTTGAAAATGAATTTTATATTGATCTGATGGAGTATGAATTACTTGCAGGCAAAGACTCATTAGTGGGAGGGATACAATACAGGGTAGTACCCCCAATTTGTCCTCAGGTAAAGGTTGCTGCTGATACGGTTGTGATTGATCCGGCCTGTGTAGCTTATCTAAGCGCCTTTGAACCTGATACTGAAGTGGACTTTGGCTGGTACAATACTACTGACAGTCTTGTTAGTGCTAATTATTTTGCTACGGTCTCACCAGGCGGCAGTGGCTACTTTATCCTGAAGGGAACGCAAAATGGCTGTACTATTTCTGATTCAACATACATCGTTGTTACTGCAGAATCTGGCTGTCTTGCCAGAAGCTCACGACCAGCCACCGAAGACAGTTTAGCTGCTGCGCTTTCTAAGTTGCACATCTATCCTAACCCGGCTTCAAAACAAACCACTGTTGAATATGAACTTTCAGGAGCTACAGATGGTGTAATTGTTGTTACAAACACCTTTGGGCAAATTGTTTATAACAAAGATCTTACTGCTCTAAGCAGCGAACTTAGTCTTAACTGCACTACCTTCTCTCCAGGGTTGTACATTGTGTCTCTTTATACTGGCAAAACCATTCAGGCAGCTGTAAAATTGATAATCGCTGATTAATAAAAACAAAACAAAAACAAAAAATGCCGGACCTGTTTTACAAGGGGTCCGGCTTTTTGTTTTTTATCAATATCAAACGCTTAAAATGGTTTGAAAGAGAGTACCTTACATAATCACCTTCATTAAGTTTTCGCCTCAATCAAACTTCCTCGCATAACTCAGATAAGGCAAAGGCAAAGAAAAACTACGGTTGCCGGCCAGGATCTGGCTCTGCGGATCTCTCAGGAAACTATAAAAACCAAACGACCAGCAGCGCTTCTCATCATTGAGGAACTTTAATCCTGCTCCTCCAATCATCAGCATCTCTTCAGGCAGCATGTGGCCGTCGAGTACCAGCGACCAGCGACTGGCAAATCGGTTGCAGAAGCCCATTGAAAGTATAGGGGTCTGAATAAAAGTGTTGCCGCTGAGGTTGAGCCCGAACAATGCTGAATTAAGGCCAATAAGTCCGGCCCCTGCAGTAAAGTTACGGTTGCTGTTGCCCTGAGTAAGTTTAGCCTGCAATAAAAAGCCCAGCAGGTTAGAGCTGCCATCATTGCCTCCCAGCCACGCAAAAGCGTTTGCAGAGGCGCCTACGTAGGTGTTTCTGTTTACCTTAAAAGTGTTTTTAACGCCGATGGCGCAGGGATAAAAGGTTAAAGCCGTGGCGTTGATCGCCCAGTTCTCGTTAAAGGCATATTGTATGTTCTCCAGTATCAGCCAGTGACCCGTTGAGCTCAGTTGCTGAGGTTCAAATGGCAGGGCAGGGGAAAAGAGCATGTAGTTCTCAGGATGTGGATTTGTGCCCAGCACATCCTCACGCAAACTCTCGCTGGTGGAAACTACCTCTACCTTTACAATGGTGCTTTTTCTTATTTCTGTGCGCTTCAGGTCGGGCCTGCTTTCAATAGTTAAGTAATCGGCGCTTTCCTCCACCACAAAACCCTTATGCTCACTGCCGTCGTTGAGTGTAAACCGGTAGTGTCTGCCATGTTTAAGTTTTAAGGAATCGGCCTGCGCAGCCAGACAAATTTGCAACAGCAAAAAAACAGGTAACAGATATTTATTTACGTTGCGCATACAAAAATCTCACCTTGCCGCTGATGTCATGAATTAGTTCCTGGTGATTAAATCTGTCTGTTTCAATTATTTTATCAAGCACTTGAGACGCAGTCTGAGGATTTAATTCAAAAAAAAGTCTTCCCCCTGGCTTCAGATGTTTAACACTAAGTTCGATTATTTTTTCATAAAAAAGTACAGGCTGTTCCTGGGGTGTAAAAAGTGCCAGCTCCGGTTCGTGTTTTAAGACCTGATCCTCCATGTTGTCACGTTCAGCGGGCAAAATGTAGGGGGGATTACTCACAATAACATCGTAGGTGGTGGTCAATTCACCTTTCAAAATATCGCAGTGAAAAAAATTAATAGAGACTTTGTTGGTTTTTGCATTTTCTGTCGCCAGGGTCAGTGCTGCGGGGCTTACATCGCAGGCGCTTACCTCAAGAGCCGGCCGGTTTTTTTTTATGGATATTGGGATACAACCACTTCCTGAGCCAATATCGAGTAAATGTCCGCTGTTTTCTGTAAAATATTTAAGTACCAGCTGTACCAATTCTTCGGTTTCGGGGCGGGGAATAAGCACTGAAGGATTCACTTTAAACTTCAGACCAAAAAACCAGGCTTCTTTAAGGATGTATTGAAGTGGTTTGCCGCCTGCAAGTTCTTTGGCGCAATCATAAATTAACAGCATTTCACTCTGGTTGAGATTTTGCTCTAACCTGGTGTGAACCTGGCTTCTGTTCCAGTTCAGGTAGCTCATTGCTGCCTGCACAAAAAGTTCGGCTATCTCGTTCCTGGTATACAGCGCCGAAAGTTCCCTGAAATAAAAAGAGCGCAGTTCGCTGAGACGGTTGCTACTTATTCTCATTGGGACAAAGGTAAATATTCAATGGCGACAAAGAAGCCAGGTGAAGGGCGGGAGTTCTTTCAAAAACCCAGGCAACCACCACATACAAAAAACCCTATCTTTGCCCTCTTCTGGTATCCATGGAGATCTACGATAAATATGAGGCCGTTATAGGTCTTGAATGTCACATACAGCTGCTAACACGCACCAAGATGTACAGCGCCGATGTGGCTGAATACGGCGGGTTGCCCAACACCCACGTGAGTGTGGTTACATTGGGACATCCCGGCACTTTGCCTGTGGTAAATGAAAAGGCCGTTGAGTTTGCTGTGCGGCTTGGTATTGCGGTGAATGCCGATATCCGTGAGGAGAACCAGTTCGCGCGCAAGAACTATTTTTACGCTGACCTTCCCAAAGGATACCAGATCACACAAGATAAAACACCTATCTGTACTGGTGGATACATTACAGCTAAGTTAAAAGACGGCAAAGAGCTGCGTGTGAATCTCACGCGGATCCACATGGAAGAGGATGCCGGCAAAAGTATGCACGACATTGATGCAAACGATACGCTTATTGATCTTAACAGGGCTGGCACACCGCTTCTTGAGATTGTAACTGAACCCGATCTGCGGAGTGGGGAAGAGGCTTATGCTTATCTTACTGAAGTCCGCAAACTGGTGCGTTACCTCGACATCTGCGATGGCAACATGGAAGAGGGTTCGCTGCGCTGCGATGCCAACATTTCAGTGAGGCTGAAAGGGGCAAAGGCCTATGGTAAAAAGGTGGAAGTTAAAAACATGAACAGCTTCCGCAATGTGCAGCGCGCCATTGATTTCGAGATCAAACGGCAGATCGATCTGATAGAGGATGGGAAAGAGATTGCTGTTGAAACCAGAAGTTTCGATGCAGTAAAAGATCTCACGTTTTCACTACGAAGCAAGGAAAGCGCCAACGACTACCGTTATTTTCCTGAGCCCGATCTGCTGCCCGTTTTTATTGGTCAGGAATATATAAGCAGAGTAAAAGCCCAACTGCCCGTTTTACCGGCTCAGCTTTTTGAGACTTATACCAACAAATACAAACTCAGCGAATACGATGCGCTGCAGATCATTGAATCGAAAGTTGAAGCGGCTTATTATAATGAACTGCTGAAACACACCGGCAATTATAAAAGTGCAGCCAACTGGCTTCTGGGTCCGGTTCGTTCTTACCTGAATGAGAAGGCTCTGAATTTTAGCGATCTTAAAATTGCACCGCGTACCATTGCGCAAATAATTTCACTGATAGATTCCGGCGCTGTGAGTAATTCAGCAGCAACTCAACGCCTGTTTCCTGCACTGGCTGAACAACCAGGCCGTGAACCCGCTGATGTTGCAAAGGAACTTGACCTGCTTCAGAATAGCGACACCAATGAGTTACAGTCGCTGGTAGATGAAGCCATCGGTAAATTTCCTCAGAAAGCAGAAGAGTACCGCAATGGCAAAGTGGGACTGCTGGGTATGTTTGTGGGTGAGGCAATGAAACTCAGCAGGGGCAAGGCCGATCCAAAAATGCTGAACAAGCTTGTTAAAGAAACACTTGAAAAATAATTTTCACCTAACACAATAAACATGCGTAAATTTTTGATTCTTTTTGGTCCGGTGTTCCTGGCCTTTTCATGCGGAAACGAAAAAAAAGAAAGCGATTTTGAGTTAAAGGGGCAGTTTTCAAATACTTCCAATGAGACAATCTATCTTGAAAAACTGGCCACCCAGCAGTCTGAAGTACTTGATAGTGCAGTGCTCGACGACGATGGAAAATTTGAATTCACGGGCATTAAACCACAGATAGGTTTTTACAGGATCAGGCACAACCAGCAGAACTTTGCCATGCTGGTACTCGACAGTACTGACAAGGTAAAAGTTACCGGAGATTTTTCTGACCTTGGCAACAGCTACAAAGTAGAGGGTTCAAAGGAAACTTCGCTTTTTCTTAAGTACAATGAGATTGCCCGCCACCGGGATATTCAGCTTGACTCAATAAACAATCTTGCACAGGCTATGCTCGAACCTTATAAAATGGATCAGGCAAAGGTAGACTCAATGAGTGCGAAGTTTGAAGAACCCTATACCAGAATAGTAGAAAACACAAATAAAGCGCTGGCCGACAAGATCATGGACAATACTGATATGTACGCCAGTATCATGGCAATTCAGGCACTTGAACCAGATAAATATCCTGAGGTGTATAAGGCACTTGACAAAGGACTCAGCGATAAATTTCCTAAAGATAAAAATGTGCAGATGTTTCATGAGGTGGTAAGCCGTGTGCTTAGTACAGCAATAGGTCAGCCTGCCCCCGACATTCGTATGACGTCGCCTGATGGAAAAGAACTGGCCCTGAGCGATTACCGTGGTAAAGTGGTGCTTATTGATTTCTGGGCAAGCTGGTGCGGGCCCTGCAGAAGAGAGATGCCCAATGTGGTTGCTGCATACGACAGGTTCAAAAACAAAGGCTTCGAAATTTTTGGTGTATCTCTTGATAAAGAAAAAGGACGCTGGGTAGAAGCCATTCAAAGCGACAAAATTACCTGGCCGCAGGTGAGTGATCTTAAAGCCTGGCAAAGTGATGCTGCCCGTTTATACAATGTGCAGTCAATTCCTTATACTGTACTGGTTGACAGGGAAGGGCTGATACTGGCAAAAAACCTTCGTGGTGCTGAACTGGAGGAAAAAATTGCCCAGGTGTTATCAGAAAAAAATGAGGGAGCAAAAATGCTCAACTAATGTTGTTGTTTTTTACAGATAAGATCAGACGCATAGTTACCTGCGCGGCGCTGGGTTTTTCTGTTTTTTTGGTTTCGGCTCAGCAGCAATACTGGCAGCAGGAACTACGTTACAAAATGGAGGTGAGTCTTAACGACAGCCTGCATACGCTTAACGCTTTTTCTACCATTCAATATAAAAACAACGGGCCGGTGGCACTCAGCGAGATCTTTTTTCATCTCTGGCCAAATGCTTACCGCGATAACAACACCGCCCTTGCCCGGCAACATTTGCAGAGAAACAATCTTAGTTTGTATTATTCAACCGAACAGGAGCGTGGTTATATCGACAGTCTTGACTTCAGGATCAACGGAGAGGTGGTGAAATGGAATTACGACCCTGTTCATCGCGACATTTGCAGACTGGAGTTGCCGAAACCGCTGGCATCGGGTGATAGTATCATAATTACCACGCCGTTTTTTTTAAAAATTCCTTCTGCGCGTTTTTCAAGGCTGGGACATACAGGGCAGGCTTATTACATGACCCAGTGGTATCCCAAACCCGCGGTTTACGACCATAAAGGCTGGCACATCATGCCTTACCTCGACCAGGGAGAGTTTTACAGTGAGTTTGCGAGTTTTGATGTGAGTATCACCCTGCCTGCTAATTATGTACTTGCCGCAACCGGCGACCGTATAAACGCGCAGAAAGAAATGGTTTTCCTTCGTGAAAAGGTGGAAGAAACCAGCAAGCTGCTTGCCAGCGATACAATAAAGTCTGGTAAAAAGGCAGATGATTTTCCCCGCAGCGATTCACTGAAAAAAACTGTACGGTTTGTACAGAGCAATGTGCATGATTTTGCGTGGTTCGCCGATAAACGATTTCTGGTGCAGAAAAGTTCACTGCAGCTTGAAAGTGGGAGAGTGGTTGATACCTATGTTTTTTTTACTCCCGGCAATAAAAAACTCTGGAAAGACGCAACCACTTACGTAAACGACGCTGTGGCTTTTTATTCAAAAAAAGTGGGCGAGTATCCTTACAGACATTGCACGGCGGTTGACGGCACCATTATGGCCGGCGGTGGTATGGAATATCCCAACATTACTGTGATCGGCAATTCTGGTTCAGCTTTAGAACTTGATATGGTGATCACTCATGAGGTGGGCCATAACTGGTTTTATGGTATGCTCGGCAGCAACGAACGCAGGTTTCCTTTTCTTGATGAAGGCCTCAATTCTTTTTATGAGCTCCTATACATGCGCAGTAAATACCGTGGAAAACCTATTGCCATGATTGCCGGGAAAGATTCAACATTTAAACTGCTTGGTGTAAACAAACTGCCACTGTGGTCGTACCACGGAATCTCTTACGCGCTTACTCAAACGCTGCGAAAAGAGCAGCGCCCACACCTTCACTCCGATGATTATTCTTCTGCCAATTACGGCGCTATTATTTACAGCAAAATTGCGGTTGCTCTTGATTATCTTTTAATGACTGCAGGTGAAGAGAAGTTTGATGCAGCCATGAAAGAGTACTTCGGGCAATTCCGCTTCAAACATCCTTATCCTGAAAACCTGGAAGAGATCTTTGTAAAACATGGTGTGGCCGACAGGCAGTTGTTTGCCGATCTTTTTTATTCAACACGTTCAATTGATTACAAACTCAGCCGTGTAAAAAAGCAGGGAGATTCAATACAGCTTGTGAAAGTGAAAAACAGGGGTGAGGTGGCAGGACCATTTCTGCTTTCGGCCTGCGATAAAAATAAAGTTTGTACCGACACTGTTCTGCAGGGTTTTAAAGGCAGCCGCACTTTTACTTTTAATACGAAGGCCACAAGTTATGTGATAGACCCCGAGTCGCGCATGCCAGAGATCAACCGCTCGAATAATTTTATACGCAGCAGTGGACTTTTTCCTAAAATGCGACCAATAAAACTGCAACTGCTCTCAGGTTTTGGGAGTGTGCGCGAAAGTCAATTGTACTACCTTCCACTGCCTGGCGGCAATTATTACAATGGTCTGATGTTAGGTCTTGCCTTGCACAATTACGGGGTGATGCAGAAAAAGTTTGAATGGGCGCTTGCTCCCATGTTTGGATTTCGCAGTCGCAGTCCAGCAGGTTTTGCTGATGCTGAGTACAAGTTTTTTTCTGATGGTGTGATCTCGCAGGTGAACGCCGGCATTGGTTTCCGTTCTTTTTCGTTTTATGACGCGCCTTTTACAGGAGAAGGCAGTGGTTTCGCGCATTTTTACCGGTTTGCGCCTTACCTTGAATTTATCCCGCGGAAAAAAGCTGTATCGCATATTTCGCAGCGGGTAGTATTAGCTCATTTTTTGCTTAGTGCCGACAGTACTGCATCCAAACCCTGGAACCCTTTTCAGCAGCTAAGTACCTGGCAGGTTTCTGAATTTAGATACCTCTTTTCAAACAGTCATCCGCTTTATCCTTACAACGCCGACTTTCGTGTGCAAAGAGCCGGGAATGTGGTAAAGAGTTTTGTTACGTTCAATTATTCTCCTGCTCTTAACAAAAAAAACAGGATGCAGTTACGTTTGTTTGCAGGTATGTTTCTCAGCGGCAGCGAGCAGGAGCGTTCTTTTTACGCCTTCCGACCTTCTGGTTATAACGGTTACCACGATTACACACTTTCGCATCATTTTGTGGGAAGAAATGAAAGAAGTGGTGTGGGATTCAGTCAGTTCGCTGAGGAAGATGGGAATATGAAAGCGTGGACGCCGCTGGGGCAATCGGTTACCTGGATGATGGCGCTTAATGTGCGCTCACCAAAGATCTTAAGAACGCCTTTCAGGGTTTTTGCCGACGCGGTTATTAGTGAGCCCTTGCTCAACTCAAACATTGTTCTGTGGGATGCAGGCCTTAGTTTAACGGTAGTAAAGGATATTATTGATGTTTATTATGCCTTTATATATCATGACGAGGTAGGGAGGATACTTGACCTCAATAATATTCATTGGGCAAACAGGATCAGGTTCACATTTAATATTAATAGATTAGTGCCCAAACGCCTGGTGCGTGACTTGTCCTTTTAATGTCTATGAACAAAAAGATCTTTTTTGCCAGTGATTTTCACCTTGGTGTTCCGGGACGGGAAGAGAGCCTGCGCCGCGAAAAACTTATCTGCAGCTGGCTTGATGAGATCAAGAACGAGGCTGCCGAAATTTTTCTTGTGGGTGATATTTTTGATTTCTGGTTCGAACACCGTTACACCATTCCAAAAGGCAGTGTACGATTACAGGGAAAAGTGGCTGAACTGTGCGACATGGGTATTCCAGTCCATTTTTTTGTGGGAAATCACGATCTGTGGATGAAAGATTATTTTGTTTCTGAACTCGGCGTTCAGGTTCATCACAAACCAATTACGCGCACCTTCAATAACAAAGTGTTTTATATTGGTCATGGCGACGGACTGGGACCTGGTGATCACTGGTACAAAATACTTAGAAGAATTTTTTCGAGTAGAATCTGCCAGTGGTTGTTCAGCAGACTTCATCCCAATCTCAGTTTTTATATTGCAAGGCGCAGCAGTAAACGCAGCAGGGTAATAACCGGCGATACCGACAAGGAGTTTCTGGGCCCGGATAAGGAATGGCTGTATCTTTTTTCTAAAGAGTATCTGAAAAAAAATAAGGTTGATTATTTTGTTTTTGGTCACCGTCACCTTCCCCTTGATATGGAATTGCCCGGCAAGGCCAGGTACGTAAACCTGGGAGACTGGATAAATTACAATACCTACGCCGTGTTTAACGGTGAAAACCTTGAATTAAAAACCTATAAAAATTAAATAAACGTTAATTTTTGCGGGTCCGTTAGGGCTGAAAGCCCCATACAGCAAGAGCAGGACCAACTTTTATTATTCAGCAAATTTGCTGATTCAAAAAATTTGTAGTTATTTGTTTAAATAAAACCACACAGAATGACGAGTACGATTGATATCAAGATTGAGAAGACCAAAAAGAGCCGTGTCTCTGAATACGACATAAATAATGTGCCATTTGGAAAATGTTTCAGTGATCACATGTTTGTTGCAGAGTATAGCAATGGCAAATGGTCTAAAGCCAGTATTATGCCGTATGCTGATGTGCCAATGAGTTATGCAACTGCAGCGCTTCATTATGGTCAGGCTATTTTTGAAGGGATGAAGGCTTACAGAAATGCTGAGGGCGAAGTGTCGATGTTCAGACCAATAGAGAACTGGAAGAGGATGAATAAAAGTGCCACGCGGATGGCCATGCCTGAAATTCCTGAGGAACTTTTTATGAATGGTTGCCTTGAATTGTTACGGCTTGATAAAGCCTGGGTGCCATCTTCAGAATCGGGCAGTCTTTATATGCGTCCTTTTATGATCGCCACCGATGAAGCCATTGGGGTGAAGATCAGCGAGACGTATAAGTTCATTATTATTACCTGTCCGGCCGGACGATATTACAGCGAACCTATAAAGGTGCTGGTAGAAACCAATTATTACCGTGCTGTAAAAGGTGGTGTTGGATATGTAAAGGCGGCAGGAAATTATGGTCGCAGTCTTTATCCAACAAAACTTGCACAACAAAAAGGTTACCAGCAGGTGATTTGGACCGACAGTGAAACGCAGCAGCATTTTGAGGAGAGCGGCACTATGAACGTAATGTTTGTGATCGGCGACAAGCTTATAACACCTGCAGTAAGTGATACCATTCTTGATGGTGTTACCAGGAATAGTGTGCTGACCCTTGCCAGAGACTGGGGGATGCAGGTAGAAGAACGCAAGGTGGCGATAGATGAGGTTTTTGAGGCCCACGAGCGTGGTGACCTGAAGGAGGTTTTTGGCTGTGGTACGGCAGCTACCATCGCGCAGATCATCGTGATCGGTCACAATGGTAAAGATTATAACCTGCCGCCGGTGTCTGAAAGAAAGATCTCCACCAAAATGGACGAGACCCTCAGAAAGATCAGGAAAGGGGAGTTGCCAGACAAGTTCAACTGGATGTACAAGATATCTTAAGTTGCAAAAAAACCGTCGCTGTATGAACCGACGGTTTTTTTATCTTGCCTCCACAATGCGCAGCATAAATTTGCTGAAAAAGCACAGTGTTTTTTTATTGATCCTGCTGGCAGCCACCTGTCTGCGTTTTATTCCTCTTTTTCAATACCAGTTCACCTACGACGAGATCAGCGCGCTGCAGCGGGTTGGTTATTCCGATCTGTTCACGCTAATCGAAAAAGGGGTTAAGATCGATGCACATCCTGCCTTATTACAGGTGCTGATATGGCTGATCACACGCGTATGCGGATATAGCACCTGGGTCATTAAATTACCTTTCCTGCTCATGAGCCTGGGGGCAATCATATACGCCTACTCGCTGGCTTACCGCAATTTTTCGCGAAACGCAGCTCTCTCAGCAGCCCTTCTTTTCAGCTTTGCTCTGGTGTTTGTGTATTACGCCCCAATTGCAAGAATGTATGGCAGCGGGGTTTTTTTTACGCTGGGATTATTGTTCCACTTTTTTGAGCTCGTATTCAGGAGCAATTATAAGCCCAGACACTATGTGTGGTTTACTGTGTTTTTACTGTTATGCGCGTATAATCACCACATCAATGCACTGTTCGCCGCAACCCTTTATCTGTCGGGTATTGTATTGATCAGCCGCCATCAATTAAAAAATTATATTGTCACGGGTCTTCTGGCGCTTCTGTTTTATGCTCCGCATCTGCCGGTAACGTTCTATCAGCTCGGTGTGGGAGGCATTGGTGTTGAACAGGGAGGCTGGCTTGAAGCCCCAAGACCGGTAGTTTTCCTGGAAACAATTAATGTGTTTTGCGGCAGCGGGTATGGACTTGCAATAATTTTGATATTAATGCTGACTGCTGTTATCAAACAAAGGGCAGACGGCGAAAGAAGAAAAAAAGAGTTACTGCTGGTTCTGCTTTATCTGATGAACTTTGTGATCGTATTTGGCTACTCAATCGTAAGAGCGCCAGTTTATCAGCATTCGGTAATGATTTTTGCGGGATGCGGACTTGTGATACTCTTTTCTTCATTATTGGATGCTAAGAGCAGACACACGGGCTATGCCATTCTGTTTGTGCTTGCGGTAGCGTTACTTTCGCAAACATACTATCAAAAGGCGTATTATAAGAATTGTATCAGCACTGTTTACGAATATCAGTTTGAGAGAACCCTGCATTACAAAGATGAATTCGGAGGCGCCACAGTTTATCCTTTGTATTTTGATGCTGATACAGTGATGCGCCGGATCTATTTCGATAAATACAGAACGGATTTTGCCTGCAAACTTTCCTCTGATCCGGTGCTGAATCAGGATCCTCACGTAAACTTTCAGATCGGAGGAAAGGAAGTTTCAGCGCTGAAGCTCTTTTCCGGATTTATCAGCAGTCTTAAGGAAGATGTTGTGGTGCTGGGTTCGGCGCCACCGCTGCATCAGGCAATTGTAAGAGATCATTTCCCGCTGCTTGTTGAAAACACTCAGACCCAGGGAGTACACTTAAAGGTATATGCCAGAAACAAAGAGGTAAAAACGGTGAAAGAAGACAGTGTATTGGTTGTGGCGTCGTTACAATCAACAGCAGGCGCAGCAGCAGGTACGGTGGCTGTAGCGGAAGACATTGAGTTTCCGCCAGGACTCAAACTCAATTATAGGGCAGCTGTAAAGAATGAAGGCCAGGTCATTCTGGCAAAGGCTGTAGTGGAAAGTGAGCTTCCGTTGACCGGGCTTGAATGTGTGATTTCAGTTACTGATTCTGTTTCCGGCACAACGATCCACTACACCGCAATGGCGGCGAAAGATTTTTTGTTCAGCGAAAATGGTGTTACAACAATTTATGTGCAGATGTTTGCAGGAAATTTTCATCATCAGACAGACCGTCATTCACGGGTAAATATTTATCTGTGGAATAAAGACCGGGAGCAATTTTTGCTGCGTGATCTGACGACAAAAGTCATTGACCACTGGCCTGAAAAATGGCAGTTCTGGGATTGAAGCGGGTCATAAAATCAGTTCATAGCCTGAATGTGGAACTTCGTCTGCCAAAAAGTGACTTTCGTCGGAGTTTTATAACATTCTGATTTTTAACACTTTAGCTGCATTTTTTGCTTGCATTTAGAATCTGCTGTGTTTATTTTTGAATCAACCATTCACTCAAAAAACTAAAAACATGGAAGTACAAACTCTTTACAAGCAGCCACTGGTTTTTATTGCTGACGACGACAACGATGATGTTTTTTTTGTTCGCAGCGCGATTGAGCAACTGAAGTCCGATATCCGGCTCAAACACTTTCCGAATGGCAAGCAGCTGATTGATGCGCTTAATGACGCATCGGAGGAAACGCCCGACCTGGTTCTGCTTGATCTTAATATGCCAATTCTCGATGGCAAGGAAACGCTGCGGATCCTCAGAAAGAATGAGGCGCTTAATGATCTGCCCATTATGATATTGAGTACAAGCACCCATACCTTTGAGCGCGAGCTTTGTCTTGGTTATGGCGCTACCAATTTTATTACCAAACCTTATTCATTTTCGCTTTATCTTCAGATTTTCCGACGACTAAAGAGAGATGTACTTGACGTTGCCGTTGCTTAAAAAATTGACTGTATGTGCAGCTGCAAAATGAAGCTTTGGCCAATGTGCTGAGCCGGCTGTAAAATGCACCCAAAATTATTTATGAAGACCATCATTATTACCGGTGTAACCGGCGCTATCGGACGATCGGCTGTTACTGAGCTGGCGGGCCGTGGCAACCTTAACCTCGTATTGGTTGGGCGTTCCTATGAAAAATTGAAAGAGATAGCGCTCTCATTACCTTCCGCTGAAAACCGCGTTGATATTTTTGAGGCAGACCTGAGCGATCTCAATTCGGTTCGCAGGCTTCTTTCAGAGATCCGTAAAAATTACAATGAACTGCATGCTTTAATTAACGTGGCTTCTGTGTACAAGTCACAGAAAGTACTTACCTCTCAGCAGTATGAAACAATGTTTGCCACCAATCATCTTGGTCCTTTTGTATTAACAACCGGGCTGCTCGAACTCATTAAACGAACACCGGGGGCCAAAGTTCTCACAGTTGCTGCTCCCAGCAAGATGAAAATTGATTTCGGGAACCTGAATGGTGAGAGAAAATTTTCAAGTTTTAATGCCTTTGTTGGCAGCAAAATGCTGAATCTGCTCATGGCATTTGGTCTCTCTGCCTCCTTCAAGAACAGCGATCACGCCAGTCTGGCATTTCATCCGGGATTTGTGAAGTCTGACCTGCTGAGGGAAAGTCCGGCGCTTGTGCGGAGGATTTTTAATTTTATTGCCACTTCTCCTGAGAAAACGGGCAAAGCCATCGCCGACCTTGTACTTTCGATGGAGAGCAAAGCTCAGAACGGCAAATTTTATGACCGGAATCTCAGGGAGCTTCAGGCCGCTTCTTACGCGTACGACAGAGTGATCCAGCACAGGTTGTGGGCCACCAGCGAACACCTGGCTGCCGGCAGTTAGTCACCGGTTGGCGCAATTGCGCTGGTTTCAACCATCAGCATCACTGTTTTTAACGGCGCGCGGGGCCGGTGCATAACCCCTCTTGTAATGGTTACTCCCTGATTTGGATTTAACTCTATGGTCCTGTCCTCAAGATCTATCAAGAGCTGACCTTCAAGTACAAAAAAGAATTCATCATCCTTTTCGTGTTTGTGCCAGTGGTATTCTCCTTCAACAATTCCTATCCTTACCACACTGTCGTTCACCTTCGTTAAGGTCTCATTGTACCATTTGTGTTTATTGGCAGCCACCAGCTCATTTACATCAATTTTTTCAAAGTGCCGGTGTTTTACATCGAGCAGTGTTACGTAGGGATACTTTTTGTTCATTGGTGATGATTTTACCGGACTAAGTTAACCTAAAAATTCCCCAATTCAGATGCTGAAGCACTTCTCATAATGATCTTTGCAGCACACCCAATCCCTCGTGAATTGCATTTTTGGTGATTGTGAGGGGAGGAAACATCACCAGTTTTTCAGACTGGGAAGTGAGTAATAGCCCGTTGTTCTGACATTTCTGTTTTACCGAAGCGGCGTATTTTTTATCTTCCAGATCAATAGCAATAGCAACACCTATCATGCTGATCTTTCCTCCCTTTTTAAAAGGAAGCTGGCTCAAAGCAGTTCTGAATAGTTGTGAGGCTTCTGAAACGTTTTTTAGTAACACATCCTTATTGTTTTTAATATAGCTCACATTGGCCAGTGTGGCGGCAACGGCAAGTGGATGCCAGCCAAAGGTGCTGTACGCCGGCACTTTATCTTTTATCTTGCTGTAGATGGCTGAAGTGGTAAGAGTGGCGCCCAGCGGTCCGTATCCTCCGCTGATGCCTTTGGCCAGACAAAGTATGTCCGGTTTTAACTCAAAATGTTCGCAGGCGAATATTTTTCCGGTGCGCCCAAAACCGCAGGCAACTTCATCGGCTATGAGCAAAGTGCCATATTTCCTGCAGAGGCGCTGCAAGGCGTTTATAAACGAAGGCTCGTGTACTGCCACACAAAGGTTGATTGAAACAGGCTCAAGCAGAACTGCAGCAACCTCCTTGTTCCGGAGGTTTGTTTCAAGTGTATTTATTCTGCTTTTGTCAAGCGGCGTCTTCAGCTTTATCATACCGGGAAGCAGTGCCGGTAGCTGCTCTTTGTTAGTGGAAGCGCCGGCACTTCTTGCTGCAATGCTGTTGCCATGATAACTGTCTTCAACGCTTATGATCTTTTTTCTGCCGGTGTAAGCCATTGCGATCTGCAAGGCAATATCCACCGCTTCCGTGCCACCGGTGCAGCGAAACACCTTGTTGAGATTGCCGGGCGCAAGCTCGCATAACAATTCCGCCAGATCAGCCCAGGGTTTATATAAAAAGGCCGGTGCCACGTAATCAGGGCCACTGTACTGTTTTATGGCTTTTTTTATCTCTTTCTGTCCCCAGCCAAGATTGCCCACACACCAGCCTGAGGTAAAATCAAGATATTTTTTGCCATTTGCCCCGAAGACATAAGAGCCCTCCGTGCCGGTGATTTCAATGTCTATAGAATTGTTATTCAGTACCAGGTATTTGTTGCTTTTTGTTTTTGTATTCATACCACTGCACAAGAGAGTCAGATGCCAGTTTTTATTGCAGGGTGGTGGGGATTATGTTCTACAGAGAAGTGTAAAAAAAGTACGAGGTACGAAGTACGAGGTGCAAAGTACAAAGTACGAGGTACAAGGTACGAAGTACAAAGTACGAAGGAGGCAGGCACACAGCGGTGAAAATCTAACAGGTATAAAAAGCTAAGCGCTGAGCTTTTTTTGCATAAGAAAGTGTTGAATTTTGCCCCAGAGCAAAAAAGTTTTTTCAACAACCTCATACCCCTGCGATTTATAAAAATCAACGGCGTTCACGCGCGCCTGCAACTGAATTGTTTTTAAACCCCAGTCTTTGCCTTTTCCTTCAAGGTACCTTAGTATTGTTTTACCAAGACCACGACCCTGCGCAACAGCTGCCACAGCCATGTAACGAACCTGACCTGTATCGGGATCATTTTTTTGCAATCGACCGCAGGCAAGTGTTTGCTCACCTTCGCCTGTGATATAGGCATTGATACTCACAGCTTCCAGCTCATCCCGCGCCGAGTCAAAAGTCTGGTTCCAGGGCTTTCGCAGGATCTCATAACGGAGGGCAAGGATCTGCTGCAGTTCTTCCTCAGTAGCCGCCTCTTTTACCTGAACTGTTTCTGTCATTCGCCGAACGTAAATGCAATTCCTGATACTGTGTTGAAGTTTTTGCCTTTGTAACTAATAGTTCGCAGCATTGCCTGTGCTTCGGGCAGACTAAATACTTCCTTCAGATTCCTGATCTTACCAACCGGCACATCTTTTTCCAGGCAGCGTTTATATAGGTTAGCAAAGCTTAGTTGACGCACATAATCATAAAGAGTCGCATAAAGCTGCGTGCGGTTTATAATTCTGTGCTGATTGGTTGCGTAATTGGGCTCAGCGGCAAGTGCAGGGTATTCTATGACCTCACACAACGCTCTGAATTGCCTGTTGCTTCCTATGGCAAAGGTCACCAGCTGTTTGTCTTTAGTATCGAAAAGTTCACCGTAAGGCGCAATGTTAGGATGCAGGCTCCCAAGGGGTTGCGGAACTTCACCGGCAATGAGCCAGTTTGTGGCCTGATTTACAAGCGATGCTATCGCGCTGTGATAAAGTGAAACGGAAACAAATACACCTTTGCCCGTCTTAGCTTTTTGCAGCAGAGCTATCAGTATGGCTTCCCTGAGCTGATGTCCGGCCAGCACATCAATAAGCGCAACGGGCATTTTTAATCCTTTGCTGCCGGGTTCGCCATTCATGGCCATAAAACCGCTCTCGGCCTGAAGAATAAGATCGTATGCCGTGCGGGACGAATCTTTTCCGAATCCGTTGATTGCCGCATAGATCAGCGAAGGATTAATGGCGCTGAGTTGCGCATAATCTACCTTGAGTTTTTTGTCGTCGCCCTTTTTGTAGTTGCTTATCACCACATCGGCGTTTTTTACAAGGGCGTAAAGTTGTTCAAGCTGCTTTGTATTGGTGAGATC
>JAEZDS010000159.1 GCA_023433205.1 Bacteroidota bacterium
CATTGATGGTTTGTGATCATAAAACGCGGCGGGAAGCTGCAGAGATACAAGGGGGATTGCCAGCAGCAGCAATAAATACATTAGCCGAAAGTGGAATTCAGAGCGTTTCATCGTAATCGCCATCATAGGGTCTTAAATTACCTGTTGCTATCAGAATGATATCTACCAATGCTCCAATGCCACACAGGCCTGCAGTGAATAAATATAGCAGTCCCATGCCGGTGTATCCCAGGTAAAAACGGTGTACACCAAAGGCTCCCAGAAATATGGCCAGGAAAAGCGCAATCAGCTGGCTGCGACCTGAACCGGATGTTTTTTTCTTTTCAGGCAAAGGCTGTTTTTCCTCAGAGAACAAAGAGTTTGATCCGTTGGGATATTTGATCATAAATATCTCCGTCTTGTATATTGAGAAAACGGGTCCATCGGGATTATTACACTTTTTATAACGTACAATTTCACGACCTATCTCAAGCACTTTTGCGCGAACTTCCTCTCCGTTCTTAAAAATAATTATGTCGCATTCTTCTCCGGGAGAAGATTTAAGAAGCGTATTCTTAAGTTCATGGCGATAAAGGAATGAAGGTGTGCCGGGGTTGGCGCTGTTTAAAATGGTATTGTTTGAGGCAACAGCAACAAACGAGGAGGGGAGAGCGGGTAAAGCGGCAGGCAGGAGTGTTTCCTGAAAATACTTCTGTGCCAGAGGCGGTTTGTGTGCAGATCGGCGCGGGATCTTTTCCACATGAAAACCCCTGAGGTGTACTCTGCGGGTAATGCTGCAGGAGGCAACGATAAAAATGAGGCTGAGTACCAGACAGATTTTTACATTTTTTTTCATATACAACCCTTTTGGGTATTTCAAATATAACATTTCGCCAGGAGGACGTGATTTTACCGTTAAGTACCCGGTTGAGGATTCTTTATAACAAAGGTCTTTGCCGGAAAAAATTTCGTTTTTAGCGAGCTCTTTTGTTGGTTCAGCAAAAAAGCAGGTTAAGGGCTTAATTCCGCTGTACCTTTACTCCAGCAGCCATTACAACAGTTGGATGTGCAGTGAGAAAGATTGGTGAAGGAAAAACATACGCATCACTGTTAGTGGCAGGCAGGGCCAGTTCGCCGGCATCAGGAATGAAGCAGAGGGATGGGCGATGGAAAACTGGTACCTGGTAAAAAGAAATAAGCCCTGCTTCGTGTGAGCGGGGCTTTTTTTAAAATTAATTTAAAACAAAGGAACCATGATCGGAATAGTGCAAATAAAAAGGATCGTACAGCTGATAATCATAATAATGTGCACTCTTTTCCTGTTTAACGGACTAGTTCGTGCCCAAAACAGTAACCCGAATACGCATTCAGTTGATGTAACTGATTACCGCTTATCTCCTTCGCAGCCAGGTTTGTTTCGCTAACCACGCATCTTATCAAGCAAATCGTTAAGTGTCTGTACTTCTTTATTGCTTAACTTTTTGAAAATCTCTTTTATGGCCTCATCAATATAGTCAAGTCTTTCCAGTGTTTTCAGGCCCTTGTCGGTTATGCTGAGGTGTACACTGCGCCGGTCTCCGGGACATTCCTTCCTCTCAACGTATTTTTTCTGAACCAGTTTATCAACTATTCTTGACGCATCGCTCATGCGATCGAGCATTCGTTCTTTTACAACCTTGAGGGCGCAGGGTGAGGGGTGCTGTCCCCGCAGTATCCTAAGCACATTGAACTGCTGGGTAGTTATTTCTGTGCCCTTAAAAAAATCAGCGTAAAACGCACTTAGCCAGTTGCCGGTATAAAGAAGGTTTACTGCAAGTTTCTGCTGTGGACTCTTAAATGACTTCTGCTGTATTTCCTCCTCAAGTTTCAATCTGGTGATAAAGCTAAAAATCCTCTCACAAACAAAAAAAATAAAAATTTAAAGCAGTTCAGAAATACATCCCCTGCTTTTTTTGTTTGATCTGGGAATTGCGAAATTGATAAAAAAGCACGGGGAACCCCCTTGTAAACCCCGTGCCTGGATGGGCCGGCTATCCGGCCTTGTTTAGTTCAATACTTAATGCGAGATCAACTTCCTCGCCAACAGCCACTCCCCCGGCTTCAAGCACCGAGTTCCAGGCCAGACCAAAGTCTTTACGGTTTAATTTACCTGTTACCCTGAAACCATACTTTGTATTCCCGTATGGATCTTTTACTGTTTGCGCTGCACCAATGGCCAGAAGCTTCACCTTTTTAGTGACACCATGCATGGTGAGATCGCCTTCCAGTTCGTAGGCTGTTTTACCCTTGCCCGTTGGTTTCATGCTGGTGCTTTTGAATGAGATATACGGATGTTTATCTGTATCGAAAAAATCGGGACTGCGCAAATGCGCATCGCGCTTTTCGTCATCTGTATCAATAGATGCAGCATCTGCCGAAAAAGTAATGGCAGCGTTGGTAAAGTCCATGTCGCTTTTCGACAAAGCCTGTCCGTCGAAAACCTTGAACTTGCCTTCGGTTTCTGCCACCATCATGTGGGTTACGGCGAAACGAAGTTTTGAATGTGAGGCGTCAACCTTCCAGGTGGTTTGTGATGTTGCCGTGGTGGCGAGCATTAATGATGCTCCTGCTGTAATAAATAGTTTTTTCATGGTTATAATATTTATCGCAAATGTATGTTATAACATATAATGTTGTTACATATAATTGTTAAAAGAATTGAAGGTCGCCACAAATACTTCCTTACTTTTGTACCATGGCGTCATTGATTTCAATCCTTCACTTGCGAAAGGTCTATCAGATTGGTGATGAGGTAATAGAGGCCCTGAAAGATGTGTCGCTTTCTATTGAGAAGAATGAGTATGTGGCGCTTATGGGACCCTCCGGCAGCGGCAAATCAACACTAATGAATATGCTTGGATGTCTCGACAGCCCAAGTTCAGGAGAATATATTCTTAACGGTTTGTCGGTAGCGCGAATGAGCGACAACGAGCTGGCAGAGGTGCGCAATAAGCAGATTGGATTTGTATTTCAGACCTTTAATTTGCTGCCCCGTGCCAGTACACTTGAGAATGTGGCTCTTCCTCTTGTGTATGCGGGTTTTAGCAAGTCGTCCCGTGAGCGGCGTGCCAGAGAGGTGCTCGAAAGTGTGGGGCTGGGCAATCGTATGAATCATAAACCCAATGAGTTAAGCGGAGGCCAGCGGCAGAGGGTAGCAATAGCGAGAGCTCTTGTAAACAACCCGGCCATTATACTGGCCGATGAGCCAACGGGAAATCTCGACAGTAAGACCTCCGTTGAGATCATGGGGCTTTTTGAGGAGATCCACCGCAAGGGAAACACCATAATTCTTGTTACGCACGAGGAAGACATAGCGCTTCATGCTCACCGTATTGTGCGATTGAAAGATGGTCTGGTAGAAAGCGACACACAGAATCCAAGGATCACCACCTACCGGAACAGGCTGGAGAACATGCAGCAAAATCCCTGAGTTTGCCCGCACAGCAGTGATTGTAAATTGATTGTTATTTTTGTGACGAATGAAATTGCCGTTTCTGTTTACTTTGTTTTGTTCAGTTGCTTTGCGCGCGCAGATCGACACGGCCATAACCGTCCCACTCGTGGCAGTGCATCTTAGCGCCCAGCTGCCCTATGGTGATATGGCCTCGCGGTATGGTACAAACCTCAATGCCGGGGGATCCTTTCTCATAAAAACTTCATCAAACTGGCTGTTTGGACTGGAGTCGGGCTATTTGTTCGGTCGCAATGTTAAAGAGGATGTGACCAGTCAAATGAAAAACGACCAGGGTTTTATCATTGACAACGAGGGATTTCCTGCAGACCTCAGAATTACCCAACGAGGAATTACCTTTCAACTGGTGGGCGGAAGGGTGTTTAAATTTCTGAGCGTGAACCCCAATTCCGGACCTTTACTGATGTTAGGGGCAGGTTTTATGCAGCACCATATTAAGCTGTACGACGCCCAGCAGAGAATAGCCGCCGTTGAAGGCGACCTCGTAAAGGGTTATGATCGTTTGAGTGCGGGTTTCTGCCTTTCACAATTTGTTGGTTATCTGTATTTGAGCAAAAACCGTTATGCAAACTTCTACGCAGGACTGGAATTTTATCACGGCTTTACACGAAGTGTACGAGGCTTCAACTATGATAAGGGATTGCCTGATACGTCACGGCGCATGGATGGACTCGCCGGGTTTCGCTTCGGCTGGATTCTTCCTTTGTATAAAAAGAAACCGAATGAGTTTTATTACTACTGACAATTATGCTGCTTTATAACCTCGCCGTTCGTTCGTACGGCCTGGCGATCCGCACTGCAGCGCTAAGTAAAACAAAGGCATCGCAATGGGTGGAAGGACGCAAAAACTGGGAGAACCGGCTGCGCGACCAGCTCAGTTCATGGGATGCACAGTCCCGTATCTGGGTACATTGTGCCTCTTACGGGGAATTTGAACAGGGGCGTCCGGTCATTGAAGCACTTAAAAAGAAATATCCGGGACATAAATTGTTGTTGAGTTTTTTTTCTCCAAGTGGCTACGAAAGTTTTTACAATTGGGAGGGGGCTGATGCTGTTTGTTACCTTCCCCTTGACACTAAGAAGAACGCTGCCACTTTTATCGAGATAGTTTCCCCTTCGGCTGTGCTCTTTATCAAATATGAGTTCTGGCTCAACTATCTGAATCTGATCAGAAAAAAGAAGATCCCCTGTTACCTGGTTTCTGCTGTTTTTAAACTACATCACCCCTTCTTTAAATGGTACGGCGCAATATTCAGGCGTTCGCTGCGCACATTTTCCCTTTTATTTATTCAGGATGAACAGTCGGGTAATCTGCTGAAAAAGATAAACATCACCAATTTTGAGGTCTGCGGCGACACTCGTTTTGACCGTGTATTGCAGATCAGGGATCAGCTTCAGCCAATACATGAGATCGGTTCTTTTAAGGGCGATGCGCAGCTGATAATAGCCGGCAGTACCTGGCCCGATGATGAAGACCTTGTAATTGACGCTTTTAAAAGAATAAGGAATAACAGGTTGAAGCTCCTGCTGGTGCCCCACGATATTGATAAAAAGTACATACAGCAAACCGTAGAAAAACTGCAGGGCGCGGCACTCACTTATTCGCTTTTTACCTCGGGCATTCAGAAACATAGTGAGGTGCTGGTACTCGACACCATGGGGATGCTTGCCAGGTCGTATCATTATGCCGACTGTGCCTATATTGGAGGCGGCTTTGACGGAGGTTTACATAACAGTCTTGAGGCCGCGGTTTTTGGGGTTCCAGTGACTTTTTTCGGAAACGATTACACAAAATTTAATGAAGCTGTTGAACTGCTTGCCCTGGGAGCGGCAGAAAATGTGAAAAAATCAGCTGATCTGGCTGCTGCCTGGCAGAGATTTCTTGACAAGGAAAAGAAAAAAAGTGTGGCCGCAACTCTGGGCAGGTATTTTGAGAAAAACCGCGATAGCACGGCGAGGATAATTTCTCATATTGAGCTTTAAGCGTAACGCTGCAAACGAAGGTTGTACCCAGATTTCAGCAGTTTGCTCAAACTGTCAGGCAGTTATCTTAAAATGGTTCCGGAACCTCAGCGTTAATAGCGAGGGCAGCCGCCATCAGAAAGCAGGGCTTTGTTCCCGCACCGATTTCTCCACCGATTCCCACAGAAGTGCGGCGCTTCTGTCCCAGCTAAAATTATGGCAGCGGGCTCTTCCCCTGGAGATAAGCTCTTCTCTGAGCTCGCGGTTCTGGTAAACGCGGGCCATTGCAGCGGCAATATCACTAATATTTAAAGGATCAACCAGCAATGCCGCATCTCCTGCCACCTCAGGCAGGCTGGTAACATTACTGGTTATCACCGGGATTTCAGCTGCCATAGCCTCAATAACCGGAATTCCAAATCCTTCAAAATAAGGGACATAGGTCAGGGCCAGTGCGGCGGACATTACTTTAGAGAGGTCTTCATCAGATAAACGCTCGGTAAAAATAATGTCATTCTGGTACTCACATTTTTCAATAGTTCTGCGGATCTCTTTTAAGCCCCAGAAGCCCGGGCCGGCAAACATGAGTTTTACATCGCTTTTAAGGTTCTTTTTAAAAATGCCGAAAGCTTCAATCAGCCGTTTTATATTCTTGCGTGGGTGCAGGGCTCCCACACAAAGGAAATAAGGTTTTCCATATGAGAATTTAGTTCTGGTTCCCTGTTGCGACCAATCATCTGCAGGTTTAAAGAACTCGTTTATGCCGTTGTACACAACATCTATTTTGGAAGGATCGATCTTGTAAGTATCTGAAATGTCCTTTTTGCTGAATTCAGAAACAGTGGCAATACGTGTGGCTTCTGATGCAAAACGCGGAAAAAAATAGCGGTAGTATTTTGAGGTTAGCCATTTACTGTCGCCGGGGTGATGTTCAAAATTGATGTCGTGAATCACAGGGAGCTGGCGGCACCGGGCGCCCAGCGATAAAAAGCCATCGGGGGAAAGAAAAAGATCGGGGCGCATTTTATTAAGCAGACTTTTTACACCGTGCTGAAACCACACATAATAGAGCAGGGGATGCCTTGCGGGTGGAGATAGCACAAGGGGCGTGATATTGTCTGAAAAAATAAACTGCTCGTTAAATGGCCGGTCGAACAGAAATACAAAATGCGTTTGGGGATTATTGCGGGTGATCCTTTTCAGGGTCTGGAAACTGAACCAGCCCATCCCTTCAAGGCGGTTAGGCAGCAAAAGCCGCGTGTTTACTACGATCTGCACGGTCAAATCTATGAATTGCCTGGCTCAAACCATAAAAAAAATTATCTTTGCCCGCGCCTGCCACCCGGCAGACATGGTTCAGTGCAAAAAAAGAAGTTTATATTTGATCTTGCGATCTTGCTGGTACTGAACCTTTTAATTAAGCCTTTCTGGACAATAATCGTAGAGCCAAAGGTACAGGGACGGATAGGCGACATCAGTTACGGTGAGTATTTTGTGATCTTCAATTTCTCTCTGGTACTGAGTATATTTCTTGATTTTGGTCTTACCTACTTTAATAACAAGAACATTGCGCAAAACACCCAGCTTTTAAGCAAGCATTTCAGCAAAATGCTGGGTTTGAAACTCGCTCTGGGTTTCTTTTACATGCTCATTATTTTGCTGCTTGGCTATTTTGTGCAGGGGTACAACATCAAACTATTGGTAATTCTTGGCATCAACAGCTTTTTCCTGAGTTTTATCATCTTTTTGCGCTCCAATCTTCAGGCATTGCATCTTTTCAGGGTTGACAGCGTAGTGTCTGTACTTGACCGCGTTATTATGATAATTATTGTAATGAGCATGCTGCTGGGACTCTTCGGCATGGAAGTTACGATAATGAATTTTGTGTATGCCCAGACAATTGGCTACGCCTTAACTACCTGCGTTGCTTTTGTAATAGTGCTTAACAAAACACACACTTTTAAGCTGAACTGGGATTGGGCATTTAACAGGATGATCCTCAAAAAAAGCATGCCGTATGCCGTATTGGTATTGTTAATGGCGTTTTACAACCGGCTTGATAGTGTGATGATCGAGAAGATACTGCCCGGCGACCTTGGAAAGGAGCAGAGCGGTATTTACGCAAAGGGTTTCAGGCTGCTTGATGCCGCCAACCAGATAGCCTACCTCTTTTCTGTTCAGTTACTGCCTCTGTTCAGCCGAATGGTAAAACAAAAAGAGAATATTGAGAACGTGGTAAAGCTGGCTTTTACACTTTTGCTTACACCTGCATTAATTGTTTCGGTAAGTACCATATTTTATGCCGAAGATTTTTTTGACAAGATCTATACAGGCGATACCAATGGGCACCTGATCTTTGCCGTACTGATGAACTGTTTTACTGCCATTTCGCTTAGTTACATATTTGGCACACTGCTTACAGCAAGCGGAAACCTTAAAAAACAAAATTGGGTGGCGCTGGGCGGCATCATAGTGAATGTGGCACTTAATGTAATTTTGATCCCCAGGTTCATGGCTCTGGGAAGCGCCATTGCCAGTCTTGTTACTCAACTTACCACCGGACTACTGCAGGTTTATATCTGTTACAAGGTTTTCCATTTTAAAATAAACAAACGACTGCTGCTTTCACTCTTCCTCTTTGTAGCCGGGCTGTTCTTTATCAATTATTTCACCATGCACCTAACTACCAGGTGGATGCTAAATTTCGTAATTATGCTTACATTTAGCGGCTTGCTGGCGTTTGTAACCGGGATGGTAAATCCCCGCTCGGTGTTACGATTTATAAAATACAGGTAATATATGATTGAGAATATTTCAGCTAAGGAGCTGATTCAGCGCATTTGGATGTGGAGAAGGACCTTTATGTGGATCACGGTGATTTCAGCCGTGGTGGGTCTTATAATCGCGATACTGATCCCCAAACAATATAAATCAGTGGCTATAGTGTTCCCAGCCCGGCAATTTTCAGTTTCGAAGCTGGTTATTGAAGCCAATGCCGGTAATCAGGAAGATTACATGCAGATAGGAGACGCCGATGATTGTGAAAAGCTCATCCAGCTCCTTACCAGCGACAAGCTAAAACTAAGGGTGGCCGACGAACTGGATCTCTGGAAGCGTTGGAAACTAAAAGACACCACCTTCGCCTATCATTACCTGCGCCTGAAGTGGGATGACATGGTGGCTATTAAACGTACAGAATTTAACAGCGTACGGATAGAAGCTTATGACTACACCGCCGATGGTGCCGCACAGGTGGCAAATGCGATAGTTGATTATTGCGATACAGTGCGTATGGAAATGAACAGGGCTGTTGCAGGTGAGGTAGTACGCATTGTGAGGCAGGAGTACGACAGCACCCTAAGCCGGATGAGAGTTCTTGAGGATAGCCTGCACAAACTCAGGCAACTTGGTGTTTTACACTATAAGGAGCAGGTTAAAGCTTATAGCAAGGCCCATGCAAAGGCGCTGGAAAAGAATGACAGGGCTGCGCTCTCGCGCCTTGAAGCCAAACTCGATACCTTAAAAAAGTATGGCAGTGCTTATCAGAATACCAAAGACAATCTTGACAAGTATAGTTCAAAGTATCCTGACATTAAAATGAAATACGATGAAGCACTGGTGAATTATAGCAGCGCGATACCTGTTAAGTTTGTAGTTGAAAAGGGTAAGCCCAATGAGTATAAGGCCAAGCCCCGGCGTCTGCTTGTGCTGGCGCTGATCGTACTTGCAACAAACCTTTTCGGACTTTTCTGGTTGCTCATCCGCGAAAGAATGAAAGCCGGCGGCACAAACACTACCCGTACCTGAGCCTTGCAGCAGCTGTTACTTAAATATGCTAAACAGTACTGGCTGCCCGCGCTTGTTTTATTGTACCTCATTGGTTTTGGTTATATCCTGGGCTATAAGCGTTCCTGGTTCTATCCCTACTGCTGTGTTCCTGTAGCTCTTTTTATTGTTTACACTGCTCTGTTTCACCTGCAGAACCTGGTTTTTTTTCTGGCCTTTTGTACGCCCCTTGCAATTACCCTTAAAGAAATGGGTTTAACGCAGGGCCCTGACCTGAGTATTCCTACCGAGCCCGTTATGGCAGGTATAATGCTGATGTATATCCTCAACGCGCTGAACGCAGGCATTAACGATAAGGGATTTTTAAGGCACTTTGTAACCAGGTTAATCATGTTTCAGCTGTTATGGATGTTTATCACCACTCTCACAAGCACTGAATTGATCATCAGCCTGAAGTATCTTATATCAAGACTATGGTTTATTTTTAGCTGTTATCTGATTATTCCCTTTCTTTTTAAGGACAAGAAGAATATTGTTCGTTTTATTTTCAGTTACGGTTTTGCGCTGGCAATTGTTGTAGCGTACACTACTGCCCGACACGCACAATTCACTTTTAATGATAAAGCTGCTGACTGGGTGGTGTCGCCCTTTTACAATGATCATACGGCCTATGGAGCAGCGCTGGCCATGTTCATTCCGGTGCTCGTCTCGTTTCTGTTCGTAAAGTCAATTTCGCCCTGGCAGAAGATCATGGCGTTTTCCCTGTTTCTGGTCTTTACCCTGGCCATAATTCTATCCTTTGCCCGCGCCGGGTGGCTCAGTCTTGCAATTGTGTTTTGTATACTTATTACCCTGATCCTGAAGATCCGTTTCCAGACCCTGGTGATCACCTTTACCAGTCTTATACTGCTGTTTTTTGCTTTTCAGACAGAAATACTGATGGTGCTAGGTCGCAACAGCACCGATGCCGAAGGTAGTTTTGAAAACAATATTGCTTCGGTGTACAACATATCTACCGACGCCTCTAACCTTGAGCGGATCAATCGCTGGAGTTGCGCTGTAAGGATGTGGATGGACAAGCCTTTTTTTGGCTGGGGACCGGGCACGTACATGTTTAAATACGCGCCATATCAGCTGAGTCATCAGCTTACCATTATCAGTACAAATTTTGGCACCAACGGCAATGCCCACAGCGAATACCTTGGTCCGCTTGCGGAACAGGGGGTCATTGGCCTGCTGATAGTACTTGTGCTTTTGTTTTATGTGACCGCTATGGGTTATCGGCTTGTATATAGTTTGCAGGGGCGGGATGAACGGATACTTTGCACCGGTCTTTTTCTGGGTATCATGACATATTTTGTCCATGGGTTTTTTAATAATTTCCTTGATACAGATAAGCTGGCTCTTCCTTTCTACGCTTTTTTAGCGGGACTGGTGACGTTTGATATGCTGTATGGGAAAAAGCGCCCAGCACAGCAGACAGAATAAAGTCAGGTTGCCGGGCAGGAATCGCAGCTTAGTTCTTGTCTTCTACCTTAAGGCTTAACAAGGCGATGTCGTCGGGAAAAGAGTTGCCGCCTTTAAACTCTTCAGCGTAAGTCAAGATCATTTCATTCAGCTCTTCGGGACTGGCGTTCGGTTTACTGCCCATGATCTCTTTCATTTTTTCTACCGTTATCAGTTCCCCGCCCTCATTGGCGATATCAGTTAAACCGTCGGTATAACACAGCAATGTAAAATCAGCGCTGTAATCAAAGCTCTCTACTTCAATCTTTGGCAGTGTTTGGTTAATTCCCAGTATTGTGCAGCCTTTGTTCAGCTCCCTGAACGTGCCTTCGTAGAGCAGAATGGGCGGATTGTGTCCGGCGTTGATGTAACTGAACTGCTGGCTTTTGGTGTTGAGTTTGGCAATAAATAGCGAAACAAACTTCTCTGATTTGGTGTTGTCAATTACACGCTTGTTCAGCTCAATGGTAATGTCTTTTAAGTTATGCGTGTAATTGATAAGACTTTGCAGTGTTGCCTGTATGTTGCTCATAAGCAGCGCCGCCGCAATACCTTTTCCACTCACATCAGCCATGCAGAAAATAAATTCGTGGTTGTTGAGCCGTATAAAGTCATAATAATCACCACCCACGCTGGTGTGAGGAAGGTAACGGGCTGCCACCTGCAAAATGTCGTTATTGGGAAGTTCAGAAGGGAAAAGCATCTGCTGCATGCTCTGGGCCAGCTCAAGTTCTTTGGTGATCTGCGCCTTCTGAATATTCTCTTTAAAGAGCTTTTTATTTTCAATCGCCACCACAATAATGTTTGTGAGGGTCTGCACATAGGGCAGGTGTTTGATCGCAGCGCTCAGTTCCAGTTTTTCCTGGTTTACATCACCCAGCAGCACAAAGGCCATGGGAGTTTGTTTGTGAAACACCGGAATCACTATTTCAAAACTTTTACTGAGCTCGCCTTTGCTGAACGTAATGGTTTCTATCTCATGAATGGCCAGCAACTCATCCTCAAAATGAATGTGATTAAAGTCTTTGTTGATGCCGTATTTTAAGATACAGGTCCACTCATTGTCATAATGAAACAGCACCAGTTTACCAACACCAAGTCTGTTTTCCAGTATTTCCTGGTACAGGTCGAGTAGTTGCGCTGTGGAGTAGTTGTTATTAATGGCTTTTGTAACCTCAAGCAAAGCATTGAGCTTAAGGTCCTGGACCAGTTTTTGTTTTGATATTTTAGACGTCCCTGCCAAATTCAGATAAGATATACGGCTTCTTTTTTTGCTTTTGAAAAATCGGCTTCGATGCGTTCCTGTAAGGTGGTGCTCAACGTGAGTCCAACATAATCGGCCTTAACAGGAAACCTGGTATGGCTGCGATCAACCAGAATCACGGTGTTGATCTTTTTTACCGGCTTATCAAGAAATAATCTTACAGCGTACATCAGCGTTTTACCGCTGTTGAGAACATCATCAACCAGCACCACGGTTTTATTGATATAGTCTTTGTCCTTAAAATTAATTGCCGGGGTTCCTTCCCAGGGCTTATCCTTGTCAAGGGAAATTTTGCCCATGGTGATCTTTATGGGTGAGATCTCTGCTAGTTTGGCGCCGAGCAGCGCTGCAAACTTGTAACCATTGCCCTCAATACCAACCACCAGCAATTCTTTTTCCGAAAAATTATTTTCGTACACCTGAAAAGCCAGACGGTTGAGTTTTTGTTTGATCTGAACGGTATCGAGGATCTTTACCCTGCTCATTTTTGGTGTGATTTAATAAGCTTATGAAGGGTCTGTTTAACCTTGTCTGAAGGTTCACTGAGTGGCAGACGAACAAATGGTGTTGTTATTTTCAGCAGGCTCAGAGCATACTTAATACCTCCTGGATTTCCATCCGCGAAAAGCTGGTCGGTAATATCAAGCAGACCATAATGTAATTGACGTGCCTCTTCAAATTTGTTTTTGAGGCATAAACGCACCATTTCGCTGTATTGTCTTGGAAAAGCATTGGCGACTACTGAGATAACACCATCGCCGCCCGCCGCTATTACAGGCAGTGTAAGGTTATCATCGCCGCTTATTACCATAAAACCTTTGGGTTTGTTTTTGATAATTTTCATTATCTGCTCAATACTGCCGCTTGCTTCTTTGGTGGCAGCAATGTTCTTAAAGTCGCGTGCAATCCTTACCTGGGTTTCCCAGGCTACGTTGCTGCCTGTTCGGCCTGGCACGTTATACAGAATGATGTCTTTTTTTGTGGCGCCGGCCAGTGCCTTGTAGTGCTGGTAGTAGCCTTCCTGATTGGGTTTATTGTAATAGGGTGCCACCGAAAGTATGGCTTCAAAAGGTTTAAGGTCGGTTTTTTTTAAAGCGTTAACCACCTCTGCGGTGTTATTTCCACCTATACCAAGACAAAGGGGGAGTTTGTTGCCGTTGGTTTTAATAACAGTGCTTATTACCAGTTCCTTCTCCTCTTTACTGAGCGTAACACTTTCACCTGTGGTTCCCATCACAACCAGGTATTCAACCTTGCCCTCATGTAAATGTTTTACAAGAGTGGCAAGCGCTTTGGTATCTACATTTCCTTTTTTATCGAAGGGCGTTACTATGGCCACGCCGGTGCCTTTAAGATGATTGTTGCGCATACGGTATAAAAGTAAAGATAAATTCTGGTGGGAGGAAATGGCATCTGATTCATGAGGCTGATATAACTTATCGGGAACAGTGCTTTTTAATGAATAGAATTTTGTTCGCAGTACATCATGTGAAAACAATGTAATTCGCCCCCTGCTGTACTTTCATTAACTTTGTCGACTTTATTCAGCCCGGGCGGGGCTGTAATTATTTGCTGCTATGGACAGGATCTACCTCTGGATTGAATCATTTTTGTTTAAAGCCGGCGTTTCAGAAGTTCTGATACCTTACCTGAAGTTGTTTTTGCTCCTGGTTGCGCTGGCAGTAATTGCCTGGTTAAGTTTTCTTCTCACCAAAGTGGTGGTGGTGAATTCTTTGTACCGTTTCTTTAAAAAAACCTCGGTGAAATGGGATGATGCCCTGGCAGATCAGAAAGTATTTAATCGTCTGGCGCACGTGGCGCCTGCCCTGGTGGTGAGGTTTTTCGCGGAGATCATTTTCCGCGATTTCGAATCTTTTCTGCCACTGGTAATAAAACTCACAGACAGTTATCTCATCATAGTTTGTGTAATGATCGTGGTTTCTTTTCTGAAAGTGGCTGAGCTGAGTCTCTCTTCCTCGGCTCTTTTTGCCGATAAGCCCATCAGCAGTTATTTTCAGCTGATCAGGATCCTGCTATATATCACTACTGGTATACTGGTGTTGTCGGTTCTCATTTCGCGTTCACCGCTGTATTTCCTTAGTGCTTTTGGGGCAATGACTGCCATACTGCTGCTGATCTTTAAAGATACGATTCTGGGGCTGGTCGCCAGCGTCCAGATTGCATCAAACGACATGGTGCGTGTTGGCGACTGGGTTGAAATGCCAAAATTTAATGCTGACGGAGATGTGATAGCCATAAATCTTAATACCGTGAAGATCAGGAATTGGGACAAAACGATCACAACCGTTCCCACCTTTCATTTTATTACCGACAGTTTTAAGAACTGGCGGGGAATGCAGGAGAGTGGGGGCAGAAGGATCAAAAGAACCATCCATATCAACATCCGCACAATAAAATTTGTTGATGCAGAGAGTCGCGAGCGGTATAAAAAGTACTTTCTTTTAAAGACTTATATTGATGAACGCCAGAAAGAGATCGAACAGCACAATGCAGCCCACAACTTCGATACAGCGGAACTGATCAATGGCAGAAGAATGACCAATATTGGCGTTTTTAGACGTTATGTTGAGTTTTACCTGCGAAATCACAGTCAGATCCACAAAGACATGACCCTGCTGGTAAGGCAACTTCCATTTGAGGACAAAGGACTTCCGATTGAGATCTATTGTTTTACGGCAACCACTGCCTGGGTGCGGTATGAGGAGATCCAGAGCGATATTTTCGACCATCTGCTGGCGGCCGTTGGTTTTTTTGACCTTGAGGTCTTTCAGCAGCCCGCAGGAAGCGACCTGGCAGCTTTCCTAAATGTTTCCACAAAGGGGAATTTATAGGGTCCTGGTCTTTGTGCCGGCAACAATGAGTTATTTGCCTGATATTTAGTATCTTTATATCATAAATCACACTTTGTCAGTTGCAGCATATAGCACATTGAGGAGGGCCGGTTTTCCCGGTACACAATTGGCGTATTTTATTGACAGCTCAAACAGCAAGCCGTTTGACACAGTCTGTTCAGGCTGCAAATTTGAATTTCCCAAAATAGAGAAGTGAGGACCAGGGCTTTATATATAGCGTTCCTTTGGATAATCATGCTGTGTGCTGACCTTTATGCCCAGAGTATCTGCTCGTACCGCTACCGCAAACGAATTACCTTTAATGCAAGTCAGGTAGGAGGCAGTAATGATCTCCAGAATTTTCAGGCGCTTATTAATATCAGTTCTGACAATGACCTCCGGACAACGGGTAACGGCGGACATGTTAGCAGTGCAAGCGGGCATGATATAGTGTTCACTGCCAGTGATGGAGTTACGCTGCTTGATTTTCAGCGCGAAAGTTACTCGGCAACCAGCGGGCAGTTTGTTGCCTGGGTGCGATTGCCGGTATTGTCGGCCTCTTTAAACACCATCATTTATATGTATTACGGCAATGCCACAGCAACTGATCAGTCTACCAGCAGTATCTGGTCTGGTTATGACGGTGTGTGGCATCTTGGTGGGGGGAGTATAGCAGATAACTCTCCCAACGGCTATAATTGTACAAACAACGGATCAAGCAACCTTGCCGCAGCGAAGATAGGCGGGGGAAGGTCGTTTGACGGTAACGACTGGCTTGAGGTTTCTTCAGGTTTTCCGAACAAGAATACAAATTTTACGATCTCAGGGTGGGTGTATACAAATAATAACGCGCAGCCTCATCAGCGCATATTTTGTGATGACGTAAATAACAGCGGTGGCTATGCTTTAAGTGTAGGAGATGGCGGTGTGGGGATGCTGCGTTTTTATTCTCGTGGTTCTACAAACATAATTCTTGACGCTCCACTTAACACCATTTCCTCAAATACCTGGCACTACTGTGTTGGTGTTGCAGATATCAGCAACAATGTGCGGCGATTGTATGTTAACGGGGTGCAGGTGGCCAGCGTAACTTCGGTTGGCTGGGGTATTGATAACGGAAATTGTTCTATTGGCGGAGAAACAGCGGCAGGAGAAACAGGTAACAGGATCAACGGCCGCCTGGATGAGGTTCGGGTGGCGAATTCCGCACTTAGCGCCGAATGGATTCTAACAGAATACCGCAACCAAAATTCACCCTCAACATTTTACTCAATTAGCCCCGAGCCCGACATGTGGGATGGGTCTTCGAGTACGGCCTGGAATACAAATGCGAACTGGGCAGCCAATGCAGTACCCGGTGCAGGAGATGACGTGATCATAGATGTGGGCACTAACCAGCCTGCCCTGAACACCAATATCCAGATCGGCTCTTTATGGATAAGACCAGGCGCCACACTTACTCTTAATACTACGCGTACGCTTTCAGTAAGGTACGATATCACCAATTGTGGAGTAATAGTGGGTGCAGGAACCAGTGCCTTACAATTAAATGCCACCAGCTCTCATATTCAAAATCAGATGCTTTCAGGAAGCGGCACTTACAATTTAAGGAACCTTACCATTAACAACACTTTTGCGGGAAGTGCAAGCGTAACGCTTAATCAAAGTGTAACAGTGAACGCTAATCTGAATCTGGTTGCTGGCGTGCTGGTAACGGGGAGCACCAATATCCTGGCAATGGAAAACACAGCCACTTCTTCATCGGGTTCGGCCAATTCATATGTGCATGGACCCATGACCAAAACAGGTACTTCAGCTTTTGTATTTCCTGTCGGAAAAAATGGCGTATGGCGGCGGCTTGGTATTAGTGCCCCAAGCGCTTCAAGCACTTTCAGGGCAGAATATTTTAACAGCGCCTATTCCAATACCAGTTCGGTAAATTCACCCCTCAATAATGTGAGCCTTTTAGAACACTGGCAACTCGACAGGCTGAGCGGCTCCGGCAACAGCATGGTCTCACTCTTCTGGGAAGATGCCTCAGCCAGTGGCATTAATAATTGTGCAGACCTCACCATAGCCCGCTGGAACGGTTCTGCATGGATTGAACATCCCGCAACGACAGAGGGATCTTCGAGCTGCGCGGGAACAGGAGCAGGCACGGTAACCACTAATGCTAATGTTACAGCTTTTAGTCCCTTTTCATTTGGATCCAAAACAAGTGCCTTTAATGCATTGCCGGTTGAATTACTTGGCCTTGAGGCCACCTGTATAAATAAAAATGTTGAGCTGCGCTGGAAAACCGCAACCGAAAGAAACAACGCAGCTTTTGTGATTGAAAGCAGTATTGATGGTATTTCCTGGCACCTGGCGGGCAGTGTTGCCGGTGCAGGGAACAGTTTTTTCGAAAAAAACTACCGTTTTGTTCATTCCTATAAAGTGGGGTTCGACTATTACAGACTGGTGCAGGTTGACGGTGATGGCCGGCGCACAATTTTTGATCCGTTGTTTGTTGAATGTGAAACTGAATCGCAGCAGTTCTTTACACTTTTCCCTAATCCTGCTACTGATAAACTTACAGTAAAGATCAATGGTGGAAGTGCAGCAGATCATCCTGAACTGGTCATCACAGATCAGCTGGGAAGGGTAAGTCAGTCTGTTATACTGGGCGGAAAGGGTATCTATACCATTTCACTGGAATTAAAACCGGGGGTTTATTTTGTGGAATTGAAAACACGCAGGCAAAGTTCTGCTCCGCAGAGGTTGATCGTAGAATAAAACAGAACTCCGCAAGAGATCTCCTTTTCCTGGCAATACGCGTTATGTACTATTTCAGGGAAAAATATTCTCCCGCCATTGTGGCTATTTCGTTGCCATAGGCAAGGCTGGCAGTAGCAGCCGGACTTGGGCTGTTAATTACGTGCATTGCATTGCCGTGGTGCTCAATCTTAAAGTCGTCAAGCATATCACCCTGAGGTCCGAGGGCCATGGCTCTTATGCCGCATCGTGCGGCAACTATGTCGTCCATTTCCAGCGAAGGGATTAGTTTGCGCAAACGCTGAAGGAAGTAGGTTTTGCTGAACGCACCCCTGTACTCATCAAGTCCGAAACGCCAGTGTTTGGCAAAAAACTTCCAGGTGCCGCGGTAACCAAAAGCAGCTGCGGTATCACGCAAGCTGAAAGCTGTACGGTTGTAGCCTTCGCGGTCGAAAACGAATACAGCATTTGGGCCGCATTCGGTGCCGCCTTTTATCATTCTGGTAAAGTGTACACCAAGGAAGGGAAATTTCGGGTTAGGTACAGGATAAATGAGGTTCTTCACCTTTGATAATCCTTTTTCAGTTAAGTCATAATAATCACCCCTGAATCCTACGATGCTTGAATCGGTTTTCGCCCCTTCAAGTTTGGTGATCCTGTCGGCCTGCAAACCTCCGGTGCTGATAATGTGTTTTGCCTTGTACTTTGATTTCTGGGTGATAACGGTGGTATAGCCGTCATGTTTTTCGAATGCGATAACCTTTTCACCTGTAAGTACCCTGCTGCCGTTGCCGCTGTTATTGATAAGTTCAGCATACTTCCTGGCTACATCACTGTAATCGATAATTCCGGTGCAGCCTACCCAAATACCGGCTATTCCTTCGCAGTATGGTTCAATTTCCTTGATCCTTTTGCTGTCAATCAGCTCAATGTCTTCAACGCCGTTTGCCTGTCCGTTCGCAAATACCTTGTTCATGTGCGCCAGTTCACTTTCGTGGGTGGCAACTATGATCTTACCGCAGATGTCGTGCTGAATTTTATGCTCGCGGGCAAATGCTACCAGTTCGCGGCGTCCCTCAACACAATTTCTGGCCTTGTAAGAGCCGGGTTTATAGTAAATACCACTGTGAATAACACCACTGTTATGGCCGGTCTGGTGTCTGGCCACGGAGGTTTCTTTTTCAAGTACCAGCACCGTTTTGTTGGGATGTCTGCGGGTTAATTTATAAGCTGTGGCAAGGCCTACAATACCTCCGCCCACAATAACAATGTCGAAACCGTTCTCCATAAAAGCAGGGCAAAAATACAAAACAATAGCAGTAAAGTTTATCTTTGGCCCGTATGAAAGTGATCTGTATAGGCAGAAATTATGCGGCGCATGCCCGGGAGATGCTGGCTCCAGCCCCGGCTGAACCGGTTTTTTTTATGAAACCTGATACAGCCGTATTGCGGGAAAAGGATTTTTATTATCCCTCTTTTACCCATGATCTGCACCATGAGATAGAGCTGGTAATAAAGATTTCAAAGGCCGGTAAGCACATAGATGAAAAATTCTCCCATAAATATTATGAGGAGATTGGTTTGGGCATTGATTTTACCGCCCGCGACATACAGGCCCTTTGCAAGAAAGAGGGGCTGCCATGGGAAAAGGCCAAAGCTTTTGATAACAGCGCGCCAATTGGCAATTTTATCAATAAAAAAGAGCTTAATCCGGAAAAGATCGATTTTTCGCTGAAGATAAATGGCGAGACACGTCAGTCGGGTAACAGCCGAAACATGCTTTTTTCTTTTGACCGGATTATCAGTTATGTGTCACAGTTTGTCTCCCTTAAGGTGGGGGATCTTATTTTTACAGGAACTCCTGAAGGTGTGGGGCCGGTAAATGTTAGCGATCAGCTTGAAGGATTTATCAATGACAAGCTGTTTTTGCAGTTAAGGATAAAATAACAGGAACAATGAGAGTTAAAATTTTGACTGCTCTGTTTTGCGCAATAGTTATAACCGCTTGTGTTAAGGCTCAAAACCCTTTGTATGATTCAGTGCTGGCCAAAAAATACGGCGCTGACAGCTATGGCATGAAGGGGTACATGCTGGTGATCTTAAAAACCGGATCAAATACTAATACAGACAAGGCTTTTCTAACCAAAAGTTTTGATGACCATCTGAAAAATATCGGCCAGCTGGTAAAGGAGGGAAAGATGATTGTGGCGGGTCCGCTGCGTAAAAACGAAAAAAATTACCGGGGCATCTTTATACTGAATACAGGCAGCAAAGAGGAAGCGGAAAAATGGCTGGAGGCTGATCCTGCAATCACTGAAAAGATTCTCGAGGCAGAATATTATAACTGGTACGGTTCAGCCGCGCTGCCGGCTTATCTTGAAGACTCAGATAAGATCTGGAAGGAGAAGCCATAACTTCAGCCATCTGCAACCTAAATAAACCAGGAACCAAAGGCTGAAAGCAGCATCAATATCAGAATCAGCATTAGCAGGAGAAGCACACTGCCAAGCACAATGCCGGCAATTGCCAAACCTCTGCCTGTGTATCTCTGGGGTTCATCGGTTATTCTTCTGAGCGCGATAATGCCTACAGCGATAGCAGGAATGCTGGTTAATCCATAAATGAATCCCAACATTCCGAAAACAAGGGAGAGCACTGCCATGGGATGTGTCTGCAATTTAGGGGTAGTCTCCGAAGCCTGTTCAGAATGAGATCGTGTTGCTTCTGCTGTTTCTTCAAATACATCTTTGCTGCCATTGGCATACTTTATCATAAAAACCTCCGATTTCATGGAGATAAACAGAGGCCCATCAGGCTGACTGCATTTTTTATATCTTATCTCCCTGGAATTGATCTCAAGCACCTTTACACGGATCTCTTCCCCGCTGTGCATCATCATCACATCACAGCTGTCGCCCGCAAAATATACTGCCTTACGTTTTAACGGTGGGGGTGATTGATTTGCTGTTGCGTGCGCAGGTGTGTGATCATTCCTGTAAACCTCTGTAACCTGCGCGGATCGCATGTCGGCACCATCCGCCAAGGTTCCGGGGTCAGAATAACCGGCTAAGGACTCCTTTTTTTTTGTTTTGTGGCTTACATAAAATCCTTTCTGGTAGCGCCTTTTCTGTAGTGTACAGTTTTGCAGCAGAAATACAACTGCCACCAATAAAAGCAGATTGCGGTAATTGCTTATCGAACCTGGCACCAGGGATTGCATGAGTTAAAAATTAAATCCAACTTCAAAACCACTCCACCAGTATAAAGAAATTGCGCTGTTAAAGGTTTCAAGTATGTTACCCTGGGAGTCAACCAGGGGGTCATTAACGCGGTCACTTTTAAAGCCGATTGAACCGTAAAAATTCATTGTAAGTCTCGATTTTGTACGGCAGATGAGTCCATTGGTAATGCTGAAGGCGGTGCGGGTAAGTGTGGTGCTGTTATAAGCTATTGGCATTCCCCAGAAACCCGTAACCGCTTCCTGACTGCAATTGTACTGCATGTAACGCACAATAGGGCCGATGTAATAATTTACATTGGTTTTTAAGGAAGGATAGTAATGGATCCCAAACCCGGCCTCCACTACTTTGTTGCCCAGGATCACCCGAACAGGTCCCTTGTCGAAATAAACGTTTTGGGTAACAGTTGGCCGCGATACGCCAAAAGCAAAAGGCAGAATAATATTAAAGTGGCTGTTGAAGAACTCCCGGCGGTAGGTGATTCCCAGTTCATTGTTAAAAAAATAAAGAAAGTTAAGCGAAATACAGTTTGAATGTCGGTAATAGGTGAGGCTGTCGAAGGTAGTAAGCTCAGGAACCAGCACTTTGTTGTCGCTTGTCTGAACATTTGGTTCGGCTTTTAATTTGGCGTTGCTGTTGGGTACCTGGTGTTCACCGTTCTGATAAATGATCAGGCTTACGTTCTTCCTGCTTTCAACATACACAGGCCCATTCAGGTTTTCATGAAGCTTGTAGCGTATATCCTCGGGACCTACTTCCAGGATCTTTACAAGAATTTTGGTGTTATCGGTCTTGAACAGCTGATCCTGAGCCGTGGCGGTGGACCAATGAAGCAACAGGAGGCTTAACAGAATTATGGTCTTCTTCATGCGGGCGAATTTTTTATCAAATTAAGTGAAAAAAATGCAGTCCTTTCATAAAAAAGTGTTTTCTTAATCACGCTCATATTTCCGTACTTTGTAATACATGAAAAACTTCTTTCGTTATTTCTTTCAGGGACTAATTCTTTTTATCCCTGTAATTATTACGCTTTTTATTCTGGTACAGTTGTTTGACTTTATTACCGGCACATTTTCCTTTATCGGGTTCAGCGACTATTCACTGCTCAACACCTTGTTTGGACTGGCGCTTACCCTCGGAATCATAACTGTTCTGGGGGTTCTGGCTTCCTCTTATGTTTTTAAACAGATCTTCAGCTTTTTTGAGGATAATCTTGAGCATGCCCCTTTTATCAGACATATTTATTCTCCGGTAAAAGATTTTACCAATGCCTTTGTGGGGAATAAAAAGCGGTTCAACAAGCCGGTGCTGGTGCTAACTAACCCGGCCGCAAACATTGAAGAGATAGGGTTTATTACGCAGGAAAACCTCAAGGATCTTGGAATTCTGGACAAGGTAGCTGTATATCTGCCGTTTTCTTATTCCTTATCAGGAAAACTGGTGATAGTGCCCACGGCAAATATCAAACCATTGCAAACCGATGCCACAGAAGCCATGAAGTTTGTAGTAAGCGGTGGTGTTACCGATGTTGATTGAGGCTAACTGTTATATTTGTGGCCGCCAGCTCAAAAAAGCATTTGTATGTCTGAGATCCTAAGGGTAAATAATGTAAGCAAACGCTATCGCCACCACCAGGCGCTGCGTAACATTTCGCTGGTTGTTCCCGGAGGTTCGGTATTTGGATTGCTGGGGCCTAACGGTGCGGGGAAAACATCGCTTATCAGAATTATAAACCAGATCACTGCGCCAGATACAGGTGAGATCTTTTTTAATGGAGAAAAGCTTGAAGCCAGGCATGTAGAACGTATCGGATATTTGCCCGAAGAACGAGGTCTTTATAAAAAAATGACCGTAGCCGATCAGGTGATCTATCTGGCCAGGTTAAAGGGGTTGAGCAGTTTTGAAGCCCGAAAGAGAACCGATCACTGGTTCTCGAAATTTGAAATGCATGGCTGGCGCAAAAAGAAAGTTGAGGAACTGAGCAAAGGAATGCAACAAAAGGTGCAGTTTATTGTAACTGTAATTCATGAGCCCGAGTTGCTGATCCTTGATGAACCTTTCAGCGGATTTGATCCAATTAATGCGCAGCTTATCCGGAACGAGATACTGGAACTCAGGAAAAATGGAGCCACCGTTATTTTTTCCACACACAACATGGGCAGCGTTGAGGAGCTCTGCGACCATATTACTTTAATAAATAAGTCTGAAAAAATACTCGATGGACCTGTAAAAGAGATCAGAAAAGCCTTCCGCAGCAATATGTACAGGATAGCCTTTAAAGGCAATGTGATTGGGTTTACGAATGCGTTGTGGACCGGTGCGGAGATCCTTGAGAAGCATGACGAAGAGGACGGAACACACGTTTTTACACTGCGGACTTTAAATAAGATAGACGCCAATCAGCTGCTTGGCGCCATCCTTCCGGTTTGTGAGATAGTGGCTTTTAATGAGATCATACCCAGTATGAATGACATTTTTATCCGCAAAGTAAGCGAGGAAAACATCTCAGCTGCAGGAACTCAAAGTAATTTTACTGAATAAGATGGGAAAAACTGGGCTGATCATAATCCGGGAGATAAAATCGAAGCTGCACAACAAGACGTTTATTATCATGACCTTGCTTGCACCTCTGCTGATCACGGGGTTCTTCGCTTTTATCATAAAGATGTCGCAGTCTGAAAAGACCGAACAAAATGTGCTGGTGATTGATGAATCGCAGATGTTTAAAGGCAGGCTTAGCGGCAACGATTATATCTCACTCGCGTTTTCACAGCAAAAGCTTGACGAAGCTGTATCCACTTTTTATGACCGAGGATATACCTGTGTGTTGTGGGTTGCACCAAACATTATAGAAGGCGGGGCAGGGGCAAGCAAACTTTTTTATAAAAAGAGTCCTGGGTTTGCTTTTCAGTCCTACATCAAAGATCAGATGGAGCGTATTATTTATGAGTATAAATTAAGGGCCAATGATATTGATCCCAACGTGATCTCCAACTCAAAACAAAATGTACGGCTTATACTGGAAAAGGTGAATGATGCCGGCAAAACCGAAGAGCAGAGCAGTTTTGGATTTATAGGATTTATCTCTGGCGCGCTTATGTTTATTTTTATTCTGATGTATGGCATGATGGTGTTCAGAAGTGTGATGGAAGAGAAGACTAATCGTATTGTGGAGGTGATTGTGAGCAGTGTAAGACCTTTTCAGCTTATGCTTGGTAAAATTCTTGGAATTGCAATTCTGGGTCTCCTTCAGTTTGTTGCTATGGGCATTATAACCTTTGTGCTTACTTCGGCGCTCAGCGCAGTGTTTCTGAAAGATGCCAAAAGCCAGCTGCAGGTTTTTGAGCAGCAGCAGGCACTGGTTAAAAAACAAGGCACCAATGTTAATTTCAGCCAGCTCGAAAAGTTTGATGATAAACTCGAACTTTTTGATCTGATGAAAAAGATCCAGAAGATCAATTTCCTTGAGGTGTTTGTTTGTTTTGTATTGTATTTTATTGGGGGCTATCTGTTTTATAGCGCCATCATGGCTGCTATTGGCAGCGCTGTAGACTCTGAAGCCGACAGTCAGCAGTTTATTACGCCGGTAATGATCCCGCTGATGATCGGATACTTTATCTCAACCAAAACCATTCTTGATCCTGATTCAGATACTGTTTTCTGGGGATCTATCATTCCATTTACCTCACCCATTGTAATGATGTCGCGTATCACCAACGGTGTGCCGGCCTGGGAGATCTGGCTCTCGCTGGGATTACTTTTTGTTTCTTTTATAATTATGACCTGGCTTGCCGCACGTATTTACCGGACAGGCATATTGATGTATGGCAAAAAAACCAGCTGGAAAGAGTTGGGCAGGTGGTTGTTTTATAAGTGATCCTGCCTGTAGAAGTATTCAGCCGCTAGGATACTATCTGGAAATTAAACGCTCCGCTTTGCCTTGCGCCATAAACCCGGAGCCAGATAGGAAGTGTAGCCTCGGTAGCTCTTGCACCGCTGATGTCACCAATATCAAGAAGGTTTTCTTTTTTCCAGCCCAGATCCTGCAGTAATTTACTAACTGTTTTTTTTGCGGCCTCATCGTTGCCGCAGAGGTAATTGATGTGGTTTCCTCCGTTGATCAGAGAGGGATTGATCATGAGACCATTCCACATAGTATTGAGTGTCTTCACAACTTTGGCCTCCGGTACCAGTTTCTGAATCTCTTCTCCCAGCGAAGTAGTATTGCAGAGTTCAGGGATAAGGATGGGCGGCATACCTCTGCTGAAATCCAGCGGATTTGAGATGTCCACGATGATCTTACCGGCAAGGTTTTTTTCTCCGCAGCTTTTGATCACATCAAGTGAAGCTGAGCCTTTTGAAACATTTATAATAAGCTCAGCCCATTGAGCGGCTTCAGCGAAATTTTTAAGTTTGAGGCCCGGATGCTGCGTGATAAATTCTGCTACTGAATTCTTTTCATTTACTGCCAGCGTTTTCTGTACATCGCGGGTGCCCAGACAAACATCATGACCCAGTTCTGCCAATTTTGGCGCGAAAGCCTTGCCTACGCCGCCGGTGCCAAGTACTGCTATTTTCATGGTGTGGATGATTAAAGAATAAAAGTATCATTTATCCTTTCAGGAGTTACCTGGTCTGCTTTTTTTTAGATTTATTCCGGACTTTTATTCCAGTGGCTGTTCAATGATTGGTTTAGCACAAAAGTAAAGGCTGTCATAAGTTGACAGCCTTTATCGCTTTAAACAAAAGATCTTATTTCTCAGATACCAAGATCCTCTTCGAATCAAGAATTTTTCCATCTGCGACAACAGAGATTTTTACCGCAACATACGCTCTTTACCGCATCAGATCAACAAAAAGGACTTTTCCGCAGGACCCTGATTACATGAAGTCTTAAGGATAGTGGATTTTATTCTGTTTTTAAGAGGTAGCCGATATGAATTTCACTTCTATTATCTAATAACTGTACAAGGTAAATGCCGGCGGGCAAAAACTCTACTGCAACTGGCACGCGGGAGTCAGAAATTGTGGTTTTGTGAAGCTGCTCACCCACAACATTAAATATGGTGATGCCTATTGGGCCAGAGATCTGTTTTTCAGAGATCATAAATGAGGAACTGGCAGGATTTGGGAAAAAAGTGAAATAATGTAGCTCAGGCCTTTCAAGTCCCTGGCAGACCACCGCACTTACACTAATAGCAGTTCTTGCGAAATGGCCGTCACAATGCGACGATCCCACGAAAAATAGATTGACACCGGCAGTGAGAGTTGGCGTAATAAATTGCGTGCCAGTGCCTGCTGCTATGGTGGAAGTGGAAGTGGTATACCAGGAAATGGTTGAAGTTCCGGAATTTGCTGCCTGCAAAGTTGCAACGCCAGGTGCGCAAATTACTGTGGGGCCTAAAACTAACGGAGCTTCCGAAAAACAGTTGACCAGTTTGTTTACATAAATATCACTTAGACCTACCTGCTGCGTGCTAAATGTATCAGAATCTGAACCAGGGTCAAAGTCAATCACGCCCTCAAAAAGTCCAGTCGTGTAAAGTGCACCCTGGCGATCCATGTCCATTGACATTCCCGCCACTGATGACTGGTTACCTCCTTGCTGTGCTGCCCAGTCAAAATTTCCAGTAGAATCGTAACGAACCAGAAAATTATCAAAAACACCAAGAGGAGAAAGCATAAAAGTACCATTTCCATGATCTAGATCTATTGGTGTTGTGAATATGCCGCAGGCATAAACTGCTCCGGCGTTATCTACCCTTACACCATGGCAGAATGAATTCATACCTCCTTCCTCTGCGAGTACCCAGATAAGATTTGCAGAGCTGTTAAGTTTTTGAATATAATAACCAAATGCGCTGTGGGTTTTAGTAGCTGAACCGGGCCCCGGATCAAAATCTATGTTGCCGGTGAAACCTCCGTATATATACATATTACGTTCAGCATCAACATAAACATCTTCTATGAATGCAACGCCTGTTCCACCAAAATTTTCGGCGACCTGTAAATTTCCGCTTGAATCATGCCTCAGAATAAAGGAGTCAAAAAAACTGCCGGGAGTTAAATTTGTATTTGTTGGCACGTCGAAAGTTATTGTCCCGGCGAAGTTTCCTACTGTGTATAAAGCGTCCTGGTCATCAAGATACATTCCTGCCGGGTTTGCCGATCCGGTAATGCCCCCCTGCTGTTTTACCCAGATCAATGACCCTGATGGATCAAGTCGTGCTACAAACATATCAACCGTTCCAATTGAAGTAATTAGTGACTGCCCAGGTCCTGGATCAAGATCTACAGTGCCTGAAAAATTACCTGCGATACAAATCCGTCCTTTTGAATCAATACACACGCTTTGCAGTCGGTCATCTACTGGACCTGCAATAGACTTCGCCCATAAAAAAGAACCACTACTGTGCAGTTTTAAAATATATGCATCAGTTGATCCTGCACAACTGATTGTGTACGTTCCTGCCCCTGGATCAAAATCCGTAGTGCCTGTAAATTCACCAACAGCATACAGATCCCCTACAGTGTCTACCGCTATATTATTGATCCAATCCATGCCGGGAGAAGAAATACTGATTGCCCATATGAACTTGCCATCAGGATTTAGTTTGCAGCAAAACACATCCTGTTCCGAGG
>JAEZDS010000161.1 GCA_023433205.1 Bacteroidota bacterium
GGTAATGCTACCGGAAGTTTGCTGGTAGTTTCTCCTACAGTATCTGGCACTTATACGGTAACAGGAAAAAACAATACCAGTGGTTGTATTCAGACAAATTCTTTTGTTATATCCGTATGGCCCTGCACTGCAATAGTGGACAGAACTTCTGAATCTTTAGAAAAATTACAGGTAATTCCCGTTAATGATCAGTTGATTTTAAATGTAACAGGTATTAATGAGGCACAGCTTCAGGGCAATAAAGGAAAAGTAAAATTAGTTGATCTTTCAGGCAGAACAATCATACACATAGAACCACACTGGCAACACGGTTCCACATCGTTAAATGTGAGTGATGTACCTAACGGTGTGTATTCTGTAATTTTGCAGAGCCATGCAAATGTTTCTGCCGTTCGTTTTCTTCTATACAGGTGAGATTGACTAATACTGGTTATATCTGTCTGACCTGCACTTCCAGGTACACCCAAGAAACACAAAGAGATTATAGTTTAAGATCTTCCGCCAGCGCTTTAAAATCAACACCATCAAAGGTACCGCTGCTCATCATCAGCAAAACGCTCTGGTTCCATTTTTTAGATCTGAGGTAATCGGTAAGATCCTGGCTATTGATAAAGATGCGGAGGTCCTGCCTGGCGAAAGCATCTTTTACCTGCTCAACCCTTATCTCTTCAATTTTTTTGTGTGCTATAACCTGAGGGTTAAAATAAACTATCGCTTCATCTGGCAGCTGCATGGTTCCGCGGTACTGCTGTAAAAAATCCTGGTTAAGGCTGCTGAAGGTGTGCAGCTCCATACGGGCCACCACCCGGCGGTCGGTGAACTGTTTTTTTACCGCTTCGGTAGTTGCTCTTAATTTAGAAGGTGAGTGGGCAAAATCTTTATAAAAACTAAAACTGCCTTCTTTATGTACCAGTTCAAGACGCTTTGCGGCCCCTTTAAAACTTCTGATGGCCTCGTAAAATTTCCTGGGTTCAATTCCTATCTGTACGCAGGCCAGCCGGGCTGCATTAAGATTCATAAGGTTGTGATTGCCAAAAATAAGCAGCGGTATTTTTTCGCCCTCACTTAAAATATAGGTGATGCCATCTTCAATTGTGTGTTTGGGCACCGAGTACGACATCTTGTTGATGGTTTTGTTTCTGGTCTCAGCGCAGATCTGATCAAGCACTTCGTCTTCACGGCAATAGATAAGACAACCACCAGGTTCAACAAGATTGATAAAGGTTTTGAACTGATCAACATAAATACCAAAGGTGGGAAACACGTTAATGTGGTCCCAGGCTATTCCGCTCAGAATGGCAATGTTTGGTCTGTAAAGGTGAAATTTAGGTCGCCGGTCAATAGGGGAGGAGAGGTATTCATCACCTTCAATTACAGCGTATTTGCTTGTAGAGGAAAGATTTACCATGGTATCAAAACCCTCAAGTTGTGCGCCCACAAGAAAATCTGTCTCAATATTAAAAAACCGCATCACGTGAAGTATCATGGCCGTGATGGTGGTTTTGCCATGGCTTCCGCCAACAACAATCCGCGTTTTATCTTTAGTTGCCTCGTAAATATATTCGGGGTAGGAATAGATTTTGAGGCCAAGTTCTTTTGCTTTTTGAAGTTCCGGATTATCAGCCCTGGCGTGCATGCCGAGAATTACAGCATTTGTATCAGGTGTTATTTTTTCAGGGAACCAGCCTATTTCAGCGGGTAACAGGCCGGCTTTAGCAAGTCGGCTTTTGCTGGGTTCGTTTATTTCGTCGTCGCTGCCGCTTACTTTATAACCTTTTTCATGCAGCGCAAGGGCCATGTTGTGCATGGCGCTGCCTCCAATAGCGATCAGATGAATTTTTTGCACATCTAAAGGAAAGGAATTGTCACAAATACCGGTACCAGCCACTGTTTTTGTTTTTCACAGCCATTTGTGTATTGCGGCTGCTCAAGACATGGTACCCAAACTATGTGAATTTCTATGTTTCCTATGTTTCTATGTGGTTAACCATGGCAATACCCACGGCAAACTACCTCCCCCCAAAGTACTGCACCAGCTTTATTACAGCGCTTATAACCAGCGAAAGCAGAATACAGGTAGTGATGGGGAAATAAAAGGAACCGTTTTCTTTCTCAACCCTGATATCGCCCGGCAGGCGGCCAAGAAAACTGAGCTTGTTTCCGAAAAAGTACACCACAATGCCGGCCACTACTATTACCAGGCCCACAATTATGATGTATCTACCAGCGGTGGTGTTCATGTAACAAAGATAAGTACCCAGAACAAAGTACACACAAACATCAGGTTTTTCATGGCTTTATGGTTTAAAAATGCGCAGGGTGCTAACAGAACCTTAACTTTGCACCAAATGAAAAAGACAGTTAAAGTTGGAGATATTGAGTGTGGGTCAAAAGACCTCTTCCTCATCTCGGGTCCCTGTGTGATAGAGGACGAAAAAATAATGATTCAGACAGCAGAGAAACTTAAAGAGGTTTCAGAGCGCCTGAAGATCAAGGTGATCTATAAATCATCATTCCTGAAAGATAACCGCAGCAGTTTAAAATATTACGACGGACCCGGCCTTGAAAAAGGCATGAAGATCCTGGCAAAAGTGAAGGAGCAGTTTGGATTTCCGCTGCTCACTGATATTCACGAGAGTTATCAGGCCGAGATTGCCGGTGAGGTGTGTGATGTGCTACAGATCCCGGCCTACCTGTGTATGCAGAGCAGTCTGGTTGTTGCTGCGGCAAAAACCGGCAAAGTGGTAAATATTAAACATGGTCAGTTTCTGGCGCCTGATAATATGAAGTATCCATTACAGAAATGTATTGAGACCGGAAATGACAAGGTAATTCTTACGGAAAGGGGTTACGTTTTTGGTTACAACGACCTGATCGTAGATCCCCGCGCATTTTATCATCTTAATAATCTTGGCTATCCTGTTGTTTTTGACATCACGCATTGTGTGCGTAAATATGGCATTCCCAGCGCTGATACAAAGGGGGGCAATCCGGAGTTTTTACCGGTGCTCAGCAGGGCAGGGGTAGCCAGCGGAGTTGACGGTGTTTTTATAGAAACCCACCCTGAACCATCAAAAGCCTTGTGTGATGCCGCCTCCCAATTATGTGTTTATGATCTTGAAGCGTTTTTGAAGCCTTTGATTGCTATACATGAATTGGTGGCGAACACAGTAGCGCGCTAACGTCATATTTTTTGCTATTTTTATAAAATGGCAAGACTCCTGACCCAGGTTTTAATGTTAGCCTGTTTTGGGGCCGGCAACTTTTTAAGTGCACAAATATGGTGTACTCCAGGATCTACTTGGCACTTCTCGCATAATAACATATGGACGGGGCCGGGACACATACAGTTAAGTTATCATTCAAACTTACTATTAGGTGGGAAATTATGTAAAGTGCTCTCTGGAAAGACATATGCACCATTTATCAAATGGTACTTTTCACCTATTCACTTATGAGGAAGATAGTGTCCTTTACATGCCTCGCGAGACCGCAGGCGTTTATAATTATGATACCATTTTCGATTTCAAAGCAAGCCCCGGTGACAAATGGAGAATGTACAACACTCAGTATCCTCAATGTAGAGATTCGCGTGTTACAGTTGTTGATACCGGGAGCCGGATCATTCAGGGGCAAAGACTTAAATGGCTTTTTCTTCATTACCTGAGTGGAACAGTGAATGCGTATGATACTGCCTATGTGAGGTTGGGTGCGCTTACCTTATTTCCTTATATGTGGGATAATGTATGTGAGACTGCCACAGATAGCCATTGGGGCGGGGCTTTGCGCTGTTTCTCAGATAACCAGATCAGCGAATACAGGAATCAATATACATTACCCTGTGATTACGGAGAAGTGGCGTCAATGCCAGAGCAAACAGCGAGTCCATCAAGGCTTCTATTTTCTAATCCTTTCAGCAGTATGCTGCACATTACTTCGAACTTTGAATTTTCTGCGTTTATAATAACTGATTTGCGAGGCAGTGTCATATATTCAGTTGATCACCCGTCTAATACGCTTGTCTGGGACTGTGAAAACTATCCTTCAGGCTTATATATTGGATTTTGCCGCTGGCCAAATGGTGAACAACAAACCATTAAGCTGCTTAAAAAGTAGCGACCCTGCCGTTTGTGAATATCTGAATGCTGAAATTCTAAAGAGAATAATATAAATTGATTGTGGATAATAGTTGTTAAATGTAGAGTCCCGGCCTTTTTTTATCGTAATATTGCGATATGAATCAGATATCTACTGAGTTGGTATGGAAACAGTTTTCAGCGCGACTACAAGCTTTTATAAGGTCAAGAATAAAGTCTGCAGCCGACGCTGAAGATCTGCTGCAGGAAGTTTTTGTGAAAATTCACGGCAACTTGGTGCAGTTAAAGGATGAAAAACGACTAATCCCCTGGCTTTACACCGTTACAAGGAATGTTATACATGACTTTTACCGGAAAAAGAGCCGTTACACCGGTAAGGAACTTACGTTTGATCTTCCGGCGCCTTCGTCACATTCTGCCGCCGAGAACGTGAGTATGGAGACTTGTCTGGAACCCTTTATTGACCAGCTTCCCGAAAAATATAAAAAGGCGCTTATTTTCTGTGACATTGAAGGTAAAAGCCAGATCCAATTGTCAGAGGAACTTGGCATCTCATATTCCGGGGCAAAGTCCCGTCTGCAGAGAGCACGCCTCCTTCTTAAAAAGCAGTTTAATGAATGTTGTGCGGTTGTATCCGATAAATACGGAAATATCGTTGAGCACAACTGTAAAAAAGCCTGCTCCTGCGCGGCATAAAAAAAGGGGTGGAAACTGTTTCCACCCCTACACATCAGCAGCAGCCTGTTCCGGAGCAAAGACTGCTGAGTCCGCCGCAGCAGCTACTATTGCCGCCACAACAGCCTGAATCGTTTTGATTGTCCATTGTATTGTGTTTTAATTATCCAGTCAATGTTGACTGTAATAATAAGACGCTAACGCTGGAAGAAAGACGCAAGTCAGATGTATTTATTGTTTTTCGCTTCCTTTATGGCATCCTCCCGCGAATGTACATTCAGTTTTGAATAAATGTTCTTGATGTGTGATTTTACCGTCTCAAGATCAATAAACATTTCTTTTGCAATTTTGCTTCGGCTTTTACCATTGGCCACCTGTTCAAGGATCTCTGTTTCTCTTTTGGTTAAGGGACTGTTCTGGTTCCTGTGAAAAGACCTGATCACCATTTTGGCGATGTTCATACTCATGGGCGCGCCGCCATCCATCACTTCCCTTATGGCGTCTATGATCTTATCAGTAGAATCGTTTTTGGTAAGATAACCCGCAGCACCTCTTGAAAGCGCTTTAAATACGTTTTCTTCATTGTCGTAAACGGTGAGCATCAGAATGTGCGCAGAGGGAACTAACTGCCTGATTTTTGGAATTGCATCCAATCCTTTCATGCCTGGAAGCTCAATGTCGAGCAGAATGACATGAGGGTCGTCTTCTTTTATGTGTGGCAGCGCGCTTTCAACATTAGCGTAGGCCTTTACCACCCTGTAGCTGTCACTTTCATTAATCAGATAAGTGAATCCATTGCGGATGGTTTCGTCATCTTCAATGATCAGCACTTTTGTGAGCTGCTTTTTTTCCATGATCGTTTACAAAAATGTTGTCTAAAAAAATATTGATCTCTGTGCCTGATTTCGTGCTGCTATGCACCCTGAAAAGCCCCTGCATTCTTTTTACACGGTTTTGCATATTACGAAGACCATTCCCTTTAGTTCCCTGTACAGTAATTTCAAAGCCAGATCCGTTATCCCGAAGCTTGATAAGCAAAGTGTGGTTGTTTTGCAGTTCAATATCAACTTCAGCGATACTGGCGTTTGCATGTTTTAATATATTGCTGTAGGCTTCTTTAAAGATCATGGTGAGATTGCGGCTGTAATCCAGCTTCAGTTTCAGCTTGCAGGAGGCGTCAATGTTGTGTGAGTACCGGAACTCCACCTGGGTATCCTGAAATACCTCACTACCAATGTCCTTAATGTGTTCGGCAATTTCATAAAGTGCGTCGTTTTTTGAACTCAGCGACCAGATAATATCTCGGGAGCCGTTGTAAAGTGCCGTTGTATTGTTTTTGATCTGCTCTACAATGTGACTTACTTCTTTCTCAGTGCCATTAAGCTTTCTTTTTAAAACGTCGGTGAGTACAGATATTCGTGTAAGACTGTTGCCCATCTCATCGTGGAAATCTTCTGCTGTTCGTTGCCTTAGTTTTGTGAATTCTTCTTCCCTGATACGTTCATGCAGTTCTTTTTCATGTTGTTTTCTTTTTTGCCTGGCGCGGGTGATCAGGTAGGCCGTAAACGCCCCGCTTCCAATCAAAAGCACTATCATCATCACCTGAAAAAGGGGAGTTTGATAAAAGGCCTTTTTAATTTCAAAAGTGAAGGAAATTTCATTCACCGATCCAATGCCGCTTTTTGTCTGTCCCTTTACCAGTAAAGTATATTTTCCCGGTGGTAAACCAGGATACATTATAAATGGATTGTTGCTGGTTGTAAACCCTTTATCAATTCCCTCAAGCTTATAGCGGTAAAGCACATCATCGGGATTGGTGAAATACAGCGCTCCCAGTTCAAAACTCAAATGGTTCTGGTGTGATTCTAATTCCAAACCGCGGGGGATTTCAAAAAATGGATCTGCAGATGCAAACAAGGTGGTATCGGTGATCTCCGAAGAAAAGAGCTTCACCGATCGCAAGAGGACAAGGGGAGCGGTTTTATCATTTACGCTGCTGTGTGGATCAAACCTGAAAAGACCTTTTGTTGTTCCGAACCAGAGGCTGGCATCGGCGGCTCTCAGCAAACTGTTGTGGTTACACTCCATACCAAGCAGGCCATCGGAGCGTCCGAAATTTTTAATGGAAGCAATTTTGCCTTCTTTTGACAGATCGAGACGGCTTATGCCGAATCCGGTGCCGGCCCACAAACGCGATGGTTCGGTGGCATCGATGCTGTAAATAAAATTGCTTGGTAGGCCATCGGCAGTATTATAGTTCACAATTTTTTTCTTCTGCAGTTGAATGAGGTAAATGCCAATGTCGCTGGTGCCGATCCACAGGTGATCTTTGTTTTTCGACAGACACATGACAGAAAGCTGTCCTAATTCCGGGCCGTAAAATGGAACAGGGACGTGATCGTCATTTAGAAGAAACAGGCCTTTGGAAGTTCCCACAAGCGTGTGCCGGTGATCAAATTTTATTATGGCTGTAACCAAAGTACCGGGTAGCGGCACATGTGTTATGCTTCCGTTCAGATGTTTTACAAAGAGTCCCTGATTGCCTCCTATCAGTAAATTCTCACCGGCATCCTCATAAAAAACAGTAGCTCCAGTGGGTACCATCTTCCGGTCGGTTGCAGTGATCCTTTTTGTGCCGCTTTGTTTTGAATAAGAGTAGATGCCCTGATTTAATGTGCCGATCCAAAGCAGGTTATTACTGCCAGCGTAAAGGCAGTTTATTTTAGCGTTGGAGAGTGAAGAAGCTTTTTCTGCCTCCTGTAGGGTTGATTTGCCATCGGTAAAATACAAGCCTCCTCCAAAACCACCCAGGTAAATTATGCTGTCGTTTGTTTGAGCTATGCCCATCACAATTGGGTTGGTGAGTCCGCTTGAACGGTCGTAATAGGTGAAAGTATTTTCTCTGAATTTGTAAATGCCATCGGCGTTGGTGGCAAACCACAGATTGTGTTCGGCATCCAGAAAGATATGATTAACACTGTTGTCAGTAAAACCACTTTTTCCGCTAAAGAATTCACTTTCATCTCCCGCGATCTTATAAACTCCATTTTCGGTACCCATCCATAAGTGTTGTTGTTTGTCCTCTGCAAAACATAAAACAAGTCGTTCAAAAGGCTTATGGCCTTTTACTGTAAATGGCAGTACCTGTTTTTTTCTGATCACATATAAACCGTGGTTAAATGAAAGCAGCGTGTCACCGTTAGAAGTAATAAATGTGCGATAGACGACCCTGTCGGCCAGTTCGCCAACTGGTTTGGCAATCAG
>JAEZDS010000165.1 GCA_023433205.1 Bacteroidota bacterium
GGGATAGGCACCCTGAAACTGCCCGTTCACATATAACCACAGGTCGGTGATCTTATGACTGTTGCTGCCCTGTTTCTCGGCGGCATTTACCTTTACCGTATCGGCCACCAGGAAGAAGGCCCCGGGAGCGGGCTCATGTTTCTTGCAGGAAGGCGCGAGCATGGACATCACAATCATAACAAATAAAACCACTCTGAACCAATTCATACAAACGGACCTGTCCGGCGCCAATTCCAAAAATAATCAAATAAGCTGGCCTGAGCCCTTAAAAACGATTAACGTCTTAATTTTTCTTCGATCATAAATGCTACCTCAAGTGTTCGTATGGCATCTTCTATACCTACGCTTGAAGCTTTGTTGGAGTTGATGCTGTTGTAGAACGTGTTCAATTCTTCATTTATTGCGTTGCCAGGTAAAATAACAGGGTGTTCGAATAAAATTTCTTTTTTGGGCAGGCCTTTGCCGGGGTCAAGCACCAGCGCGCCGGCCTTATCGCCTGCATCTCTGATACGGATCACTTCGGCGCTTTTATCAAGCAGATTAATATTAACCAGATTGCTCTTGGTAAAAACCCTGAAACGGCGGCTGTTTTTAAATGCCACCCTATTGGTGGTGATGTTGGCCACACAACCATCGGCAAACTCAATCCGCGCGTTGGCAATGTCGTGGGTAGCGCTTACAAGGGGTGTACCTGAGACATTGATGTTTGCCACAGGTGCATTTACAATGCTCAGAACCAGATCAATATCATGCATCATGAGGTCAAGAACCACCGAAACATCTGTGCCGCGGGTGTTATATTGCGTAAGTCTGTGTACCTCAACAAACACCGGATCTTTTATAAACGGTCTGGCCGCGAGAAAAGCCGGGTTAAAACGTTCAACATGGCCTACCTGAAACACCACTCCGGCTTCCTGCACCAGTTTGGCAAGCGTGCGGGCATCTTTTAGTTCGCTGGTAACAGGTTTTTCTATAAAAACATGTTTGCCGGCTTTTATGGCGCGGCTGGCAATTTCATAGTGCGTGCTGCTTGGCGTTGCAATGTCAAGCGACGAGCAGGCTGCAATTGCGGCATCAAGATCCGGGAAAGCCTCTACCTGAAACTCCTTTGCCAGGCGGGCAGTGAGTTCAGGGTCAATGTCATATACGCCTCTCAGGTTCCAGTTCTTGTTTTCTGTCAGGAGCTTTAGATGGATCTTGCCTATATATCCGAGGCCAATTAGGGAAATGTCGTTCACCATACAGGGATTTCAAAGCTAAGCCTTTTCCAAATGATATGTTAATAATTAGCAGAAAAAATGCATGGTCCATTATGGCTTCCCGCTACCTTTAAGCTGTGCTAAATACTGTTTCACGCGAACTGGAGTACCTGTTTATGGGAAAGCGCCGCAGGCTGGTTGAACAGCTGCGGGCCAAAGGAATTAATAATGAGCAGGTACTCAGAGCCATTGAAAAGGTACCCAGGCATCTCTTTTTCGACGCAAATACTTCTATGCCGGCCCTGCTTGATCATGCTTACAGCGATAAAGCCCTGCCAATTGGGGCCGGACAAACCATCTCCCAGCCTTACACCGTGGCATTTCAAAGCATGCATCTGCACCTTGTAACAGGCGACAAAGTGCTTGAGATAGGCACAGGATGCGGGTACCAGACAGCAGTATTGCTTGAGCTGGGTGCAAAGGTTTGCAGCATTGAAAGGCAAAAGACGCTTTTTGAAAGAACCCGTTTGCTTTTACCTGCTGCCGGCTACAGAGGGGCAAAGCTGGTTTACGGCGACGGTTACAAGGGGCTTCCATCCTATGCCCCGTTCGACAAAATAATTGTAACAGCCGGCGCACCTTATATTCCGAACGATCTTCTTATTCAGCTGAAATTGGGAGGGGAGATCATAATTCCTCTGGGTGAAGGAGACTCACAGCAAATGGTATGGCTGAAAAAAACTTCCGCCAATAGCTTCGACCGCAAAGAACTTGGCAACTTTCGTTTTGTGCCTTTACTCAAGGATAAAGAAAAGGGTTAGAGGAGCTGCAACGTTTACCTGGTCGTACTTCGTACTTTACTTTGTACTTCGTACTTCGTACTTTGTACTTACTTCGTACTTCGTACTTTCTTCTTATCCTTCCATCATCCCCAATACTATTTTCAAATAAATTGCGTTAGCTTTGGCGGTGACTACCTAAACAGAAGTTTATGAGAAATAATTTCGGTCTATTTATCTGTATTTTTTGTCTGTTGAACCTCAAGTTGTCTGCACAGCAGATCTATTCAAAAGATGGAGGCGCGGTGCTGCCGGAAAAAGGAGATTGGGGACTTGGAATTGATTTTACCCGGATGGTCAATTATGCAGGTCTCAGATTATCGCAACCTTCACATCTCATCAGCGGAAAATACATGGCTGATACTTCCACGGTTCTCAGAATTGGAGTAAGGATAGGTTTTGAAAACACTGAAATACGTAACAGGACTATTGACCGGGTTGCCGCTTCGGGATCGGTGCAGGCTTATCCTGCCCCGCAACAGTTAAGAGATAATGTGTGGAACCGCACCTCCTGGCTCACCGGCATTAGTATTGGCAGCGAAAAGCGCAGAGGCAGCCGGTTGCAGGGATTGTATGGATATGAAGTTTTGGTAATGCTTTCAAGGGTGCAGGACAAGTTCAGGTATGGCAATGAATTAAACGCCAGTCCGCTTGGGCGTGTTGCTGTTGACCCTGCAGGTGATGCCATGAGCAGTGCAGAATTTGGTAACGCATTTAATATTGACACTGTACCGCTTATTCAGGGAGTATCAGGCAGCGCGCGTGTGCTGCAGCGAACAAGTGGTCTCACGGTGTCGGTAGCATTGAGGGTTTTTGCCGGCGCTGAATATTTTTTTCTGCCAAAGATGAGCATAGGCGCTGAGTTAGGCTGGGGACTGGGTTACAGTGGCACTGGCCGCAGCGAAACAATACTTGAATCGGAAGGGGCATCATCCGTTACCGGAGCCGGCGGTCCGGCAATTAGGCAAACTACCATCGACGGCAGTTCATCAAGCAGAATAGGGCTGGGACATGATTCTTATAACCCGGCGGCTGGTGTTTCTGCCAGTGTGAGGCTGCATTTATACTTTTAAAAAAGAAGCAGCTCTCTTGCGGGCGGAAAGCCACCTGCGTATTGCTAAACTCTTAAATAATTCTAATTGTGCAGTGCAGTTCCTCTTTTTTGGCCTCCCAGGTTTTCAAATGTTACATTTGTACCGAATTACAAATTAAAAAAAGAAATTATGGCTTTTGAATTACCTAAACTTCCTTACGCATTTGATGCGCTGGAGCCGCACATTGATGCGCGCACAATGGAGATCCACCATGGCAAACACCACCAGGCATATGTTACCAATCTTAACAATGCCATTAAGGGTACCGATGCTGAAAATAAAAGCATTGAAGATATTATGAAGAATATCTCCAAATATCCCGCTGCAGTGCGAAACAATGGAGGAGGACATTATAACCACTCGCTTTTCTGGCAGATCATGGCGCCCGGGGCGGGTGGAAATCCTCAGGGTGAAATTGCCAAAGCAATTGAAAGCGACCTGGGTGGTTTCGAAAAGTTTAAGACCGATTTCACCAATGCCGGCGCCACCCGTTTCGGTAGCGGCTGGGCCTGGCTTTGTGTAAAAGATGGAAAACTGGCGGTGTGCTCAACGCCAAATCAGGATAATCCGCTGATGGATATTGCCGAAGCCGGTTGCAAGGGAATTCCGGTTCTTGGAATGGATGTGTGGGAACACGCCTATTACCTTAATTATCAGAACCGCCGCCCAGATTACATGAACGCATTTTTTAATGTGATCAACTGGGAAAAAGTGAATGAACTTTACCTGAAAGCGAAAAAATAGATCGTGCATTGTTTCGTAAAAAAGGTCGTTTGCACGGTAGTGTGGGCGACCTTTTTATTTGAGAAAAGTTCAGTTATTGCGGGTGGTGAGCAGAAGTGCTTTTTTGGATCAATCCTGAAATCTGCGCAGGGGTATTCTGGTTTCCGATAGCCCCCTGATGGTCTATCCTTTTATAATTTTGTGTGGTGAAGGCTCGCTTATCCTGCAAAGCGCAGCCGATGTTCTTAGATCATTTTCAGCGCTTTTTCTACCACACTCTCCAGTCCCTCGAGCTTGCTGCCACCTGCCTGCGCGTAAAATGGCTGGCCTCCTCCGCCTCCATTTATTTCTTTTGCCAGCTCACGTACAATGGTCCCGGCATTCAGTCCTTTTTCCTTTACCAGTTCATCGCTCACTATTACACTTATTGATGGTTTTCCGTTGACCTCAGCAGCCAGCACACAAAAAAGATGACTTAGTTCGTTCTTTAATTCAAAAAGAATATTCTTTATTTCTTCAGCGTTGCCAAAACTTATGCGACGGATAATCACATTCATCTCACCTCGCTGCTCAACCGAGGCCTTAAGTTCAGCTTTCAGCGTCTGGGCCTTTTCACGGTAAAGAAGTTGAATTTGTTTCTGCAGGGCATTGTTATCTTCAAGCAATGAAGAAATACTTTTTACCGGATCTTTTGGATTTTTTAATAACGAGCGGATCTCCTGCAGCACCCTTGCCTGGTAATCAATATATTCTTCAGCCTTAATAGAGGTAATGGCTTCAATACGTCTGATGCCGGCTGCCACAGCGCTTTCAGAGATGATCTTAAAATATCCGATCTGCCCGGTAGCAGGTACGTGGCAACCGCCGCATAGTTCTATGCTGAAATTCTTGTCGAAGGTGATCACGCGAACCACCTCTCCGTATTTTTCACCGAAGAGGGCCATCGCGCCGGTCTTTTTCGCCTCTTCAATACTCATGATATCGATCCGGCGTTCAATGTTCTCTCTGATCTTGGTGTTGACAATACGTTCTATGCGATTTAACTCCTCCTCGGAAATGCGGGCGTAATGTGAAAAATCGAATCGAAGGTGTTCATCGTTAACCAGGCTGCCTTTTTGTTCAACGTGATCACCAAGAACATTGCGCAGCGCGGCATGAAGAAGATGTGTGGCTGTATGGTTATTGGTGGTGAATAAACGCCTGTCGCGGTTTACCTTGGCCATAAATACTGCCTTAGGATTTGCGGGGAGTTTTTCACAGATATGCAGGGTAACGCCATTTTCCTTTTTGGTATCATTAATAAAAATGGTCTCATTTATGTTTTCAAGCACACCTGCGTCGCCCGCCTGGCCGCCACTTTCAGCATAAAAAGGAGTTTTGTTCAGCACCAGGTGGTACTGCTCTCTGCCCTTGCTCTTGATCTTGCGGTACCGGGTGATCCTTGCCTCCGCCTCCAGTTCATCATAACCCACAAATTCAGTCTCGGAAGAAAGGTCGGCAGGCATATTTTCTTCAATCAGGAGCCAGTCGTCGGTATCAACAGCAGTAGCGGCGCGTGAGCGGCTTTTCTGTTCGGCCAGGGCCGCCTCAAATCCTTTTTCATCAATACCCAGGTTATAACCTTTGGCGATGAGCGAAGTAAGGTCAACAGGAAAACCAAATGTGTCGTACAATTCAAATACTGTGCGTCCGTCAATCAGTTGTTTGCCTGCGGCGCTGGTGTCGATACAAACCTGGTCAATCCTGCGCAAACCCGTTTCAAGTGTTTTATAAAATGATTGTTCTTCTTCCCTGATCACCTTTTCTATCAATATCTTTTGCTGGTTAAGTTCAGGAAAGGCGCCGCCCATCTGGTGCGACAGGGTAGGGACAATACGGTACAAAAATGGCTCACGAAGGTTCAGCGACTGGTAGCCATAGCGGACCGCCCGGCGCAGTATGCGGCGGATCACATATCCCGCTCCGGTATTCGAAGGCAGCTGACCGTCGGCAATACTGAAAGAAATGGTGCGGATATGATCGGCAATTACCCGCATGGCAATATTAATGAGCTGCTGTTTTTTGTGTTTCTGCTCATCATCGGGGTTGTATCTCAGGCCCGACAGTTCTTCGATCTTCCGAAGCAGCGGCGCAAAAACATCAGTATCGTAATTGCTTTGTTTGTGTTGCAGCACCCGCACAAGCCTTTCGAAACCCATGCCGGTATCAACGTGTTTGCGGGGCAATTTAACCAGCGATCCGTCGGCTTTGCGTTCAAATTCCATAAACACATTATTCCAGATTTCGATCACCTGAGGATGATCGCTGTTAACCAGGCTGGCACCAGAAACGGTTTTCCGCTCATCATCCAAACGACCATCATAATGGATCTCAGAACAGGGGCCGCAGGGACCCATTTCGCCCATCTCCCAGAAGTTGTCTTTTTTATTCCCCCGCAGGATGCGCGCTTCCGGCAGCAATTCTTTCCAGATGTCGTAGGCTTCCTGATCGAAGGCAAGGCCCTCATCAGGACTGCCCTCAAAAACAGTTACATACAATCTTTCCGGGTCAATTTTATACACCTCTGTCAGAAGTTCCCAGGCCCAGTTAATGGCCTCGGTTTTGAAGTAGTCACCAAAACTCCAGTTCCCCAGCATCTCAAACATAGTATGGTGATATGTATCCACACCTACTTCCTCAAGATCGTTGTGTTTGCCGCTCACCCTTAAACATTTCTGAGTATCGGCAATTCGTGAAAATTTGATAGGTGCATTTCCAAGGAAGATGTCTTTAAAAGGGGCCATTCCGCTGTTATTGAACATCAGTGTGGGGTCTCCTTTTACCACCATTGGCGCGCTGGGCACAATGTGGTGACCTTTGTGCCTGAAAAAGTCGAGGAAAGTTTTGCGTACCTGGTTGCAATCCATAAATAAGGGGCTGAAAAATAAGAGGCCGAAGTTATAAAAAAAGAAGTGTTTCAGGTGAGCTGGCTGGCACATCCACAAAATACACAGGCATGGTTTTTTCTTGTCAGGGCTGTGATGCCATGACCTGCTAATTTTTTTGCGTCCGGCAATATGCTGCCGGCACTTGTCATAATTATGCTGTTCGTGCTACAATATTAAAGGCTCAAAATAAACTATTTGCCAATGAAAAGAATTTTAACCTGTGTATTATTACTCTTCGCCACTGCCGGGCAGGCTCAGGAGTTCTGGGGTGCCACCGGACCGATAACCGATAACGGCGGGCAGGACACTTATTACGATTGCAGCGTTTCTGGTTTGCCCTCAAAGATCGACAGCAGCTTTGGTTTTGTTGAGATCACCATAAATATTACCCATTCTGATGTTAAACAACTCACTGCCAGCCTTATCTCACCCTGGGGAACCAAGGTAGATCTGATTGGCACGCATGCTGTGTCGGGAGCAAATTTTACAGGGACCACCTTTCGCAGCGATCAGCAGACCTCTGTTACGCTTGGCGTGGCGCCTTTTACAGGTACCTTCAGGCCGGTAGGGTATTTCGGGCGTTTTAACACAGGTAAATCGCCCAACGGAACCTGGAAACTTGAAGTAAAAGACTTTGTGATGGGAACCGCCGGAACGGTAAGCAGCTGGGCCATCAGGTTCGGGCAAAATCCGCCTGCTCCTGTGGTTTTGCAATCCTCGAATCTCCCAATAGTGTTCATTAATACCAACAATGCGCAGATCGGTGAAAATGAGATCATCACCGATTTCGGTATCATTGATAACAAGGGCGCCCGAAATTTTGTCACCGACCCGCGCAATGCATACGATGGCAAAGCAGCCGTACATCTGAGGGGCAGCAGTTCAAGGCAGTTCGAGAAAAAGAACATGAAGGTGGAGCTGCGCGACAACTCGGGCCAGGTTGATGTTGAAGTGCCGCTGCTTGGCATGTCGCAGGAGCACGACTGGATACTCACAGCCTTTTACAACGATAAAAGTCTCATGCGCAACGCCCTTACACACCACCTTTTTACGAAAATGGGCCGCTGGTCGCCCCGCTTCAGATATGTTGAGCTGGTAATAAATGGTGAATATTACGGCATTTATCTGCTTATGGAGCAGATCAAAAGGGGCGATGAACGTATCCGCACCATGAAAATGACTGAACTAGACAATCATTTTCCGCAGCTTACCGGAGGTTATATAGTACAGATCAACCGCAGTGATGATCCGGGCTGGTATTCCATGTTTCCGGGAGTTTCAACAAGCGGGGCCAAGTTCTACTACCAGTACAACTATCCAAAAGAAGATCGCATCACCCAGCCGCAGAAGGATTATATTAAAGCTGTGCTCGACAGTTTCGAGACAGTGATGAACGGGCCAGATTTCGCCGACCCCAAAAAAGGTTACAGAAAATTAATTGACGACAATTCATTTGTTGACCATCTGATCATAAGCGAGCTGGCTAAAAACGTTGATGCCTATAAACTGAGTACCTACCTGTATAAAGACAATGTGCTGGATGGCGGGAAATTAAGAATGGGTCCGCCCTGGGATTATGACCTTGCCTGGCACAATGTAAATTTTGGCGATGCTTTCAATGAAAAATACTGGCAGTACAAACAAAATAATTCTGATTATGCCATACCCACCTGGTGGACAAAACTCATGGAAGACGGAGCCTTCCAGGACAAGGTGTACTGCCGCTACCATTCACTGCGCCTGAACGTTTTGAGTAATAACCAGATATACAGCTTTATTGATGAAACTGCTGCTATGCTCAGCGAGGCAAGGTCAAGGAATTTCAGGCAATTTCCAATCATTGGTACTTATGTGTATGGCAATCCCCAGGAACAACAGGGAATAACCTATGAAAAGGAAATTGAACATCTTAAGCAGTGGGTGGCTAAAAGAAGTCAGTGGCTCGATGAGAACGTACCGGGTTACTGCCAGGATGTAGGGGTGGCGGAACTGGCCGGTGAATCATATCAGATCAAAGCGTACCCAAATCCTTTCAGTCAGCGCCTGCACATAAATTACAAACTCAGCGATCAGTGTAAGTCTGCAAATATCTCGCTGTTCGACGTAACCGGGGCATCGGCTATGTCGCCTGTGGCCGCCGAAACTGCCGTTGGTGAACACCGTGTTGATATTGATCCGGGTAACCTGCCTGCGGGTGTCTATTTAATGGAACTTGACATTGACGGAAAAAAATTCCACAGTAAGGTTGTAAAAGCTCCGCGTTAAATACAAGGATTACTCAGCCAGATTTTTTAATTTTAGGCAGCACAAAATGTCTAAAGTTAAATACCGTTTTAATACCCGTTCGCTTACTTACGAAAAAGTAAAAACCACATTCAAGGAACGGTTCTGGCATCTCGCCTCTTACCTGGCAACCGGCCTTGTATTTGCTACCTTAACCGTGATTGTGTCACAGGAGCTTATTAAGAGTCCCAACGAAAAACGCAAGGACCGTGAAATTGAAGCCCTCAAATTGCAGTACGACCTTCTTAACCGCAAGATGGAGCAGACAGAAAAAGTACTGGCCGAGATTGAGGACCGGGATGATAATATTTACAGAACCATCTTTGAAACCGATCCTTTGCCTGGCAGCATCAGGTATGGGGGCACCGGTGGCAGCAGTAAATACGATGTTTTTGAGAGTTATGACAACGGGCAGCTGCTGAAGGGCACTACCGAACGGATGGACAGGATCACCAAAAGGCTTTACATTCAAAGCAAATCGTTTGATGATGTTGTAAAGCTGGCCCGTGACAAAGCCAAGCTGCTTGCCAGTATTCCCGCAATTATGCCCATGAACCAGAAGGACCTCGCGCACGCGGTAACCAGTGGATTTGGCTGGAGAACACACCCCATATACAAAACGGTGGTTTTTCACCAGGGCATGGATTTTTCGGCCGAGCAGGGAACACCAATATATGCCACGGGCGACGGAACGGTTAAAAAAGCTGAAAGTCTGCTACAGGGCTACGGCAAACACGTGGTTATTGACCACGGCTATGGCTACAATACACTTTACGCGCACATGAGTAAAATGGCTGTAAAAAACGGTCAGAAAGTGCTCAGGGGGCAGCTGATAGGTTACGTGGGCAGTACGGGTTTAAGTACCGCACCGCACATACATTACGAAGTAATTAAGGACGGCGAAAAAGTAAATCCCATCAATTATTATTATAACGACCTGAGCCCTGAACAATATGAGGTGCTGGTTGAACTGAGCAAAAAGGAAGCTCAGTCGTTTGACTGATCCTTTGTTTTGCGGAAAGGGGCAATTCTTTGTTTTTCCCTGTATCTTTTGCTTCTAAGCGCCATGGCCATAAGTATCCTGTAAAAACTGTAAGCGGCCCAGCGAAGGACCTTCATCAGAGGGTTGTTCTGTTTACTGTGCCGGTCGAGCTGCACTGCCGTGCAGGAATTTTGGGTGATGTCATGCAGATGTTTTGAGAATTCACCTATAAATTGCCGGTCAATTATGTCGGCGTTCAGCTCAATACTAACATAATGGCTTAAGAAATTAAGATTGTACGAGCCTATTGTTGACCAGGTATCGTCAACTATCATGGCCTTTCCATGCATCACAGAGTTGGTCCATTCAAAAAGCCTGATGTTATGCCGCAGGTAAAAGTCGTAGAGGTAATTTTCGGCAAGCCGCATGGAGCTAATGTCAGAGCGTCCTGCCATAATGATCGTAATTTCGACACCACGTTCGGCAGCTTCCCTCAGCAGGCGGCGAAAGTTGTTACCCGGCAGGAAGTAGCTTGCCACTATGGTTACCGAATTCTCGGCTTTGAGCAGGGCCTCGGTGTAACTTTTGTGGATCTCATTCTTTCTCTGGATCCAGTCATTCCTTCTGAAACGCACAAAACGCTGCAAGCCGGCAGTAGACGGGTTGTCTATGCTTGCCTGTTCCCAGGTTCTGAGCAGGCGGGGACGCTTTCGAAAGTAAAATTGTTCGCAAAGCACATGCAGGTATTCGCATACCTCTCCTTTTATCAGCACTGCATAATCAAGCCACGCGTAATTGCCATAAACTGTGTTGTATTTATTGGCGATGTTAATTCCACCAATCAGGCCGGTAAATTTATCGGCAACCACAATCTTGTGGTGCATGCGGCGGGCAATAAAAATACTTTCTTTTGAAAAAAGCGGAGAGAAGGTCCTGAAGCGAACCCCCGCTGCCAGCAGTTCTTTTCTGGCCTCGCCGCTGAAAGGAAAAGAGGCATAAGCATCAACCATCAGATTCACCTGCACACCCCTTGCTGCCGCACGTTTTAGGGCTGCCACCACATGAAGGCCGGTTTCATCACATTCAAAAATATACGTCTGCAAATGCAGCGAGGTCCTGCTTTCGTCAATTATCCGTTCAAGGGTCTCAAAGTAGTGACTGCCGCTGTACACCAGCCGGACCTCTTCTGCTTCAACGTAATTTTTCATGCAGGATTACAGTTGGCCTGCTTAAACTGCAGCACCGGTACAAAAGTAGCATTACAACGCATTTTGTTTATTATGCAATTTCGCCGTTCTTTACATAAAAAATTCATACCATGAGTAAAGGACTTATTACGGTGATAGTTTTTGGCGTTCTGGTGTTATTTGGCGGAGTATGGGCCTGCAACAAACGCAACAATTTTATAGGATTGCGTGAAAATGCCAAAGCGCAGTGGCAGCAGGTTGAAAGCCAGTATCAGCGCCGTGCCGATCTTATCCCAAACATAGTTTCAACCGTGAAGGGCGAGGCCGAGTTTGAGCGTGGTACGCTGGAGGCTGTTGTGAGCGCCAGGGCCAGGGCAACACAGGTTACCATCAATCCTGATAACCTGGATGAGAATTCCATTCAGAAATACAAGGCTGTGCAGGGGGAACTCAGTTCCGCTTTGTCGCGCTTGCTTGCTGTAAGCGAGAATTATCCGAACCTGCGCACTAATCAGGCTTTCAGCGACCTCAGGGTTACACTTGAAGGAACAGAGAACCGCATTGCCGTGGAACGGATGAAATACAACGATCTTAGCAGGGAGTTTAACAAGTCTATCCAGATGTTCCCGGGCAACCTTCTGGCGGGTGGTTTCGCCCCCATGCCTTATTTTGAAGCAGAAGCCGGGGCGGAAAAGGTGCCCGAGGTAAGATTTGATTAATATTATACTCAGTTCTAAATGACCACTGCCAAAAAATTTTTTACCGCCGAGGAGCAGCAGAACATTATCAGTGCTATTGAAAAAGCCGAGATGGCTACCTCAGGCGAGATCAGGCTGCACCTTGAGAATTTTTGTATGGGTAATGAGTTAAAGGTTGCCGCAGAGATCTTTAAGGCGCTGGGTATGCACAAAACGGAAGAACACAACGGTGTGCTTATTTATATTGCTACCGTAAGCCACAAGATAGCTGTGATCGGCGACAAGGGGATCCATGAAAAACTCGGCACGGAATTCTGGGAGCATCTGGTTGAAAACCTCATACAGCAGTTTAAGGCTCGCCATCCGGCCGAAGCGCTGGTGAGCTGCATTAATGAACTTGGTGAACAATTAAGTAAATATTTTCCACGAAAACACAACGACCGGAACGAACTAAGCAACGACATATCTTTTAGCTGATGAAAACATTCTTCCTTTCGCTCGTACTGCTTTTTTCTTTCTTCATTCAGGCACAGGTGCCGCCCCGGCCTGAACCACCTCGACTTTACAATAACTTTAGCAAGGAATTTCCAGACTTTCTGAGCGCTTCTGAAGCCTCGGCCCTGGAAGAGAAACTACAGCGGTTCAGCAACGAAACAAGTAACCAGATAGTGGTTGTGATAGTTGATGACCTGAATGGAATGGATGCCGGTTCATTTGCTTTTGAGATCGGCAATAGCTGGGGAGTAGGGCAGAAGGACTTTAGTAACGGTGTGGTGGTACTTGTTAAACCCACAGGCAACGCGGGAGGAAGAGATCTGTTTATTGCCACAGGTTACGGACTTGAAGGAGCCATTCCCGACCTTATGACCAAACGGGTGCGCGAAGATCACATGTATCCGTACCTGCAGGCAGGTGAGTATTACAAAGCCCTTGAGCAGGGCACCGGGGTGCTGATGCAGCTTGCCAAAGGTGAATACAATGAAAAAGATAATCGCAGCCGCAAAAAAGGCAAGATCGCGCCTATTCTGGTGATCCTTCTGGTAATAATTTTTCTGATCATTCGTAGTTTATTCGGCGGCGGCGGCGGAACAACCTTTTCCCGCAGAGGCCGCAGCGTTTTCTGGGGCGGAGGTTTTGGAGGAATAGGCGGTGGTTTTGGCGGAGGCCGTGGTTTTGGTGGCGGTGGCGGAGGCTTCGGAGGTTTTGGTGGCGGAGGTTTTGGAGGCGGCGGCTCGGGGGGAAGGTGGTGATAACCGGGAAAATTAAAAACTAATTACAAAATACTACAGCCGAAGCGCAGGTGATAAGAGCCGATAACCCTGGGCAAAAATTTCCACGTTTTTTATCTTTTCTCTGTATCAAAGGCCATCAAGGTCTCTCAGCAGCTTCGACAGCAGGTCGGTGGTTTGCAGAGGATCATTACATTGAGCAAGCTTCAGGGTATAAGCGTTTTGTTTGAATTTACTGAGGCTGTAAAACCTTTTCTCTGCCAGGGGATCTTCTTCAAACAAAAGCTGAAGTTCAGCGGGCAACTCATCGCTGTTATCAAGCCGGAACAATCTTACCCTGACAATATCGCCCTGGTGTTTGCCAATGGTTTTTCTGATAGAGGCTTTTACCGGAAAGAACAGACTCTGGTTTTTTGAGGCCCAGACTGAAAGTTTTTCGAACTCAAGG
>JAEZDS010000192.1 GCA_023433205.1 Bacteroidota bacterium
ACTCCGGGCGCAGACCCGGAGTCTAGCACCTGTCACTAAGATCCATTCTTGGGTTCGTCTCTAGATTCCGGCTCAAGGCCGGAATGACGTTTTGTTATGGGCCGGACAGCGATCGGGCTTGACCCGGAGTCTAGCACCTGGCACTAGGATCCATTCTTAGGTTCGTATCTAGATTCCGGCATGCGCCGGAATGACTGTCCGTTATTGGCCCGGGGCAGGCGCCGGAATGACGGTACCCTATGGGTGCGTCACTCCGGGCCTAAACTAATCACCGCCATCATTCTCCCGGTGTTGCCATTGTCGCGGCGATGACTAAAAAAATCCTGCTCAAAAGTGCAGCGATTCATACACCATATATTTTCGACGGGAATTCCTGCCTGTTTCAGATCATGCTGAAGGCAGAGAGTAAGGTCTAAATGCCGGTTATGCCATGCCGTAGGAAAACCGGCTTCACTAAAAGCAGTAATAACTTCTTCTCCTACTTCAAAGTTTTTGAATGAGATACCCTGGCCTATGGCCACTTTTATCTGTGATACCTCAGCTCCCATACTCTGCATTTTTCTGACGGTTTTGCCGGCCAGTCCGGCTAAAGTGCCACGCCAGCCGCAATGCGCGGCACCAATTATATTATTTTTTAGATCGCAGAAAAGCAGAGGATAACAATCTGCAACAAGAACCGAAAGTATGGCTCCGCTTTTGACGGTTACCAGCGCATCACCTTCCTGAATTGTTGTAGCAGGCTCACAGATATTTGAGCCATGTACCTGTTTAAGAGAAAAAAGGTGAGCAGGCTGAAGTCCGAGCAGAGATAGAGCAAGTTCGCGGTTGCGCTTTATATTTTGTTTTTTATCAGCTGAACCGCCAAGATTCAGGCTGTTAAACGGCGCAGGGGAAAAACCGCCATGCCTTGTTGAGAATCCGTGAATGCAGCCAATATTGGGTGCCTGCAGCCACATCAGTTCACATAACTCAATTTGAGCATATTCGTACGACCCTTTTCCTTCATAGGCATACTGGCAATATTGATCACCAGATCATCGTGAGTTACCATTTTGTCTTCTTTAATCACAGCCTTCAGGTCGTCAATGGTCTGATCGGTGCTTTCGTATTTGTCGTAATAGTAACCGCGCACGCCCCACACCAGACTAAGCGTGGTGAGTAAAGAAAGATTGTCGGTAAATATAAAAATGGGTGCTTTAGGGCGATGGCTGCTAAGTTTAAAGGCTGTGTAGCCGCTATTTGTTAAGCTGATTATAGCTTTTGCGCCTGAATGCTGTGCAAGTGTGCAGGCAGTGTGGCAGATACTGTCGGAAATATAAGTGATGTTTTTTACCTGAGGGGTATGCGACTTGTAGTATATAGAATCCAGTTCTTCCACTTCTGTAATGATCTTTCTCATGATACTGATCACTTTTGCGGGGAATTTTCCGACCGATGTTTCTGCGCTCAACATCACAGCGTCGGCTCCGTCCATTACAGCATTGGCCACATCGTTCACCTCTGCACGCGTTGGCGTGAAGCTGGTTATCATGCTTTCCATCATCTGAGTGGCTATGATCACCGGTTTACCGCTTGAGATACATTTATTTACGATCATCTTCTGCAGAAGCGGCACGCGCTCCATGGGCAGCTCGACGCCAAGATCACCCCTGGCCACCATGATGCCGTCAGTAAGATCAATTATGTTGTCTATTTCCTTGATGGCTTCAGGTTTTTCAATTTTGGCAATTACCCTCGCTCTTTTTCCTTTTGTACGGATTATCTCTTTGAGTTCAACTATATCGGTAACACTCCTTACAAAACTAAGGCCTATCCAGTCAAAGTCATTGTTAAGCGCGAAGTCGAGATCTCTGATATCTTTTACCGTAAGGCAGGGTAAAGAGATCTTTGTATTTGGCAGATTCACTCCTTTTTTTGAAGATAAAAATCCTCCGTTTGTGATCAGGCAGCGCACATTGTCTTTTTTGTTGGTGTCAATCACTTCAAGATGGATTTTTCCATCGTCGATCAGCACAGCTTCTCCCACCTTCACATCTTTAGGGAACTGCGGGTAGGTGATGTACAAAGTGCGCTCATCACCTTCTATTTCCTGTGTGGTAATGTCAATGATCTCTCCCGTAGTGAGGTCAACGCCATTGTTCTTCATCACCCCAATGCGAAGTTTAGGTCCCTGCAGGTCGGCAAGGATTCCCACGTGGCGGTTCAGTTCGTTGTTGAGTTCGCGGATATTTTTTACTGTGTTGTTTATTGCTTCATAATCGCCATGCGAAAAATTGATCCGGCAAATATCAAGACCCTCTTCAAACATTGCCTGCAGAACTTTTTTATCTGCTGTGGCGGGACCCATCGTTGCAACAATCTTGGTACGGTTAAACCTGATCATAAATAAATTTACGGTTAAAAAAGTAAGCGGCTAAGGTATAAAAAGAGCAGGCACGAACAAAGGGCTGGCTATATGGCCCCTGTAAATCAAATCAGTAACTTAACGCTTTCATAACCTTTAAATCCGATTTTAAGTTTCTGCTTCCTGGTTAGTTAAAAAGGTGAAAAAGTAAAATTCCGACTTTTAGCAGGTTTTCGTGTTTGGCTGCAGTTGTGCCAGAAAATTCAGAACAAGCGCTGTTAAAATGAGTGACGCTCTTCTTTCGGCTATTAAAGTATGAGGGTAAAGAGAGTGAAGAGGCTTACATTTGTAATAAGCAACCCACCTGTATGGAAAGAACCTTCGCTTATAGTAAAATCATCTTGCTTCTGGTTCTGACGGTAGGTTTAAGGCAGGCGGGAAATGCGCAAGTAATTTATGTTAAGGCAAACGCCACAGGGCTGAACAATGGTAGCAGCTGGGCTAACGCATACATTACGCTGACTCCTGCCATAGCAGCTGCCAGTGGAGGCCAGCAGATATGGGTTGCCTCGGGTACATACTCACCAGCAGCTGGTTTAGGTTTTGTTATGAAGGCTGGAGTATCAATACTGGGTGGCTTTTCCGGAACTGAAACCGCAGTGGGCCAGCGCAACTGGACAGTTAACCCCACAACCCTGCTAGGCAACGGATCTAGTGTAATTCGCAATAATTTTACATTAGCTACCGCCCTGCCGGCGAGTGCGGTACTTGATGGATTTTATATTGAAAAAGGGAATGCCGCCAATGGCGGAGGAATTTATAATTATTACGCCTCACCTACACTCAATAATCTCTCAATTAGTAGCAACACAGCTACAAATCTGGGCGGTGGTTTTTATTGTTACATGTCAAACCCTTCGGTTAGTAATACAACTCTGGCAGCAAATCGCTCCTCACAGGGGGGCGGTATGTATATTTCCTTTTCAGACCCTGTATTGTCAGGCCTGGCTGTTCAGAGTAATACTGCCGCCAACGGAGGAGGTCTCTATAGTGTGCAGTCTTCGTTTACCCTTTCTTCCAGTTCAGTTCTTTCAAATACAACAGGCAATTATGCAGGCGGTATTATGATGACCTCGAACTCAACCCTTACAATTAATGATTGCAGAGTAGAAAACAACTCCACCGGTATTGGCGGAGGTGGCATTGTTAATGGCGGCATTCTAACAGTGAATAATTCAACTGTTGCGGGCAACATGGCACATACAGGAGCAGCCGTACAAAATCATTCATTTACCAGCTGCACCTTCAGTAATTCGGCAGTATTTTCTAATACAGCAACCACCTTCGCCGGAGCTTTTTATAACAACTATTGCCTTTTTTCCTGTTCGGGTTCTACTATTGAAGCAAACATAGGTGTTGCGCAGGGTGGAGGAATGATTAATCTTAATGCCACCGTTACAATAGGCTCCACAATATTGAAAGACAATTGGAGTCATCAGGGTGGAGCAATGTTCAGTTCCAGTTCTCAGCTTTCTATAGGCCAAAGTTCTTTTATCACTAACGGTACTTCCTGGCATGGCGGCGCTATGCATAACGCCAGTTGCAACCCGGTATTGATATCAGATTGTGATTTTAATGGTAATAGTGCGCTTAGTGGGGATGGGGGTGCGCTTTACAATTACCTAACATCTACACATGTTAGCAATTCATCTTTTTCGGCAAATACCACGGGCGTGAATGGCGGTGCAATAGCTAATTTCACCTGTGATCCTGTGTTTATTAATGTAAGTGTATCAAACAATACTGCTTCAGCAAGGGGCGGAGGCATATTTAATTCTGTTTGCTCCCCTACAATGATCAATGTTACAATAAATGGCAACCAAGCTGAGTATGGTGGTGGCATATTCAACAGGTACAGTTATGGTATTATATCCAATAGCATCCTTTTTGGTAATTCCGCTTTGCAGGCAGCGCCTAACCTGGCAAATGGCGTAAGCAGCCCTACTGTTTTTTTTAGTCTCATAGGGGGAAGCGGTGGCAGTAAACTATGGCAGCCTGTGTGGGGTACAAATGGAGGGGGGAATATTGATGCTGCTTCTAGTCCCTTTGTTACTGGCACCAATGAACTTGTTGTAGGTAGTGCAGCCATCAATGCAGGTCTGTCTTCTCTTTATACCAGCACCGTTGCCAGCGACCAGCAAGGAAACCCCAGGGTGATTGATTGCAGCATAGATATGGGTGCCAACGAGTTTCAGTTTATTTCTGATACTCCGCCTATTTCAATTACTGGTCGTACAGTTTTTTGCGAAGGAGACTCGGTTGTATTAACAGCAAACGCCCTGGTGGCCGGTGAAAAATATAAATGGAATAACGCATCTACCTCTCAGAGTATTATTGTGAAAAATTCAGGCACTTACTCGGTTGAGGTAGTTTCTGCAAATGGAAGCTGTATCAATAGCACCTCAATTTCAGTATTTGTTAATCCACTGCCTCAGCCCGTTATTTCCGCAACGGGAAATGTTCTGAGTACTGGAACGTTCAGCCTGTATCAGTGGTATCGCGAGGATATTGAGATTGATAACGCAATTACTCAGAATTATGCTCCTGAAACCGAAACCCTGTATTCTGTGCGCGTAACAGACGACAATGGTTGCAGTGCTACTTCGCCGTACTTTCATTACTATTTATTGGGTATTCATGAAACGCATGGGATCCAGAATAGTGCTGTTTTTCCTATGCCAGTTACTGATTTTTTAAATATCGTTTTTGAGAATCCATTCAAAGGGAAGATCCAGATCACTGACCTTCAGGGACGAATGCTGGAGGAGATAGAAGGCAACTCTCCCATCTGTAAGATCAATACCTCTCACCTTTTACCTGGGATTTATTTTGTCGTTATCAGCGAAAAAAGTGATGTTGTGATTCACAAGATTATTAAGGAATAAAGCATTTTAGAAAAACAAATCATGAAACTAAAACATAATATTTTCCGCTGCGCCCTGCAACTGATAGTATTATTAGTTGTGCTTCCGAGCCACGCGCAAAACTGGCAGTGGGCAAAACGTGCAGGTAGTCACGGTGACAATGTGCCGTTTTCTATTTTCAACAGGGAAGGTTGGCGCGACATGGTACTTGACGGGCAGGGTAATATTTATGCAGTTGGTTTTTTCTTCTCCCCCGCCACTTTTAATAACAGTCAGGTATTTGGCCCGCAGCCCCCATTTTTGCAGTTTGGAAAACAAGATGCTTTTCTTGTAAAGTACAATTCCTGTGGCAACACTTTGTGGTGGAGGAGAATGGGGGGTACAGGAACTGATGAAGCAACCAATGTGATTCTTGATAAGAAAGGAAATATAATAGTTATTGGATATTGCGCGAACGAGTTAAGCAGTGCCAAGCATTTTGGCGATGGAATTCACGACACAGTTATCCACGTAGGAGCTAACCCAAATTTTCTGACCAGATACGATTCTTCAGGCAAGTTTATAGATGTGCGGCAGCCCGACCTGACCGGTGTCCCTTTCTGGGATAGCCAGGGAAATTTCTTAATGATCAATTTTTTGAATGGTGTACGTTGTGATTCAGCATTAAATCCCGTCGCTACATACACTTTTGGATTTACCACCCCATTCTATCCTTCTATTCAGGCAATCAGAATGGATGCGCAGGATAACATTTATATGTGCGGATCATTTAATAACACCGTAAATATAGGTC
>JAEZDS010000203.1 GCA_023433205.1 Bacteroidota bacterium
GCCTATGGCTTGTGGTGGTCTGAGCTTCCGCTTCTAATACCTGATCAGCATTTTTTTACAGATCCCGTCGCCATGGTGACGGGATTTTTTTTTTGCAGCTTTTTGTATTTTTCTGCTGTAGTAAGAACTTGCGCTCTTTTGGGGACAAGTCTTCTAGAGATGGCAGTAAAAAATCGCTACATTTACCTCCCGGAACCGCCGACCCACTTAAGCAATCAGGTTAATAACCTTCCACTTTCAATCGGCTGCAATTTTCTGAACAATAATAATCGCTGCAGGCATTCTTCCGGGACCGCCCGGCATAAAACAATTTAAAGAACATGAATGATTTTGATTTAGATGTAATGATGCGAAAATTCAGGCACGGCCCCTGGAGAACACTCTTAATAGTGTTGGTACTGTTTATTGTAGTGCTGCTCTTTAAACCCTGGGTGCAGGTTGATGCAGGCGAACGTGGCGTGGTTATGAATTTCGGCGCAGTGCAGAAAGAAGTACTTGACGAAGGAATACACATGCGTATTCCGGTGATGCAAAAGGTGATTCCCATGGATGTGCGTGTACAGAAAGTGCATACCGATGCTTCCTCGGCCTCCTCTGATCTGCAGGATGTAACGCTGTCGGTAGCACTTAATTATCACATTATTCCGGATAGGGCCAACATAGTGTATCAGACCATTGGTATTGAATTTAAGGAAAGGATCATTGACCCCGCCATTCAGGAAGTGACAAAGGCAGTATGCGCCAGGTACACCGCTGAGGAACTGATCACAAAACGTCCGGAAGTGAGCATAGCAATGAAGGAGGCGCTGACGGAAAAACTCATCAGCTCCAATATTGCTGTAGATGCAGTTTCGATCGTTACCTTCAGCTTTTCAAAAGTATTTATGGATGCCATTGAGGCCAAACAAACTGCCGAACAGCACGCGCTGAAGGCCAAACGCGACCTTGACAGGATCAGAATAGAGGCGGATCAGACAATTGTAGCAGCCACAGCGGAAGCCGAAGCACTGCGTCTTCAGAAAATGAACATTTCTCCCGATCTTATTGAACTCAGGAAAATAGAGGCCAACCTCGAAGCCATAAAAAAGTGGAATGGCATATTACCGTCAGTTACCGGTAACGGGGCGGTTCCTTTTATCGGAGTAGGGAACGTTAAGTAATAATTTGTCAGACCAATTAAGTATCATTGCAGAACAAGCTGTAAAATATGGTCAGATACATTTTGTTGATAGTGGTTGCCGGAATTGTTGGCGCCACCCTTGCACGATCAAAAGGCCGGAGCCCGGTGCTTTGGTTCCTGCTATGCGCCATTTTGCCCATACTTGTGATCGCCATAGCGCTGTTGCCACCGGTTGTAACCAAAGGTATTACCAAACGTTGTGAACACTGCGCAGAGATATCAAAAGATTCGGCAGTGGTTTGTAAATACTGTGGTTTGAGTTTTTAGTGCTTTAACCCGCCCTGGTCCAGCTGAGAGCTTAACGGTCTTCTTTTTAAGCTTTCTTGGGTATCATATTAAAAATATGCCTCTACTTCCGCCACATTGCTGCACTGTTTGAAGTTTACTGAAATCATAAACAGATCATTACTTTTATTGCCTTGAACACTGGAACGGCTCTGCGGCATTTAAAAAAGGACCCTGTCCTGGCCAGGATCATGGCAAAGTTGCCCGCCATTGCGGTGAAGGAGGACAAGGACCTGTATCTGGCCTTGCTGAGGGCCATCGTTGGTCAGCAATTATCTGTTAAAGCTGCAGACACGATCTGGCAGAGATTTCTGGCCCTCTTCAGAACAAAATACCCTCATCCCAAACTTCTTCTTAAAACCGGCATCGAAAAACTCAGAAGCGCGGGACTCAGTTATCAGAAAGCTGGCTACCTGCGGAATATCGCTGAATTTTCGCTGCTTCATTCATTTGACTACGAATATCTCGAACAGTTCGATGATGAAGCACTGATCAGTTACCTTGTGCAGATCAAAGGAGTAGGCAGGTGGACTGCCGAGATGGTGCTGATGTTTCACCTGGGCAGGACAGACATTTTTCCAAAAGATGATCTGGGTATTCAGATGGGAATGCGGCAATTCTATAAATTAAGGGAGCTGGATAAGAAAAAATTTCTGGCCAGAATTGAGAAAATAGCATCAGCCTGGCGACCATACAGAACGCTGGCATGTATGTACATCTGGAAAGCCAGGGATACAGCCGCATTAAAAAAGAAGCCCGGATCCTGAGGGAGTCCGGGCTTTTACTTAAAATTCAGTTATTGAGATCAGGTTTTGGTTTTGGCGAATTTCTCTGCCATTTTCACCGCCTCGTACATGTTTACGATGCCGGCTGTTTTGCTGAGCTTGTCAAATCTCACCATTTCGTCTTTAGTTCCAGGCTTAATTACCTTTTTGCTCTTGTTGTTCTTAACGCTGCTTTTTACAATGATCTTTTTGATCTGCTGAGGCGTAAGAGTAGGGTAGTATGATTTTAACACCGCGGCAACGCCGCAGGCAACGGGCGCGGCCATGCTGGTACCGCTTGCATCACGGTAACCATTTTCGGGTGTGGTTGAATAAATATCAACCCCAGGCGAAAAAACATCAACTGTTTTTTTGCCGTAGTTAGAGAATGGCGCAACCATTTTTTCTTCGGGCTTCCAGCTCAATGCTCCAATATCCATAAAGTTCTCAGCCTCTCCTTTACCTTCAAATTTTTTGCAGGGATAGTGTGCAACCTCGTCAATGTTCACCGCGTCGTTCCCTGCCGCGTGAATTAACAGAACACCTTTACTTTCTGCATATTTAACGGCATCATCAACTACTTTTTTATCCCAGCTGAATTTTTTTCCAAAACTCATGTTGATGATGGAAGCGCCGTTATCAACCGCGTAGCGGATACTGTTTGCCACGTCCTTATCACGCTCGTCACCATCAGGCACACATCTAACCGACATGATGCGTACATCTGAGGCAACCCCGTCCATACCTACGCCATTTTTACGTGCGGCCGCAATTATGCCTGCCACATGGGTGCCATGAAAACTATCGGGGCCCTTGCAGTCGCTGTTGCCATACACCTTTTCTGCAGAGTTATTGTAATCATCTCCAACGATTGAACGCGGGTCGAAATTAAGGTTCAGGTGATATTCCACAGAATTCTTGAAATGGTCAACTCCCGGTTGCACCATACTTATAAAATCATCAAGACTCGCCTCTTTATTCTGGCTAAGTGTTTTTTTGGAAAGTTCGAGGGTTGATTTTTCCAGCTCGTCGCTTGTGCTGTACTTTGACAGTTCTTCGTAACGGATCGTATCAACACTTAAAGAGGCTTTAACCTTGCCGTTCAGTGCCTGCAGGCTTTCAGCCATACCACGGTACTTCACGTACATGGCCGAATCACTCCGGTATTTTTTGCTGTAGTCGGCGTAGGCCGCTTCAAATATTCTGAATTCGTTCTTTTCCTGTTTGTCTGAAAAGTCCGATTCTTTTTTGCCAAGATATTTGTCCTTGTACTTGCGAACCAAACGAGTCATTTCCAGATTGTCCTTGTCAACATTTTTTCCATCGGCACCACCAATAAAGTTCCAGCCGTGGATGTCGTCAATATATCCGTTCTTATCATCATCAATGCCGTTGCCAGGGATCTCACCCTGATTCACCCACATCACGCTTTTAAGATCTTCGTGCTCATAATCCACCCCGCTGTCAATTACACCAACAATAACGGTTGTGGATTTTTTATTTTTCAGCAATTCTTCATAGGTGCGTTCAGTGCTTACGCCCTGAACACTGTCTTTTGCTGCGTCGAGGTTAAACCAGTTGTTTGGGCGCTTGCTGTTTTGCGCGTTAAAGGCCAGCGCTGAAAAAAGCATGGCGGATAGGACAATTCTTTTCATCTTGATCTGATTAGTTTTTAAAGTGGATTTTACAAGGGTTTAATGCAAAGATAACCGAAGAATGCTGGCGGAGGCTGCCTTTCACATTAATTTAGAGGTAAAAAACTGAAATTCCCCCCTGGCGGGTGATTTTTGAATTATCAACAAATTTCCCAATTAAATGTGTGATGCTATGGCTTTTTTGATACATTTGGCTCAAACAAAAACGCAGAACAACCATGAAAAAAATTACTTTAGCACTTCTTGCTGTTGGCGGACTCTGGTATAATGCCGGGGCGCAGGCCAACATTACAATCCAGGCGCCGCTGGCAAACAGCACCTCGCAGTTGCGCGCACCAAACGGAACCGATCAGCACAGTGGACTAAAAGGCTGTTTCCTTATCAGGGCAAGCGAACTGGGCGCCCTTACAGGCAGCATCGTAAACAGCATTGGTTTTGATCTTACTGATGGCGCGGGTGCTAATAATCCGGGTACCATTACTGTCTATCTCGAAAACACTTCTGACAATACTTATCAGAAAGGCACTTCCTTCGCCACGGCAATTTTAGGTATGACACAACATTATACCGGGAACATGACGGTGCCTGCAACTAATAATGCTGCCACAATAACACTGAATTTCACACCTACCTTCACTTATACCGGAGGCGGTATTTATGTAGCGTATGAGTGGAGTAGTACAGGACCATTTTCTGCAGCAAACAACCCAGCCACTTATGAAGCAAGTAACGTGGGTAATGGAAATGGACTTGGAGCAACTTCTTATACCAACAATCCCGTTGCCCCAGACGGCATGACTGTTACAGACTTCCGTCCTGCTTTTCTGTTCAATGCGGTGAACACTGCCACCAACGAGCTGGCGGTAATAGATATTGATGCACTTGGTAAAGCCAGCCAGTTTGACGCCGGTCAGACAATCACTGCAAAAGTGAGAAATTCAAGCACTGGTGACAAGGCCGGTGTAACGGTTTCACTTACTATTGGCGGAGCAAACCCTTTTACTGATGTGCAAACAATTACTAACGTAGTTGCAGGAGCGGTAGCTACCGTAACATTTGCGCCATATTCTGCTATTAACGCAGGTGTAAGCACTATGTCGATACACATTGATGCCGATGAGAACAACGCAAATAACGCCATGACCTGGACACAGACAGCTTCCTGTGAAACAGTGGCGCTCAACTATCACGCAGCAGGCAGCTTTACCAGCCAGGGTTACGGTGCGGGGGCAACCACTTCAGGAAGGATCTATTCCTTCAGGTACGTTCCTGGTTCAACAAACAGCATCTCAGCTGTGCAGGTGGTAGTGCCTTCATTTAGCGCTGCCGGAAATAACGGCAAAACCATTTTTGGAACGCTTCAGGATGCAAATGGCGCCATAGTTGCCCAGAGTGCGCCTGTAGTGATCAGCGGAGGCATGATGGATGTTTTCACGTCCCTTACCTTCACTTCACCGGTACAGTTAACAGCAAACACCCCATATTATATTGGTGTTGGAATGCCGGCCAATGGTTATTTTCCTGTAGGTACTCTAGGTACTAACACAGTTCAGGGATATTACAATTCCGCCATTACAGGTGGGGCGCTTACTGAGATCAACTTTGGTTACCTCAGTATCCAGGGATTACTTATTAACGACAGCCAGATCATTACAGCTACCTCATCTACAGCTACGGCATGTAAAGGTCAGTCGGTTACATTAACGGTTACAGGTGCCACTAATACTACCTACACTTGGAGCCCAATTGGTGGAAACAGTGCGGTAACAATTGTTACTGTAACCCCTCCGGGTACTTCAACAGCGGGACCGCAGTTCTTTAATGTTATTGGTACCAATACAGTTACCGGTTGCAAAACACTGCCTACTACCGTTTCAGTGCAGGTTACAACCTGCAACACAAATACCGGCACTGTTGGTTTTGGTCAGGCACTTACCGGAAACCAGGCGCTTCGCCTGTTTCCAAACCCCGCTTCAAACGGCATAACAAATGTGAGCGGACTGAGTGGTGTAAATACCATAGAAGTAAGCAATATAGTGGGGCAGGTTGTGTTCAGAAGCTCTGTGTCAGGTGAAACCGAGCAGATAGATCTTTCACAAAACTCAGCTGGTCAATACTTTATAAAAGTAACAAGTGAAGCAAAAGAAGTAACAATCTTCAAGTTAATTAAAAACTAAGAACAGATTCCTTTTAATAATTAAGCCTTCTCTATTGAGAGGGCTTTTTTTTTGCATTTGTTGCCGAAGTCAATGGAATTTTCTCTAATTTTATCTGAAATCAGAAAACAGATCTAAATGAAAAAATCTTTACTCGTTACCTGTGCCATCTTTATGGCCCTGGGCAATAAAGCACAACTTCAGGATATAAAAACCGGAGTTGAGAACGCAACCGGAGAACGTCACATAACTGCACAGTCGCAGTCGCAAAACATCGCGACAACAGTTAGTGATACCCTACACTATTATTATAATAAAAATTTCTGGTTAAATCCTCCGGGACAATGGAACCAGTTCTATTACTGGGAAATGCCCAGTGCAACAGCTTCTTTAAATGGCGTTACACACATGGGGTCAATATTTCAGAACTCGGTAAGTATTACTGTACATGGATTAGAGGGCATGGTAATGAAAAACCCCGCCTCAACCAGTGCAGGAGTGCCCATTAAATTTTATCTGCACTATCTTAACGCAACCAATCAACCACTGCCTCCTATTGACTCTGCTGTAGCTACAGTTACAGGAACAACAGGGGCCTACTTTGTAGGTGGCTTGCTTACCTCGCCAAAAACTGTAACCGCCAATTTCGCAGTGAGCATGAAGTCAGAGCCAATCGCTTCCACTGATACAGCCTACCTGTTCATGACAGCCGGCTATCACCCGACAGCCACAGCAACCGGTACCAATGTTGTAAAGTATGGGGAAAATTTTGGCAGGCTTCGTTATCTTGGTAACTGGCAAACCACAGGCAATGTGTTTGGGGCTGGTACGAGCAGAGAGATGATAGTTGCGCCCTGGGTTACTTTTAACTATGAGGCCGGCATTACGGTAAATACCCCTTCCATTTGTAACAATTCAATTGGAAGTTTCGCCAATGCATCAACGCCACAGTCCCTTATCGAAAACAGGCAGTTTAATTTTAATAAGTTTGCCTCGTACTGGGATGCGTTATACACCAACACTGTAACCTTAACAACCGATTCCATCTATGATTGGATGTTTACCGGAGCCTCACCAGTACAATCATATCAAAAAAATCCTTCTGCCATCTTTAATACGGTTGGTAATCAGACAGCCTCGTTAACAGTGAATTACTGGTACAGTGCCGGTCTTGGCGGATGGGGAAATGCACCTTCAAACGGAACCAATGCCGCAATTTATGTAGATGGAGCTAATTCACCTACTATCACCATTACAGGTAGTACCGATATATGTGCCGGCCAGTCCACTACTTTAACAGCAAGTGGCAATGCCACATATACCTGGACCATTCCAGCCTCTAACAGTAATTCAATTGTGGTTTCTCCTACCAGCCAAACCGTTTATACCGTGCAGGCTGCCAACGGCGGTTGTACCGCAACCAAACACATAACTGTGGCGGTAGCTCCCGCTCCAAATGTTCAGGTCACCGGACCTTCATCGGGTTGTGTGGGGCAGGCATACAACATCAGTGCCTCAGGCGCACAATCATACCAGTGGAGCAATACACAAACAACTCCTACTTTGCAGCTTTCATCCACCACGCCAGGCGTGCAGGGTTACACGGTAACAGGCACCACAAGCCCCGCCTGTCCTTCAAGCTCGGCTGCCATCACCATCACCATTCATGCACTTCCTTCAGTTTCTCTTACAACTTCTCAGGGCACAGTTTGTACCATGAGCACTGGTGGCAACGTTGTTGAACTTATTGGTTTACCTGCCGGTGGTTTATACGGCGGGTTGAATGTTGCAGGAAATGAATTTACACCAAATTCAGTTGGGCAGAGCGCTGTAACATACCAGTACACTGATCCCACTACTAATTGTTCAGCAGATATCGCCACCACAATTACGGTTAGGAACTGTTTAAGTGTAAAAGAACAGCAGGCAGCACGTATTGCAGTTTACCCTAATCCAGCGCTTGACGGAATGGTAAATCTGGAGAATCTTTCAGGAATGAACCGCGTTATCGTTTATAATATTCTTGGTGAGCAGGTTCGGATGGAAAATGTTAGTGGCAATTCCCATAAACTCGATCTCTCAGGCTTGCCACAGGGACAGTACTTTGTACGACTGAGCGGAAACAATGGCACCGTTCACACGGTAAAAATTGTTAACCAGTAAGCATTAATTTTCAGATTCTTTAAAAGCCCCTCCAAAAGGGGCTTTTTTTATGCTTAAAAACAGGTATTTTTGTCTTCTCGTTTTGAAATCCTCAACTATAATTCTGGTCCTGGTTTTGTTTCTCGGCAGCGGCTGTGATAATTACAACAAACTGCTTAAAAGCACCAATTATGAATTGAAGTATCAAAAGGCGCGTGAATATTACGATAAAGAGTATTATACCCGCTCTTCCCAGCTTTATGAGGAACTGATTCCTGTTACCAAAGGCACCGACAGGGCAGAGGAGGTGTATTATTATTACACCTGGAGTGAATATTACATGGGTGATTACCTGCTCAGTCAGTATTACTTTAAAAATTATACCAGGCAATTTCCCACGGGAAAGCACGTTGAGGAATGCCATTTTATGAGTGCCTATTGTTATTTTCTTAATTCTCCTGAGTATACCCTTGATCAAACCAACACCAAGAACGCCATCAATGAATTCCAGTCGTTTGTTGATCAGTATCCCGAAAGTCCCAGAGTAGACAGCTGTAACCTCATTATGGATCAGCTTCGGCTGAAGCTTGAAAAGAAAGATTACGAGATTTACAAACAATATTACGTGCTCAGCGACTGGAAAGCCTGCATTGTGGCCATAAAGAACTATTTCAGGGAGTATCCCAGCAGCCGTTATACTGAAGAGCTGTATTACCTGCTCATCGACGCCTATTATCTGCTTGCTGTAAACAGTGTTCCTTCCAAAAAAGAGGAAAGACTAAACGGTGCCATCGAAAATTATGTAAAATTTGCTGATTTGTACCCTGAAAGTTCGTATCTTAGCCGCGCCGAAAGCGTGTATAAAAGCAGCATAAGGCTTAAAGAAAACCTCAATAAACATGGATTTTAAAAAATCAAGCGCCGACCAGAGCATTGTTACAAGGGATATCCGCAATTTTGACGGACCTACTGGCAATCTTTACGAAGCCGTTGCTATCATCAGCAAACGCGCCAACCAGATTGGTTCGGAGATTAAGGAAGAACTTGCGGGAAAGCTGCAGGAGTTTACCACTCATACCGACAACCTGGAAGAGGTTTTTGAGAACCGCGAACAGATTGAAATATCAAAACATTACGAAAAGCTGCCAAAACCAGCTTTGATAGCAATTCAGGAATTTCTTGAAGACAAGGTTTATTACCGCAACCCGCTCAGGGACGGACAATAGGTACTGATATGAAACTGAAAAAGGCAGTGGGCTAAGGCCTTAACTGCCTTTTTGTTTTACAGATCGTTTTGTTGCAACATAAAAAAATAATCCTGGGCGTTTGTGGGGGAATTGCTGCCTACAAAAGTGCTGAACTGGTGCGGCTCCTTAAAAAGAGCGGAGCAGAGGTGAAAGTGGTTATGACCAGGGCAGCTACTGACTTCGTAACTGCACGAACTTTATCGGTTCTTTCTGAAAATGAGGTTTGTAGCGAATTTTTCGATGCCACGGATAACTGGAATAACCATGTGCATCTTGCCGAGTGGGCAGATCTTTTTCTGATCGCCCCTCTTACAGCCAATACACTCTCAAAAATGGCTTCGGGTGCATGCGACAATCTTTTAATGGCCGTTTATCTTTCGGCGCGTTGTAAGGTAATGATCGCCCCTGCCATGGATCTTGAAATGTACAGACATGAGACAGTGAAAAAAAATCTTGCTGTTGTTGCAGAACGTGGTGTTTTAGTAATTCCTGCTGAGAAGGGAGCGCTGGCAAGCGGACTGTACGGGGAAGGACGAATGGCCGAACCGCAAACAATTCTTCAATCGGTGAAGGAGTATTATGGCGCTTCGTTACCATTTAAAGGAAAAAAGGTCCTCGTTAATGCGGGCCCTACCTTTGAGGCCATTGATCCGGTACGATTTATAGGGAACCGCAGCAGTGGCAAGATGGGATCATCGCTGGCTAACAGATTTGCAGAGGCAGGGGCTGAGGTTACATTGGTTCTTGGGCCCGCTGCAGCAGGGCAGATCAGATCAGACATAAAACTTATACAGGTTGAAACAGCCGGTGAAATGTTCACTGCCTGTATGGAACTTTTTTCTCAGAGCAGCATCATCATATGTTCAGCGGCGGTGGCAGATTACAGACCCGAAAAAGTGCAGTCCGCCAAAATAAAAAAGTCAGATGATGCTCTCACCATCCGTTTTGTGCGCACCCCCGACATCCTTGCCGAAATGGGCAGGCGAAAAAAAGCTGGTCAGATCCTGGTAGGTTTTGCCCTTGAAACAGATCAGCTTGAAAAATATGCAGAAAAAAAATTAAAGGAAAAAAATCTCGACCTGATCGTGGCAAATCAGGCAATTCAGGAGGACGGAGGCTTTGGCTCCGACAATAACCAGGTGACGCTGATAGATAAAAACAATAAAATCACTAAATTTGAGTTAAAGTCTAAAGCCGCTGTGGCAAAGGATATCATTGACTATCTGAGTACGCTGATCTGATGTATAGAATTCTTTTTATTTCCATTTTTGCGCTGGCAATACTGGTACCTGTAAAAGCGCAGGAACTTAACTGCCAGGTCAATATTAATACAACCCAGATCCAGGGTACAGCCAACAGGCAGATCTTTGACCAGCTGCAGCGTGCCATCTTTGAGTTCATGAATAACACCAAATGGACCACAGAAACCTTCGCTCCGCAGGAAAAAATTGAGTGTTCCTATTTTATCACTATCAGCGAAGCGGTAGGTTCTGACCAGTTTAACGGTACCATTCAGGTTACAAGTCGCCGTCCGGTTTATAAAAGCGGCTATTATACACAGGTACTCAACATTGAGGACGACCGTTTCCAGTTCAAGTTTCAGCAGTTCAGCCAGCTGGAATTCAACATCAATACCTTTCAGAATAATTTAACGGCCGTGCTGGCCTTTTACGCTTATGTTGTAATTGCCACCGACTACGACTCTTTCGCTCCTGAGGGAGGAACAGCCTACTGGCAAAAGGCACAACAAATTGTTAATAATGCCCAGAACGCGCCGGAAACCGGCTGGAGAAGCAGTGAACAAAATAATAGTCAGAAGAACCGTTACTGGCTGGTTGAAAACACCATGCAACCGCTTTTTAAAGGAGTAAGAGCCTGTATGTATGAATACAACCGCCTGGGGCTTGATATCATGTACGACAATCCCGATGCTGGGAGGGCCGCTGTTTTAAAGTCGCTGCGCCTGCTGGTTCCGGTTGCTGAGAACAGGCCGGCCTCATTTGTAATGCAGAATTTTTTTAATGCCAAACGCGACGAGGTCATCAACATATTCAGACAGGGAACTCCGGAAGAAAAATCTCAGGTGCTTGACCTGCTCATGACAGTAGATCCTGCCGGAACCACCAAATACGCCAAGATCCAGGGTTAATATCTTACAGGCCCGTCCCGAAATGCGTTGTGCTCGCGCGTTTGATAGGCTGAATGGTCATTACAGGCACATTGCTTGTATCTACTATCCTCTGTGAATCGGTGCCGGTAAAAAACTCTCCCACACTCAGATCGGGTTTGTTCATGATCATTATCAGATCGGCCTCTATCTTATTGGCATAATCAACCACTGTATCAGCTATGTCTTCAGCCGACATTGACTTGTTGGTACATGAGATACCCTTGCCTTTTATGAACTGTTTAACCTGGTGTGAGTAAGCCAGGATCTTATTCTCGTAATCAGAATCCGCCTCATCAAATACTCCTAAAATACGGATGCTGGCTCCAAAATAATGTGCAAACTGCACAGCCACATCAACTTTTTCGCGCGTTTCAGGACTCAGGTCGAGCGGCAACAGTATGTTTTCACAACCATCGCGGTGCTCGTTGCCCCGAATTGTAATTACCGGGCAGGGCGCCTTTCTTATGAGTTTACTCGCGCTTGAACCAATTATGTTCCTGAACCGCATGTGAGTTTCCAGGCCTGCAATTATCAGGGTGGCGTTAATTTCCTCAGCAACACGGTCGGTTTCCTCGTAAATATCACCTTTTACACTCATGAACTCCGTAGGAACCCCGCTTTCCTGCTCAGTTTGTTTGGTAAGCTTGTTCAGCGCCTCATAACTCTCCTGTCCGTTCTTTTCAAAAACGTGCAGTAGTATCAGCTTTGAATGCGTGTATTTGGCTAGATTGTAAGATTGTTTTACAGCGGCCAGCGATTGTTTGGTAAAGTCGATGGGTATTAGAATGATGCCCCTTTCTTTGATCTGCATAGAAGATTTGCTAGCACAAAAGTAGGGTTTTTAACGAACTGGCCTAGCAGGAGTTACAGTTTTGCAGAAACGTATAATATCGCTATATTTGCACCCTTAAATTTAAACAGAACGGGCCTTTTGAAGGCCTGCAATAAAAAAAAACAAAAATGGCAGTAAAGATTAGACTACAAAGACATGGTAAAAAAGATTCAGCTTTTTACCACATGGTAGTTGCGGATGGTCGGGCACCACGTGATGGAAAATTCATTCAGAAACTTGGCGTGTACAACCCCACAACCAACCCGGCAACAATCGACATTAACTTTGACCAGACCCTGAGCTGGTTAATGAAGGGCGCTCAGCCTACCGATACCTGCCGTGCGATACTTTCGTACAAAGGTATTATGATGAAAAAGCACCTTCTGGAAGGCGTTAAAAAAGGCGCTTTTAATGAAGAGCAGGCTGAAAAGAAGTTTGCCAAATGGCAGGAAGAAAAGGCCGGCAAGATCATGGGCAAACATGATAAACTGAAATCAGACTCTGAGAAAAAATCAGGAGACAGAATGAAGGCTGAAACTGCCGCCAAAGATGCCCGCGCTGCAAAAGTTGCCGCTAAACTGGCGGCTGCTAAACCCGAAGAAACAGCTTCGGAGCAAGCCCCTGAAGCCGGTGATGCACCTGCTGCAGAAGAGAACAACAACGCATAATTTTTAACCGATACCAAAAACCGTCACGCAAAACGTGGCGGTTTTTTTTTGTTACATTGCAGCTATGTACGCCATTATTGCTGATAGCGGTTCAACCAAAACCGATTGGGTCCTTTGCAGGGAAAAACAAATAGTTAGCCGTGTTAAAACCGCAGGCATCAACCCCTATTTTCATTCAAGGAACGAGATCAATATTGAAATACTGAACAACCTTAAACCAGCGTTCTCTGAATATCTGCCCCGGGTAAAAGCTATCCACTATTACGGAACAGGTTGTTCATCTTCTGCTAATTGTCTTCTTGTACAGGAATGTCTCTCTATTACACTTAATGTTAAAGAGGTGAATGTGGCGCACGATCTGCTTGGCGCTGCCAGGGCACTTTGCGGAAGAGAGTGGGGCATTGCCGCTATACTTGGTACCGGCAGCAACAGTTGTTTGTATGATGGCACGGCAATCATTGAAAACATCCCCTCTGCAGGCTACCTGTGGAGTGATTATGGCGGAGGATCTCAGATCGGTAAGTTTTTTATCCGTGACTATTTCGAAAAAAGATTACCGGATGCCTTACATGAGGCTTTTGAAGCGGCCGGCTACAACCGCGAAGTGATCCTCGAAAATGTGTACAAGGGCAGTTCCCCCAACCGTTACCTGGCAAAGGTGAGTCTGTTTGTTGGCGCTCATCTGGGTCATCAGTTTATTCAGACTTTGCTTGAAGAATGTTTTGACTCCTTCTTTGAGCAACAGATCAAAAAATACAGCGATTCAAAAAAATATGCTGTAAATGTTGTGGGATCGGTAGGCTATTTTTTTCGGGAGATAATTTCCCGGAGAGCCGAAAAACACGGCTACAGGACCGGCCGGATCATACAGTCGCCTATGGAAGGTCTGCTTGAATTTCACAGCCAGGATCAATGAAAAAAAAGCTGCTGTTTCTCAGTGCCATTGAAGGAGCAGCGGTAATGTGCGCTGAGTTGTGCGGTGCACGTCTGCTGGCACCTGTATTCGGTAACAGCCTGCACGTGTGGGCAGCAGTAATGGGCATAACACTTGCAGCGCTGGCCTCAGGTTACTTTTTTGGGGGCCGTTTTGAGGTCAACCGGCAGCAAAAAGCACTAAGACTGCTTCTTATCCTGGCCTCTCTTTATCTGTTGTTGATGCCGCTTATATCCCGCTACCTGCTTCCTGTTTTTATCGATCTTCCCTTCACTCCGGGAATGATGATCAGCACACTGATGCTGCTGCTGCCTCCGATTTTTTTTCTGGGTGCAACGTCCCCGCTGCTTATCGCCATACAAACCAAGCAGCGTGCAGATGCCGGCAAAGTTAGTGGTACCGTTTACGCTGTATCTACAGCGGGAGGAATAACATCTACTTTTTTATGCGGCTTCTGGATGATTCCCGATCTGGGACTGGACTTAAGCCTGCTGATACATGGTACTTTGCTGCTGGCCGCAACATTATTTATCGTGCGTGGATCAAAAATTCCTGCGCTGCTGATGGCCGGGGGAATTGTGATCGCTACCTGGAAGCCGGTTGTAAGACCAGGCCTGCTATTCGCCGCAGATGGCATACAGGGAAAGATCGAGGTACTGGATGTTAAAAACGGTGACAAAACCTTTCGGCGTCTACTATTAAATGGCATCATTCAATCAGAATCGCTGATGCCATCAGGAGAAAGTAGTTTGCAATACACAGCAATGCTTGACTCATTGCTGCCGGAGGGAAGCGGGGGAAAAGCTGCACTATTAGGTGGAGGCGGGGGGCAGATGGCGCAAATCCTGAAAAAAAAAGGCTTCAGGTGCAGAGTGGTTGAATTTGATAAAAGAATGATCTATGTAGCGCGCACCTTTTTCGCGATGGGTGAAGACATTGAAATAATAAATGCAGATGCGCGCCACTTTTTAAATACCGACACAAGTGTTTATGACCTGCTGGTGGCCGACCTCTTTCATGCAGAAGAACAACCCTCCCACATTTTTACCCTTGAAAGTCTGCGGGCGCTAAAAAAAAATCTGAGCCCCAGCGCCCGTATCTATCTGAACTGGCATGGCTACATAAATGGCAATAAAGGCGAAGGTACCCGCTTATTGTTAAACACATTTTCGCAGGCCGGATACAATACCAAACTTTATTATACGGGCCCGCTACCCGATTACAGGAATATTATCATACTTGCCATGCCGGCAGAAGCTCCCCCTCAGAGTTCGGGAAAAGTCAACAGGGATTTCAGGCCCGCACTCGAAAAATACAACGCTCCGGCCAACAAAGAATGGCGCCGAAACTACCTGCGCTACATGCGTGAATCCTAGTGTTGTTTAAGCAATGTAAAGCGCCGCAGTTTGTGTCCTTCTTCCTCTACACTTATATAATAAACGCCTGCTGCCAGTTTCTCTGTATTCAGTAGATTTATTCCCGCATTTAAGATTTGCCGGTGCACCTCCTGCCCAAGACCATTAAAAACCCGCAATGCAGCGCTTGAGCGTTCACTGCTGTAGTATACATTTAATGCAGTGGTGAAAGGGTTTGGGAAAAACTCAACCTGTGATTTGTAGGTCTCCTCACTTAATCCTGAACAGCTATTTACCGCTACAGAGAATACAATAACCGAAGAACAACCGTCAGCAAAACCCGTTAGGGTGTAGTGGGCATCAGCCTGCGGTGCCAGGCTAAAATTCTGCGTGGTGTTGCCTGTACTCCAGCTGTAAGTGCTGGCGCCAGAAGATGTAAAAGTAAGTGCCTCACCCAGGCAGATCGACGGACTGGATGGGCCGGCGCTTAAAGCAGGGCCAGCCTGTACGGATATGGTTTTTACCGTTGAAGAAGTGCAGCCGTTGCCGTCTGTGCCGGAAACCATGATTGTATTACCGGGCGCGGTAGCGGTATGCGTGAGAAAAGGTGATACAGAAGCGGTGTGCCAGGTATATGATTGAGCTCCCTGTCCGGTGAATGTAATTACCACCCCGTTACAGACAGAGCTGGATCCTGCAATAGTGATAAAGGGCAAAGGGTGTACCGTAACGGTAGCTGTTGCACTGTTGCTGCAGCCGTTTGTATCGGTTGCCAGCACCACCGCTGTATAAGAAGGGCTTGACACTGTGTGCGTTACGGTAGCGCCGGTACCGCCACTCAGCCATGTGTAGGTAGAAGCACCGCCAGCCGACATGGTAACTGTTTCATTGTGACAGGCTGCGACAGGTGCTGTGATGGTCACCTGCGGCAGAGCAAAAACCGTTAGTGTTACGGCTGCACGCGGACTAAGGCTGCAGGTAGCAGCCTCCACATAATAAGTGAAAGTAGACTGGCTGCCCTGACTCCAGAGTGGGGGTGTGGCGAAATTGGTTCCGGTACCTATTGCTACAGTTTGAGTAGGGCTTTGGTACCAGGTCACCGGCGAACCATCGGGCGACTGAACACTTAAAGTTGTGGAGATTCCACAACACAAAGACGACCCGCTGAATGAATTAATGTTGTCGGGATTGCATGGCGCGCTGTACACCCACAGGTCGTTCAGATTATCTGTTAATGCAGTGGTGCTGTCTCTGCCTAAACCTCCGAAAAGCCAGAGTTCACTTCCGGTATGTTTCCAGTAGGTGTTGTAATGCCTGCCTCCGGGTTTGTTGCTGGAAGCCATTTGTCCTACTGTTCCGTAATCACCGGGTACATTTAACGCACTGTCTCCTTTCACCCATGCCCATTGCGCCAGAAGCGGATCGTACTTCAACAGGTCGTTAAGGTCGCCCAAAAAGCCTGGTTCACCGGCATAACCATATCCTCCAAAAAGGTAAAGTTTGCCCAGGGCGTCGGTCCAGGTGGCACCGCTTTCACGGGCTCCGGGCCGTACAGCTGATGAGGCCTGTGCAAAAACACCATAATGCCCGTCCTGGTTAATGCCGTTATGGCCGCCAACCCAGGTCCAGTTGTTGCTGCCTGAGTTATATTTCCAGAAATCATTGAGTCGTCCGGCACCGAGCGTTAAGGTGCTGTGACCGGCACCACCAAGCATATAGGCATCGCCCGATGGTGTGTACCAGCACATAGGGAATTTTCTGCCACCAGGCAGGTTACCCGCAGCTGCAGTATTTTGTACTCCGTACACGCCTGTCTGTCCTGTAAGGTCACTGCCCTTTACCCAGGTCCATTCATTGGTGGCAGGAACATATTTCCACAGGTCCTGTAATAAACCTGACCCCCCTGCAGCCGGAAAACCATCTCCGCCCATTAACCACAGGTTACTGTTTTCATCAACCCAGTATCCTGAACCAGAGCGGCTTCCAGGCATATTATTTGGCGATGATACGCCGATCGTACCATAAACACCATTCTGGTCAAGCGTGCTAAATCCTTTCATCCAGGTCCATTGATTAGTAGCAGGATCGTACATCCACAGATCGCCCAGAGCGCCTTCTCCGGTTGCGGAAGGAACATACCCCTCACCGCCAAAGAGCCAGAATTTCCCCGAGGTATCGGTCCACGACATGGCGAACTCACGGGCCCCGGGATTGTTGGCCGGATTTGCCACCCCCATTGTGCCATAATTTCCCGGATCATTCAGGGTGTTAGATCCCTTTATCCATGTCCATTGATTTGTTGACTTATCATATTTCCACAGATCATTCAGAAGGTCTTCGTTAGGGGTGATGTCGTAACCCTCTCCGCCAAATAACCACAGATTACCCTGCTTGTCGGTCCAGGTTGCGCAGCCATGCCGTACGCCGGGATCATTGGTTGCCGATGGCACACCCATTGTACCGTAATTACCAGGTATGCCATGTGATGCATAGCCGCGGATCCATGTCCAGTGCTGCGCGCTGGCCGTACCTGTAAGCAGCAGCAGTAAAAAAAGAGAGATTTTTTTCATATTGAAATAAAAATACAAAAAAATAATATCGGAAAACTGGGTAAAAAAAATTTCGCAGTGGCCCCGGCGAAACTGTGGAAACTACATAGATTGTTTGTACTTGTTCCGGTACTCGAGTGGTGAAAGCCCGGTATGGCGTTTAAAAACAGTGCGGAAGGCTTTTGTGTCGTTATAACCTACGTCATACATGATCTCGTTCACATTCCGTGAATCTGTTTCAAAGCTTTTTTTGGCGGCTTCGATCTTCACGCGCTGAATGTATTCGGCCACGGTACAGCTGGTTGCTTTTTTAAAACGGCGTTCAAGACTGCGGCGTCCCAGGGCGAACATCTGGCTCAGATTTTCAACGCTTATTTTTTTCTGAAAATTTGACTCAATAAATTCCTGTGCCTTTTTTACCGGTTCATCCTGGTGCAGCTTTTGCCCCCTGAAAATTATAAATGAGTTCTGATGCTGGCGTCCTATGTCTATTTCAAAGAATTTGGCTGAAGCTACCGCCATTTCACGGCTTGTATATTTTTCCACGAGATACAGCAGCAGGTTCCAGAATGAATTGGCGCCACCGCTCGAATAAAGCCCTCCCTCGTCGGTAATTATTTTTTGAGAAACCAGTATAACTTCCGGGAACATGCCCCTGAACTGCTCCTCCGCCATCCAGTGCGTTGAGCAGCGCTTGTGCTTAAGAAGTCCGGTGGAGGCAAGCAGGAAAGCACCCACACAAAGGCTGGCAAGCTCAGCGCCATTCTGATGCTGTTGTTTAACCCAGCTTATCGCAGAGGCGTTTTCCTCTATCACCGTGCTCATGTCGCCATTAACAGCCGGCAGAATTACCAGGTCGCAGGGGAAGATCTCCTCAAACGTGTAATGTGCCGAAATGCTGAAGATGCCATCGTACAGTCTCGGCTCTTTGTCAGAAGCCACAAGCTTCACCTGAAAACAGGGTAGCTCCTGTTTGGCGATCAGAAATTCATTAACCTTTGTGAAGAGCTTTACTGCGCCTTCGACACAAGCTACCGAAACAGCCCCATGAGGCAATAGTATACACACATGTTTCATTTTCCAGGATTTGATTCATAAACAAGTGAGAATCAAAGCTAAAACAAAAAGAATGATCCCCAATATTTCAGGCAGCTTTTTTGCATTATAATTGTACAATTTTTATCATCTGATGCAGGTAAAGTCCGAGCTCAAACTCATTTTTACTGGATTACTCACACAATATCCCGGCGTGGGTAAGGTTTTCGACTCTTTATGGAAAGAAATTGTTGATAGCTACACTGAAGCGCGACGACATTATCATACACTACACCACCTTCGTTATATCTATAACAGACTGGAAGAATGTCCGCAGAAGGCGCAGGACCGTGAAGCCCTTCTTTTCAGTCTGTTTTATCACGATCTGGTTTATGAGATCCCGGCCAATGACAACGAGGAAAAAAGTGCGGCAATTGCCGCTGACCGCATGCAGGCATTAGGGATCACTCAGGCAACAATTGACCTGTGTGTTAAACACATACTTGCAACAAAAAATCACCTGCCCTCACCCAATGCCGACACCAACCTCTTTTGTGATGCCGACATGGCTATTCTTGGTGAAACACCCGATAAATATAAGGAGTACACCATGCGGATCCGCGCGGAGTATGAGATTATTTCTGATACGGAATTTATGAAAAAGAGGGCAGAGGCCCTTAGTAAACTGCTGGGAATGGAACGTTTGTTCAAAACCGATCATTTTTTTCGTCTCTACGAAAAGCCCGCCAGAAACAACATGGAGGACGAGATCAAACGGTTGTCACAGATATAAATTATACAAAAAAAGGCTGTCTTTGAACCGCTTTTTACCGAGTCCTGTCATCAGCAGGATCTTCAGCGCAGCGTGTTAAAGACAGCCCTTTTACCAGATTATCTGAATTTAGGCTTCTTTTTTATCAGCTTCCTTTTTATCGGCATTTTCAGGTTTAGGCAGTAACACCTTTCTGCTGAGTTTGATCTTTTTAGTTTTAGGATCGTCGCCAACGTACTTAACTTTTACGGTATCACCTTCCTTCAGCAGACCTTCAAGGGAATCAACACGTTTCCAGTCGTATTCACTGATGTGCAGAAGACCGTCTTTGCCCGGCATTATCTCAACAAAAGCGCCATAGGGCATAATGGTTTTAACCTTTGCATCGTACACATCGCCAACTTCAGGCACGGCAACAATGGCCCTGATCTTATTTTTAGCGGCTGTTACATCATTTAGGTTGGTGCCAAAAACTTCCACAATTCCATTCTTGCCTTCTTCGGTAAGAACAATAGTGGTGTTGGTTGTTTTCTGCATTTCCTGAATAACCTTGCCACCTGGCCCAATAACGGCGCCAATAAATTCTGAAGGAATAACAATCTTCTCGAAACGTGGTGCATGCGGTTTATAGTCTTCTCTCGGAGAGTCGAGTGCCTTAAGCATCTCGTTCATGATGTGCAGGCGGCCTTCTTTGGCCTGGTGAAGAGCTTTGGCCATTACCTCATAGGGCAAGCCGTTTACTTTAAGGTCCATCTGCACGGCGGTAATGCCATCGCGGGTGCCACAAACTTTAAAATCCATATCACCCAGGTGATCTTCATCGCCAAGGATATCGGAAAGAATAGCGTAGTTTTTATTGTCTTCGTCGGTGATCAATCCCATCGCAATTCCTGAAACGGGTTTTGATATTTTTACACCTGCATCCATCAGGGCCAGTGTACCGGCACAAACGGTAGCCATACTTGAAGAACCATTGCTTTCAAGGATATCACTAACGATCCTTATGGTGTAGCCTGTATCCATTGGCACTACCTTTTTAAGCGCGCGTAGGGCCAGGTTCCCGTGCCCCACCTCGCGGCGGCCAACTCCTCTGTTTGGTTTGGCTTCTCCGGTGCTGAATCCAGGGAAGTTGTAATGTAATAAAAATGATTCTTCGCCCTGAGTAAAGGCACCATCTACTCTAAGTCTGTCGAGCGGCGTACCTAAAGTCACGGTTGTAAGCGATTGTGTTTCTCCTCTTGTAAATACAGCGCTTCCGTGTGGTGAAGGCAGGTAACCAACTTCTGCCCAGATAGGACGGATGTCGGTGGTTTTTCTGCCATCGAGACGTACTTTTTCATCAATGGCCATACGACGCACTGCTTTTGACTCTACTTCGTGGTAGTATTTTTTAATAAGGGCTTCTTTTTCCTTCAGTTCTTCTTCACTGAATTGTTTTTTGAACTCTTCCAGCGGCGCCTTAAAGTGCTCTTTGCGGTTATGTTTATTTGGATCAAGTTTTTTTGCCGCAGCGTAAACAGCCTCGTATGTTTCCTTAAAAACTTTTTCTTTCAGCGCCGGATCGTTCACCTCGTGGTTGTACTCTCGTTTTGGTTTGATCCCTGCTTTCTCGGCAAACTCATTTATTGCCTTAATCTGTACTTTAATTGCCTCATGCGCGAATTTGATCGCCTCAAGCATTTCCTCTTCAGAAACTTCGCTCATTTCGCCCTCAACCATTCCTATATCAGAAGCAGAACCTGCAACGATCATGTCGATTGTGCTGGACTCACGCTGTTGTTTGGTAGGATTGAGAACGAATTTGCCGTCGATCTTTCCTACACGCACTTCACTGATGGGACCGTTAAATGGAATATCGCTTACAGCGATGGCAGCCGAGGCAGCAAGACCTACCAGCGCGTCGGGCATGTTCTCCTTGTCGCTTGAAATCAGTTGCAGCATAAGCTGTGTGTCGGCATGATAATCATCGGGGAACTGTGGCCTCAGTGCACGGTCAACAATACGGCTGATCAACACCTCATAATCCGATAAGCGCGCTTCTCTTTTAAAAAACCCTCCGGGGAAACGTCCTGAAGAGGCATATTTTTCCTGATAGTCTACAGTAAGCGGAAGAAAATCAACTCCTTCCTTGGCTTCTTTGTTACTTACAATTGTGGCAAGTATCATAGTATCGCCCATGCGTACTACTACTGCTCCGTCGGCCTGCTTGGCCAGTTTGCCTGTTTCCATGCTTATCGTGCGTCCGTCGCCGATATCGAAACTGTGCGTGATTCCTTTTTGTGACATAATTGTGCTTTTTTAGCGTCCTGACCTTTTCAGGACTGTTATTTTATTTTGTTTGTTTCCTCTTTGATTCTGTCAGGCAGGGTTTGAACAAAAAAGGCACTTCGAACGATCATTCGAAATGCCCCTGTATAAACCGTTTAATCTGAATTCTTATTTGCGGATATCCAAAGTCTTGATGATCGCGCGGTAACGCATAAGATCATTTTTCTTCAGATAATCAAGCAGCGCGCGACGTTTGCCAACCAGGTTGAGAAGGGCACGCTGAGTGCCGAAATCCTTTTTATTGTTTTTTAAATGTCCAGTTAAATGATCAATGCGCATGGTAAAAAGCGCAATCTGTGATTCGGAGCTTCCAGTGTTTTTTTCGCTGCCGCCGTGTTTCTTAAAGATCTCTTTCTTCGCTTGTGATGACAAATACATTACCCTTTTTTTTTAATAGGCGACAAATATACCATTTTTTCTATTATCAGGCAAAAAACCAGGGATTTTCAGGCATAATTTAAAAAAAGGTCCGGCAATTTACCGGACCTCCGCATCTGTAAAAATCCGGTTATTGTTTAACCACCCTTGCGGCCTGTTTTAATACCCCTTCCTTAAATACCATAACCACATAAACCCCTGCCGGTTGGCTGCTAATGTCAAGTGAGTAAATGCCGGTATCAATTTTGCCCGTCTTTACAAGGCTGCCGGCCGTATTATACACCATTAATTCGTTGATACCAGACTCATCACTTTCAATCAGATACAGGCCGCTTCCCGGATTGGGGAAAATTCTTAAAACCTTTGAAAGACTGTTTTCACTCAGTCCAACACAATTACTCACGGCGATTGTTATCTTGTCCTCGCCCTTACAATTATTCTGATCAAAACCATAAAGTGTCAGGTGTATCGACAGGTTAACTGAGGGTGTCAATACTATTGTGGAAGTGGTTTGACCCGTGCTCCATGAGTAAGTGCTGGCGCCGGAGGCAGTGATGATATTGCTTTCCTTGGTACACATAGAGGTAAGGGCAGGAGTGGCCTCAACTGTGGGAAGAGGATTTACGGCCAGGTTCACCACGGCCTGTGTGCTGCAGCTCATGGCCCCGGTTCCGGTTACTGTGAACGAACCCGGCACTGTAACTGAACTTATGGCAAGCTGGTGAAATGGAGAGCCATTGTCCCACACGTACGAATTGGCTCCTGCTGCAGTAAGCGTAATTGCGCTTCCAAAACAAACAGCTGTATCGTTAGATACAACCAGCGGAACAATTATCACATTTACCGTTACTGTGCGTTGCATTGTGCAGCCAAACGGATCGGCACCGGTAACTGTAAACACTTCAGTTACAGGGGGACTGACAATATAAGTGGGTGCGTTGCCTGAACCGGTTGAGCCGCTCCACGTATAAGTGTCGGCGCCGCTCGCAACAAGTACAGCAGAATTGCCTTCACAAATTGTATGAGTGGTTGCAGATACGCCCAGGGTACTGAAGTTCTGAACTGCCACCACAACTTGATCGCTGCTGCTGCAGCCCGCAGGTATGCTGCCTGTTACAGTGTACACAGTAGTAAGAGTTGGCGAATCATTAATACTGGCGGCGGTGGGGTTAGTGCCTGCACTCCAGGTGTACGAGCTTGCACCCGTTGCTGAGAGAGTTACCTGATCTCCCAGACAGATTGTATTGCTGCTGGCTGTGATATTCACCGGTAATGGTGTGATATTCAGGCTCACCGTTTTTGAATTTATACAACCCATAGTATTGGTTGCCACCACTGTATAAACTGTGCTTACAGTAGGGTTTACTGTAATGCTTGAACTGGTGGCTCCTGTACTCCAGCTGTAATTGGTGCTGCTTACTGCCTGCATAGTGGCTGTTGAACCACAGGTAACGGTTTGAGGAGTTACAGCAAGCGTTATAGTTGGCGTAAAAATTGCCTCAAAGCCGAAATATCCGAAGTTTTGCGTGAGAATAGTTACCGGACCACCGGCAAGATTGGTTATGTAACCATATATATTGCTTGGAATTACCTGGCTGCTTTGTGTGCCAAAGGGATGGTAGCCGGGAGATCCCAGTGTTTGCGCACAGCCAATCAGGTAACTGGTGTTTGCCGCAAGCTGGTATGGTGTGGGGAAGGTGAACTCAACAAAGGTGCCCAGCATGGCACTGGTTATAGTAATGGGATTGGAGGCGGCCAGCGTTGCTCCAGTTGCGCTTAACAGTGAACCATACAGAGATTTGCCTATCGTTTGCGTGTTAGTGCTTATTGCTACCCGAACACCGCTAAGGGTGGACGTTACCGGATTAAGATAACTTACGCCAATAACACCCTCACCTGTATCGAAACCAACCGACTGGCTGGTATAACTGCCTGTGGCCGGGTTCTGAGCCCATTCATTACAGGTAACACTTTGTGAGTAAGCTGAGGAATTGTTAATATTGTTCTGATCTGATGGAACCGTTACCGAAAGTGTATTCAGTCCGGGATTTTGCGGATTAAATGCGGCAAAACTAACCACGCTTGAAGCGCCGGCAGCCAGTGATACCTGCTGTACATCGGTAAAAAGATTGGCACCGGTAACATTCAAACTTACGTTTACGTTGTTTAAAGCTGCACTGCTGCCGTTTTTAATGTGCGCCTGTATTACGTGCGAGGTGTTAAACATTGCCGCCACACGGCCCGGCGCTTCAATCCCCAGCACCTGCATATCATTGCTGAAAGGATTTGAAAACCCAAACAAGAACGCTGGCCTGAAAGCAGTTGTACCTAAAGTGGCAGGTGGGGCCGAGGTTGATGCAGCACTGGCCCCGCCAGGATTCAGCGCCACAGACTCGCAGAGATATATCGCCGAGGTAGTGCTGAATGGTCCGTTCGACTGCCAGTCGTAGGCCACATACAAACCACCTCCGGTATAGGTGAAAGTGGAAGACAGGTTAACCATCACAGAGGTGGTGCCAACCGACACAGGTATCGTCATAACATTTGCATATACGCTGGTCATACCGGTTACAGCCGTGGCAAAGTTGGTACCCTTCTGATAGGTGTTGTCATTGGTGTGTTCAAGGAACAAAGTGTAATTGCCAGTGACTGCTGAACCGGCAACGCCGGAATTTAATGTATAACCAAATGACGTGATACCGGTGTTTACAGGTATATTGGACAATTCTGAAGCAAGCACCAGAAAGCAGGCCCGCTGGTAGGCATGGGCACTGGTGCCGTTTGGCGCTCTCAGCCCGCTGGTTGAGGCATTATTCTGCGGTGCCTCCACAATCAAAGTGGATTGACCTAAACAAGTTGCAGCTGCTAAAATAAGAGCGCAAAAGACAAATAAATTTTTTTTCATGTACCTGGGTTTTTGAGGGTTGAATACATAAAAATAGAATTTTTTAGCATGTGTCTGACTTTCTTTAATGAATACGGGCGCCTTTCACGGAAAAAAATCCGGCATGAGCCCGATCTTTAATCAGGTTGTAAGCATGAAGATCACTTTTTGGCATCTGCCAGAAACTGTGCCAGACCATTGTCGGTGAGCGGATGTTTTAATAATGCTGTTATTGCGCTAAGCGGACAGGTGGCAACATCGGCGCCAACCATTGCGCACTGAACAATGTGCATGGGGTGGCGGATGCTTGCTGCCAGTATCTCGGTTTCATAACCGTAATTGTCAAAAATTACACGAATGTCTTCGATCAAACGTAATCCATCAGTACTTACATCATCCAGCCTTCCTATAAAAGGAGATACATAGGTGGCGCCGGCTTTTGCCGCCAGCAAAGCCTGTCCGGGAGAAAAAATCAGTGTACAGTTTGTACGGATCCCCTTGTCGGAAAAGTATTTTATGGCTTTAACGCCATCTTTTATCATTGGAACTTTTACAACTATACGTTCATGCAGTTCGGCCAGCGCCTCGCCCTCTTTAACAATTCCTTCAAAATCAGTGGCAATCACTTCAGCGCTCACATCTCCGGTAACAATATTACAGATGTCAACATAATGTTTCAGAATTTTGTCCTGTCCTTTTATGCCTTCTTTAGCCATAAGTGAAGGATTGGTAGTTACTCCATCGAGAACACCCAGGTCCTGTGCTTCTTTGATCTGCGCGATGTTCGCCGTATCGATAAAAAATTTCATGTCTGCTTTTATATTTGAGCTCGCAAAGATAAGGCTTAGGCCGGGATGGGGAAATTTAGTTCCCGGGGATTCTAGATTTCAGAAGTTGAAAGTATCCAGGACGCAAGAATCAGGACTGAAAAAGTCAATCACTTACAAACCGAACCCGCACAAACAAAAGCCGTACTCCATGCGGCCTGAAAATTAAAACCTCCGGTAATTGCATCAATATTTAGTACTTCACCGCAAAAAAACAGACCTGGCACCATTTTACTCTCCATAGTTCTGAAGTCAACTTCCTTGAGATTTACTCCGCCGCAGGTAACAAATTCTTCCTTAAAAGTGCTTTTGCCCTTCATTTTATAATTACTTGCATAAAGTAAATTCATGAGCTTATGCACTTGCTTTTTACCTGTCTCTGCCCAGGATCTGCCTTCTATAAGCTCCGCTTCAGTACATAAAAATTCCCACAGCCTTGCCGGCATTCCCGGCAGGGGCGTATTGCGTGGCAGACTGTTCTTTTTTTCCTGCTGAACCTGCTCAAGCATTGAACTTATCTCCTCCTGGTCTTTGTTCAGCCAGTTTACAATGATCTGCGCCTCGTAACCCGATCTGAAAAAGAGTTCGGCAGCAAAGGCACTAAGTTTTAAAACCGCCGGACCGCTCAATCCCCAATGCGTAATAAGCACAGGCCCCGCATACCTTAGTTTGCTGCCGGCTATACTTATCCGCGCCTCAGGCACCGCAACTCCCTGCAGTTCTTTTTTTATCTCCTCATCAGGCAAATTAAATGTAAAAAGACTGGGAAGAGGTTCAACAATGCTATGACCGGTGTTTTTGATAAAATCATAAGCTCCGGCTTTAGGGAATCCGCCACTTGAGCAGATCACCTTATTGCACTGCAATAAACCCTGTGAGGTCTTTAGCTGGAAGTTGTTTTCAGTCTTCGAAACAGCAAAAACCTCTGTCTGCAGCTGGACTCTGATGTTCAATTTTTTCGCCAGTTCAAGAAAGAGATCTATGATGGTTTGGCTTGAGTCGGTTACCGGAAACATTCGCCCATCGTTTTCAGTCTTTAACAACACCCCTTCTTTTCTGAACCATTCAATGGTGTCTTTTACACTGAATCTGGCAAAAACCTGCCTCAGTTCTTTTTCACCCCGGGGGTAGTTTTTGATGAGTTCGCTATTGTTAAAACAATTATGGGTTACATTACAGCGCCCTCCGCCCGAGATACGCACCTTTGAAAGCAGCTTGTTGTTTTTTTCGAGGATTACTACCTCACAGCCGGGAGCATTTTTTTTAATGTTGATGGCCGCGAAAAATCCCGCTGCCCCGCCGCCAATCACCACCACCTTCTGAGTGCCACTGTCAGTCATTTTAGAGAATCATCTTTCTTTTTATATAACAAAAACAGCAGTAAGGGCAATACAAACAGATCGGCAAGCAATGCCACCAGCACAGTGATACATATCAGTAAACCAAAATAAAAAGTGCTTTGAAAGCTGCTTGCCATCAGGCTCATAAACCCACCTATCAGTACAAAAGTAGTTAGAACAATGGGTTTGCCGGTTTCGAGCCAGGTTCTTTTAAAAGCGTACAGCAGGCTTTTTCCATAGTTCTTTTCAATCTTCAGTCTGCTTATAAAGTGAATAGTATCGTCGGTTGCAATACCAAAGGCAATGGTAAACACAATACTCGTGGCGGCTTTTAATTCAATTCCGGCAAAGCCCATTATCCCTCCGATAATTACCAGGGGCAGCAGGTTGGGAATAATAAAAACCACAAGCATGCGCCAGCTCCTGTGCAGAAAAAAAGTGAGCAGGCCAATCAGTACCACAGAAAAAACAAAACCCTGCACCATGTTTTTTACCATGTACGAATTGTTCCGGTCTATCAGGTGCGCGGCACCGGTAATCTCAAACCTGAGCAGCTCCTTATCAATTTCTTCATCAATAAAGGTCAGCAATGCTTCGTTCAGCGTATTAACCCTGCTGCTACCCATGTCTCTGATCTTGGCGCTGATCCTTCCCTCTGTGCCTTCAGCATTTATGTACCTCTGAAGATCCCGGTTTTTCCTGTTCTCCATCATCTGATTCCGAACATTCAGATAATCAGCTTTTTCAGGAAATCCAGCAGCAGTATCAGGTGAAGTGGTTTTGTATAATTCTGCAGCGATCACGGCGGGAGACAACAAGAATCCCGCCCCGTATATTTTTCGCACAGCGCTGTCAACCCTGTGGATACTGTGCATTAAATGGTGATCAAACAGGTTTCCCTTTAATGCGCTTACTTTTATTTCCAGCGGACGCGCACCACTGTAATGTTTGTCAAAAAACATAAAATCCTTTTTTATCTGCACTCGGTCATTAAGATCTTCCAGCAGGGTGTGATTCACCCTGATCCTGGTCAGGCCCGTTATTGCAATCACCACAATGATCAGCGTGCCCGCGAAAAGTGCTTTCTGATTACGCAGTACGTAAAACATCAGTTTTCCCAGCGCAGGCCCCAGCTTCTGTTGTTTTTCTATCTGTACAGCCGACCCTGTTTGAGTAAAAAAAAGAATTGCAGGCAATAAAGTATAGGTGAGGATAAATGCAATACTGATACCTGCCGCAGTATAAATACCGAATTCGCGCACCGGTTTAACAGATGAGAACATCAGTGAAAGAAAAGCCACCGCAGTGGTAACCAGGGTAAAAAAGGTAGGCACTCCCACTTTTCTGATTATCTGTGAAAAAATTTCGTTTTTGGGAAGAAGTCTTGTCTGAGGATCGAAGTATTTGGATAAAAAATGTACTACGTCACTTGTACCTGCAATAAAGATCATAGTGGGCAACATGGTGGTCATCAAGTCAATAGCTTTCCCAAAAAGACTCATCAGGCCCAGGGTCCAGATCATTCCGGTAACCACTATCAGCAGCGGGATCATTACACCATAAAAATTCCTGAAACTGAACCATAGAAAAAGTATGATCAACAGAAAAGAAATACAGATAAAGAGAATAAATTCCTTTTGCAAAGTTTCCAGGTACACCTGCTGGGCAAAAATTCTGCCTGCCAGGTGTACTTCATCAAAACCGGCTCTGTAACTCAGCGTGCTAATAAGTGTGGCCAGTGAATCGCTTTTTTCTTTTGACAAGCCCGGCTGGGTTTTCACAAAAAAACTCATTGATCTTCCATCTTGCGGAAAAAAAGAACCAACAAGCGAGGGATCCGAATAGATC
>JAEZDS010000264.1 GCA_023433205.1 Bacteroidota bacterium
GGCAATAAGCACCCTTCGTTTGATCGTCGAATAAGGGCATAAAAAAACCCACGGTGAGGGCTGCGGGTCTTTCTAAATCAAATTCAAATTTTATTCAAAACAGGCATACTCTGGCCCTGACAAGGCGCAACCTGTATAGTACCACATGTCGCCATGTGCAGCATGGCCCGCAAGTGAACCAGGAGGTACCTGCATCATAGACCAGGTTCCGTTACCGTGGCTGTGGTAGATCCACACCTGCGTACCATTGCCTTTATTATTGGCATTTCCGCCGCTTCCGCTTTGTGGTCCCTCTGAACCACTTTTGCCATTGCCATTGCCATTGCCTGCATAACTAAATGATAAGGCAAGAACCAGGATTAAACTTAACGAGCCGGCCAGAATTTTTAACTTTTTCATAGTTGTAATTTTTACCCACACAAATTTCGTTTATTTATCCCATACTTCATCGACCAAAGCTCAATTTTCTTCGACGAAAATTCACCATGAGGGTGCCAATAAAAGAGGCCATCACTACTTAACTGATTACTAACGCGTTACCGGAAGCAATAAACTTTAAACTTTTCTACATGCGACCCCCGGCTCAATACCACCAGATAGACGCCTTCTGGCAGGTCAAGGCTTGTGTCGTAGGTCAAAGTTCCTTCGTTATTGAGGGGCAACAAACCTATTTCTCCGCCGTGCAGGTCAAACATTCTGATAGTTAACACCGGCAAATCATAATTCTGGATGGTTAAATAGGTACTCTGTCCTGCTTTTTGAAATTGAATTTCGGGTTTTACTGCATTTTTATGGTGCAGTACACCTGTAACCCCCAAAACAGAGGAGCTGTGATCGAGATCTGACTGCAACAGCCGGTAATAGTTCATTCCCGGCCAGGGCTTATGGTCGGTAAACTCATAATCAATGTTGCGTCGCAGCGTGCTGTTTAATATTTTCGGTTCTATGACCCCGAGTGCAATCCATTCTTCCTTGTGACTGAGTTTTTCCACCTGGTAATGGTCGTTATTTATTTCAACCAGCGCGTGCCACGACAGGCAAATGTTTTCGAAACAGGAAGCAGCGCTAAAATGGGAGATAAGAACCGGAAGCGCCGCAGAACAGGCCAGGTAATTAGGTGGCATGCATCCCGGGCCGCTATAATTTCCATTAGCACCACTCCAGTAACCAACCCCGCAGATTTCTATCAGATTTGATTGCCCCCCGGTAGCGGCCAGAATTTGAGCGCCGGGGTAAATATACAATCTGGAATTGCAAGGCAGAAACATCTTCTGGCCATTTCCAAACTGAAGGGTGCCTTTTATGACCAGAACCACGGGAGAGGTGCAGCCGGACTGGTTTAACGTAGTATTTACATTTACAGTATGCCCCGCCTGGATTATTATTGAGTCGCCGCAGGTGGGTACACCTGAAGGTGACCAGGTGCCATTGGTGTTCCAGTTACCGCCACCGGTGCTTGTTTTGGTTGCGGCATTTGCCTGCAATACCAAAACCATGATGATCAGGTGGGCGACCCAACCATAAGTTTTAGAGCTTACTTTCACAACACTTTAAAATTCGCCGAAAAAGAGACAGTTTCATCGAAGGACAGTAAAAGAAATCACCGCCGGATTGTGTAAAAGTGTTGACTAAATCGTTTTAACTGAGGGTCAGCTTGATGCGCTTCACGTGGCGGGCTGTTTTCTGATCACTTTTCGGAATATTGCCGGAAACCACCGTTTTAAATAAACCACAATTATTTCTTTACCTCCAATATAGATCTCTTCCTTAGCTGAGAAAATATTCTTAATGATTTGCTTTGCGCATTCCTCGGCGGTTGTAGCAGCTATGTGACTAGGATCCATCTCTGCGTGTTTTTTACCACCTGCCGCAAAAGCATTAAGCGACACATTCGTTCTGATCTTTCCCGGACAGACAAGCAATACAGAGATCCCTCTGCTTTCAAGCTCCAGCCGCAGGGATTCAAAATAACCGTGCAGTGCATGTTTGGCCGCGCAGTAAGAGGAGCGTAAAAAGAAACCTAATTTCCCTGCTATACTGCTTACCACTATGATCCTGCCTTCTTTTTGCCTCAGCATGTAAGGAAGCACAGCTTTTGTGAGATTTATCTGCGCGAAATAATTGACCTCCATCAGTAAACGCTCAGTTTCTTCGGAAGTCTGCAGCACTTCACTGCGCTGACTCACTCCTCCATTATTGATCAGGATGTCGATCTTCCCGAATTTGTTCATCACCTGCGCCGCGAGACCGGAGGCATTTCTGGTATCGGCCAGATCAAATGGAAGAACAAGCAGGTCGAGGTCGGGCAGTCCGCAACGCCTGGCTACCCGCTGCAGCTCCTCTATCCTTCTCGCTGAAAGAATGAGTCTGGCGCCCCGCTCAGCAAGCTGCAGTGCGAGTGCTTCGCCAATGCCTGAAGAAGCGCCTGTTATCCACACCACCTTATCTTTAAAATTCTGCATCTATGTCTTTTTTGCTGTGTAGAGCGCGCGGAGCTTCCTGTATTTCAGATAAGTTCCATAAGCTGTTACGCGCGATAATACAAAGCCGGCTCTTCCATCTAAAAAACCAAATTTCAACAGATAGTGATCCAGGAACCGGGCAAGCGGGTTGAGCCACAATTTGAACCAGGGAGCCTTTTTTCCTTTTTCTTTATACGCCCTGGCAGCAATTTCTGCAAAGTACTCCATTTGCCGGTAATGTTCAGCAACCGAGTAGTAGCTGTAATGCAGAATGTCACCTTTAAGATAACCTGCCTGAGAATCGCCCTCAAATAATTCAAATTTGTCGTGGGGATTAATGCCGCTCCACTGGCCTTTTTGTTTATCCCACAACCGCAGTTTACGATCGGGATACCACCCGCTATGCCGCACCCATTGTCCGCAATAGTTGGTGAGGCGATTCATGTAGTAACCCTGCTTTATAAACTTACTTTTAACTTCAAGCACAGAATTTTTTAAAACTTCATCAATGGCCTCATCCGCGTCGAGAGATAGAACGTGGTTATAACTTGTATAAGTAAGCGCTCTGTTTTTCTGTTCAATATGGCCATCGAAACGGTGTGTAAAGAACCTTGCCCCGTAACGCAAACAGATCTCTTTCGTCTGATCGGTGCTTCCTGAATCAAGTACCACTATCTCGTCGGCAATGTCCTTTATTGAATCAAGGCAACGACCTATGTTCTTTTCTTCGTTAAATGTAATTATCACCACCGACAGCTTCAGCACCCCTCAAAAATAGTGCTTTTTAAAGAACTGTTTATCTTTATGGCAGGGTGGCACTGCACAATTAATTTGTATAAATACTTTAATCGTTACTGACATTTCAGAATTCAGAATATATATTATCTACGTATGAAAGTTACACTGGTACAAAGCAGCCTTCACTGGCAGGACATATCTTCCAACCTCAACCATTTTGAGAAACTGCTAGATTCGGACCGCACCAAGACTGACCTGATAGTTTTGCCTGAGATGTTCAATACCGGCTTCACTATGCAGCCGGAAAAGTATGCTGAAGCCGCAGAAGGCTCCAGTTTTCAGTGGATGAAAAAGCAGGCACATACACGCGAGTGTATTATCACTGGAAGTATGGCTGTTAGTGACGGCAACTCCTACTTTAACCGGCTCTATTGGGTTGCTCCCAACGGTAAATTTCTATTTTATGACAAACGCCATCTTTTTAGAATGGGCGGCGAACACGAACACTACAATTATGGCACACAGAAGCTTATCACCACGTTTAAGGACTGGCGGATTTGCCCTATGGTATGTTACGACTTACGGTTCCCTGTATGGAGCCGCAACCGATTTGATAAAAAAAACAGCAGCTACGAATATGACGTACTGATCTATATCGCTAACTGGCCCGCTGCAAGAGCAATGGCCTGGAAACAGTTGTTGATTGCCCGAGCCATCGAAAACCAATGTTATGTGATAGGAGTAAACAGAATAGGGGAAGACGGCAACGGTGTTGCTCACAGCGGCGACAGCATGGTGATAGATGCTAAAGGAGATGTGTTATATGCCAGTGACGCCGATCAGGAAGAATTATTTACAATTTTGTTGGATAAAAGATCGCTTGATGACTTCAGGACGAAGTTCCCGGCGGGCATGGATGGGGATGTGTTTACATTAGAAACAAAATAGTTCTGCAATTACCCCATTAGGGTCTAAATACAACTGGTGATGGCGCTAATTGGCAGGAGCCTCACCCTTTACCTCCAATAAAAGTTATTCAACGCTCCAACCTTTTCTGCTTTCTGGCGGCATTATTTAATGTATAGTCATGTGTTCTTTTGTTGCCAAAAACCAATTATCTTCTGCGACCTTTAATTACAAGGCAAGGTTTCTCATAACAAAATGCTTAGTTATTGAGTGAGCTTCGTCTTTCAATTATTAAAAAAAACAAAAAACCGTCAATGTAACTCTACCTTAGTCTAAACCAAAAAACTAAGAACTATGAAAAAATCTCTCCTTCTTCCAATTCTACTCCTCTCTCTCCTTGCACTGACCCAAAGAGGAAAGGTGAAAAAACTTGTAAAGCAGTAAAATATTTGTATATCCAATGAGTAGTTAATCCTGCGGCAGTTAAGAATATACAATTCATAACTACCCATACAAATCCGGCTCTGACCACTTCAGGACAAAGTTCCCGGGGGGTATGGATGGGGATGGATTCACCATTCATGTGCAGAAAGTTGCGTTTGATCTTAGCAGAACAATTACTGAGCGAAAAAGCATTATGAATTAGGGAAAAGTGTTGTAAACGCTCCAGCCCTGCGTACATTTGTATCAACCAAAAGAAAGAACCTATACAGCTTATAAAATAATTCCCTCAAAGGTCCTTCTGGTTAAAAATTAGCAGAGCACCGCTTCTGCCAGATAATTGAATCGCATGTTTAGAAAGAGAAAAGCCCCTTACCGGAAACGGAAGGGGTTTTTTGATTCTACAATTTTGTGAATACAGAACAGGATCAATATTGTATGGTGCAGGCATATTGAGGGTCAATCCAAAAATCTGAGGAAGGGTTTGTATGAACAGGATTTTAACATGTCCGGGAACATTTAAGGTCTATTCAGGTTAGGGTCGTATAGCCAGGCTGGACGCTTGTCGCAAGGCGTCGCCAGGGACAAGAAGTGGGTAAAACTCCCCCAACATTTGGGATTGGTCCTATTATAGCTGAAAGCACATCATTTCACCTTGTTTTGTCCTTTTCCGCTGCACTGGCATCATTTTCGCTTGTATCTGCGTGTAACTTCTGTGGTTGACAAGAACTGCAAAGGCAAAACTAAACGTTCACTTAATAAAGATGCCAGCAACATTAGGACATAAAATTTGGGCCATCGCCGAGGGTTATATCCCCGGCAAAAGTAATGGTCCGGAACCTGCATTTACGAGCCATGAAACCGCCTGCATTTTAAACGCAGGCGAAAAGAATGCCAATATTGAGATCACCCTGTATTTTGCCGATAAGGAACCTGTTGGTCCATACAAGATTACAGTGCCAGCACGCCGGACCCTTCACCTTCGTTTTAACGACCTTAGCGATCCTGAACCCGTGCCGCGCGACACAGATTACGCGAGTGTGATAAGATCAGACGTGCCAATAGTGGTGCAACATACCCGACTGGATTCCCGCCAGAAAGAAAATGCTTTATTAACCACTATCGCATTTCCGGCCGGCTGACAATGCAGGACAAATGGTATACCAACGCCACTATTTATGCTCTCGACGTAGAGACATACATGGATGGCAACGGAGATGGGATCGGCGATTTTCAAGGCCTGATCAGCCGGCTCGATTATTTGTCCGGCCTGGGCATCAATTGTATCTGGCTCCGGCCATTCTACCCATCACCACGCGCCGACGATGGCTACGACATCATGAACTATTATGACGTGGATAAGCGCTACGGTTCGCTGGGTGATTTTGTTGATTTTATTACCAAGGCCAAAGCAATCGGTATCCGCGTAATAATTGATATCGTGGCCAACCACACTTCAAACAAACATCCCTGGTTTCAGCAGGCGCGTAAAGACAGGAAGTCGCCCTTCAGGGATTACTACATCTGGTCAAAAAAACCGCGCAAAGATCAGAAGCAGCAAAGCATGATCTCAGACAGCGGGATCTGGCAGTACGATCGCAGTGCCAGAGAATACTATCTGCACCACTTTTTAAAAGAGCAACCTGATCTCAACCTGGCCAACCCGGAAGTGTTAGAGGAAATAAAAAAGATAATGGGATTCTGGCTGCAGCTGGGTGTGTGTGGTTTCAGAATTGATGCGGCACACATCTGGCTTGAACCCACCAGAACCAAAAAAAAATATCAGGATCAGCTTCTGGGTATACTTAACGAAATGCGCGATCATGTGAAACACAGAAACAGTGAGGCAGTACTGCTTGCAGAAGCAAACGTGCCAGCAGGCTCTTTGCACAAGTTCTTTGCAAACGGCACGCGGATGGACCTGCTGTTCAATTTTATTGTTAACCAGCGACTTTTTCTTTCAGTTGCACGGGAAGAACCAGCAGCGCTTATGGAAGCCATGACTGACCTGAAGGACATAAAAGGAGAATGGGTCAACTTTCTCCGACACCATGACGAGCTTAATCTTGAGATGCTGAACGATGAAGAAAAACAAACCGTTTTTGATGCATTCGCACCTGGAAAAAACATGCAGATCTTTGGACATGGCATCAGAAGAAGGCTTCCGCCCATGCTTGACAACAACCGCAAAAAGCTGGAACATCTGTATGCACTCATGTTCAGTCTGCCGGGTATTCCGCTTATAAATTATGGTGAGGAGATTGCCATGGGCGACGACCTTGATAAAAAAGGACGCTTAAGCGTTAGAACAGTTATGCAATGGGAAAACAGCAGGAATGCCGGCTTTACCCGTTCACGCAACGCCATGCCTGAACATACGCCAATATCCAGGGGCAAATACAGCTACAGCAAGGTTAACGTATCAGCTCAGCAGCGTGAACCCGGGTCATTTCTTAACTGGATGGAAAGACTGATAAGTACCCGGAAACAATGCCCTCAGCTTAGTTACGGAAAATGGGATTTTATAAAAAACAACAAGCCACAGGTACTGAGCTTCTGCTGCGAATATGGTGAAGACATCATACTGGTGCTCCACAACTTTTCAGCAGAAAAAACGACCACAAAATTAAAGACCGATAAAAACATAAAAAAGCTGATAGAATTATTCAGTAACCGTGAATATGAATCCGCCAGAACCATTAACGACAGTTTCACGATCGATGGGTATGGTTACAGGTGGTTCAAAAGCGACAATTATTAAGCAGATATGACAAAAATTTCCTACCATGCATCGCACGAGCAGATCAATCCCCGCAAGCTTCTGCACTTTGTTCAGCTGGCAGAACAAAACGGCTTTGACGGTGTATTATCCTCAGATCATTTTTATCCCTGGAACAACAAGCAGGGCGAAAGTGGATTTGCCTGGAGCTGGCTGGGAGCTGCCATGCAGGCAACTTCATTTACTTACGGAATTGTGAACGCGCCAGGTCAGCGCTATCATCCTGCAATCATTGCTCAGGCAGCCGCAACTTTGGCGCAGATGTTCCCTCACCGATTCTGGATCGCCCTTGGAAGCGGCCAGGCCCTTAACGAACACATTACCGGCACCTACTGGCCAGATAAAGAACAACGAAACCAGAGACTGCTTGAATGTGCAGATATCATTAAAAGGCTTTGGAAAGGCGAGGTTGTAAACCACAAGGGACTTGTATCGGTGGAGGAGGCCATGTTATATACACTTCCTGATAAACCGCCGTTGATGGCAGGAGCGGCTATCACAGAACAGACAGCTGAATGGGTTGGCAGCTGGGCAGACGCGCTTATAAC
>JAEZDS010000265.1 GCA_023433205.1 Bacteroidota bacterium
AACAAGCGGTGCCTGATAAACCACTATAGTAGTATTTGCCTGCGCCGTGCATGAGTTGGCCGCCGTTACTGTTACCTGATAAATTCCGGCCTGCAAAACAGTAACTCCATTTAGCAGGTGCTGTGGATTTACTGAGCTGAAATTCTGTGGGCCTTCCCAGATAAAGGAAGATCCTCCTCCGGCATTTAAAAAAACAAAACCATTTTCGCAGGCAGGGCCGCTGTTGGTTGCGCTTGGTACGGGCAAAGCTCTAACAACTATTGCCGCTGCTGCGCTTGATGAACATCCTCCGGTAGTGCCGGTTACTGTGTAAACAGTGGTAATTGAGGGTGAAAGTATAAGGCTGCTTCCCGTGGTGCTGTTGCTCCAGCTATAGCTTTGAGCTCCGGAGGCCGAAAGCACGCCGGTTTCAAGAGGGCAAATCGAATCATTTGTTACAGTTAGCGTAGGAGAGTTAAGGAATGTTACCTGAATGGTGCTGACACCGACACATTTTCCTGCATCTGTTGCAGTTACTGTATAGGTGTGGTTACCGGCAACATCGGTGAGGTTGTAGGTGCCGGTGGCTGGTCCGTTGGTCCAGCTGAGTGTATAGCCGGGGGTTCCTCCTGATACAAGAGGGGTGAGAGTTACGCTTGTTCCTTCACAGGCAACGGGATTGTTTACTGAGACCGACAGTGAAAGGGTAGGAGGCTGAACCACCACAAAAGTATTTGTTAACTGGCAGAAGGTGAGCTGATCAGTAACTGTTACCGTGTAATTGCCGGGTCCCATGCCGGTTGCTATTGCTGCTGTCTGAGAACTTGTGCCATTAGTCCACGAATAACTCTGACTGCTGCTGCCGCCTGCGAAATTCTGGATGGCTGCTGTTGCTGACGGAACGCCAAAACAGCTTGTGGAAATGGTGCCTGGTACCGTGCCCGACAATGGCACTACTGGCAGCAGGTTAACGCCGGAAGTATAAGTGTTGTTTGTTCCCTGATCAAAAACAACCACATTGTGGAACCCAGGCATTAACCCCGTTGCGGAAGGGCCGGTTTGACCGGAGGGGATCCATGTATAAGAAAAGGGGCCCGTTCCTCCGATGGCCGAAACAGTGGCACTACCCGGACCTGCACAGGTAACAGAGGTGCTGGTAACAGTTAATCCTCCCTGGCTCAATAAACATTGACTTGATTGTGTGGGGCATGACAGAGTAGGCAGGGGAACATACACACCGGCAAAACCACTCCCCGACACGTAAAGTGTTTTTGTTGACTTATCAAGCTTAATATCGTACACATACTGGTTTGTGGTTGTAACGCTTAAACCGATCACTGCCATGCTTGAAAAGGAGGTTCCGGTAAAACTGTACGTCACTATATTACCGTTTCCCCCCAGGTAAATGTTGTTACAATCATCAACTGCTATGCCGCCCTGGCGTTTAAGAATGTGACCGGTTACCGCAGTACTTGATGTGAGTGTACCGGTTGTTTTATCATAGGCTGCAAGGTTCAATCCATCGTAATAGAACAGGTGACCTCCATTTACAGCTAGCGCGTTAAAACCGTTAGATGGACTGATACTTGTGCCAAAATAGCCAGATTTATTTCCCAATTCAGAAAATGAGCCGTAGGTGCTGGGCTGATTCCACAGATTGCCGTTGAACGTGCTGTTAACCCTTAACAACCGATTGTTGATGCTGATGTTGCCGGCACCAAGCACAAAAATATTCCCCTGTTCATCAATAGCGTGTGAAACAATGTCTTGTCCGGCGGCACTAACCGTTGGCTGGAAGGCGGTGAGCGTGAGTGTAGCAGTGACTGAATGGATAGATACCGCCGTAATGTTAGATGTGGTGCCACCTCCAAGCACAAATACTTCAGCGGTGGTGCAATGAAATCCCATGTCCCACACTTCCTGAAACTGGTTGTTGGCGGTATTCATAAAGTTATCGTAGTTGCCCGATGCATCAAGTCTGATAACCTGGCTGCCTGATCCCGCATAACCCTGGCCAATGTAGGTTTTGCTGTTGAAACGGTTTACACCAAAATTGCTGGAATAATTAAAGGGGGCAGATGTCCAGCTGGGATTGGTTACCGTACCGCCAAACACCCACTGCAGCACACCTGATGAATTATAGCACGCAACTTTAAAAGGGTTGGTGCCGCCATAAATAAAAGTATTTCCCAAAAAATCGTAATCCACATCAAAGGCATAACCATTGTTTGCAAGCGTGGCGGTTGTGGTTACCCAGGGGTCAATGATGGTTTTTTCAGTGATTGACTGATCGCCGCCAAGAGAGAATCCGATGGTCTGTTTATCCAGGAAAAAACTGCTTGGTATTGTTTTTGACCCTGAAAAACTCGCCGGGGCATGCTCTATGATGTCCTCAAGCGGTGTTTTGATTCTTATTGAACCATCATCCTGAAATTGTACCCTGCCGGCATCACCCCCATAGCTGAACCTGAGAAGTGAAAGATTTGCTCCGGGATGGAGCACCACATCATATTTTATACCATTTATGCTGTTTGCAGGAATGGTATATTCAATGTCTATGCCCGGATAAACATCATGATAGATTATTTTTTTGAATGCGCCGGCATTGTACTCGGGGCCGCCAAAGGTAAAATAATACGATTGTTTATCGTGCGCAGTTACGCGGCTTACCTGGCTGTTCTGCCAATGCATTGAGACTGTGTAACGGCGGTCGTGGTTTGGAAGTACTTTTCCCTGGTGCTCGGCCCGTTCACGCTCACGTTGCGACAGTGGTTTTAATTTCAATAGTTCGTAGTGAAGCCCCTTTCCAGTAAAATAGATCTTTTCCTGACCATTGTCCAGCGCAAACAAAACCTTTTCCCCTTTTATATCGGGATACTGTCCTTTGTTTTCGATGAAGTTCCGGCAACCAAAGAGATCGCCATCTGCAACAAATGTGTGCTGTTGTGCTTTGCCCTGCAACCAGAAGGTCGATACAAAAAAAATGAAATATCTCAGACGGAAAATCAAAAGGCTATTTTTTGGAATGTATAACCGGCAAAAGTTTTTGGGGCTTAACAAAGTTAATCAATAAGGGCACCCATGCAAACTTATTGCCTCGGTAATATACAGCCTTCAATAACCGGATAGAGACCTGGGCCTATTTTACACGAACGTAAACGTGGCTGTAACGACTGTTCGGCGCTTTACGGTGCTCTACCTCAAAGGCAGGGATGTCCTCAATGAGCGCCAGGAGTTTTGAATAGCCATAGTTTCTCGGGTCAAAATCGGGTTGCTTTTTTAACAGAATTGATCCGAGGCTGCCCAGGAACGTCCATCCGTCTTCATCGGCCAGATCGTTAACACTGCTTACCAGCAAATTAATCAAAAAGCTGTCTTTAGGATAAACGGTATCAGCAACAGGGGCCGGCGATTTCTCTTCACGTTCCTTTTTACGGCTCGATTTTTTCGCTGGTTTGGAGGATGTTTCATGAGTTTCCTTTTTCTCAGCCCTTTGCGGGTTCTTAAGAATTTCGAGATATATAAACTTGTCGCAGGCTGTAATAAAAGGAGTTGGTGTTTTTTTCTCGCCAATGCCGATAACAAGCATTCCTGCTTCTCTGAGTCTGGTGGCAATTCTGGTGAAGTCGCTGTCGCTGCTTACTATACAAAAGCCATCCACTTTCCCTGAATACAGTATATCCATGGCATCAATGATCATTGCTGAATCAGTTGAGTTTTTTCCCTGGGTATAAGAGTATTGCTGCACCGGTGTGATGGCATTCTCAAGCAGCACATTCTTCCAGCGCGCCACGTGGGGTTTGGTCCAGTCGGCGTAAATACGTTTAAAGGTTGGCGTACCATATTTGGCGATCTCTTCCATCATGCCTTTTACATTTGATGAGGGTATGTTGTCGGCATCGATCAATACTGCAAGCCTGAGATCTTTGATTCCTTCCATAAAAGGTAAAGGTAGGGCTTTGTTTGGTTCCGCAACCGGTACAGTGCTGTGCAGATGAACAGAAAAAAAGCGTCCCGCTCACTGCAGGACGCTTTAAAAAAGGAAATAATTTGTTTGTTACTGGATCACAAGTCTGCCTGCTGCTATGCCTGAACCACCTTTCTTTACAATGATCATATACAGGCCTGCTGGAAGATGTTCACAGTTGACAGTATTATTACCCTGCGAAAGATTGCCTGAGAGCACCTTTCTTCCCCTCAGGTCATACAACTCCATCTGCGAGTCGCTGTCAGTACTTTCAACTGTAAACGCGCTGCTGGCGGGATTAGGGTAAATCTTCAGGGCATTCTGATCAAGACTTTCCATTCCTGTGCAGTCTGATACATACTGGGGTATTGAACCGGTTACGGTGCAGCCGTTATTGTC
>JAEZDS010000267.1 GCA_023433205.1 Bacteroidota bacterium
GAGTGGCAGGAGCAAATGAAAGCAATGGGTGCAGGAAACTGAGAATCTTGCAACTAAGATCTATTTCATCAGCCTTTCGTGAAAAATGATCTGATGTTCCTCCAGCTCCCGGAGCATTGGTTCATAGATCTCTTTTTTGGTTGGGATTTGTAAACCGCTTAATTTAAAATTCCCCACCAGAAAATTTTTTACCGTTACAGCAAGTGGCAGACCAACCGTTAATGCCATGGCAGTATGATGCTGGTCCTTACCGGTGACAACAAGAGAAGATTTTAGTTTCAGGGGCCTGCCGGGAAGATCATCAACCTCATACTCGAACTGATGTTCCATAACGATCATGTCCCTGTCTCCGGCCTTTAATTTCCATTTTTCTTCAAGCAGCACCTGCAGCAGCTGAGCGGGAGTTCCTTCGGCAATAGTGATCTTCTTGTCACTAAAAAGTTCAAGATAATCCAGCATTGTCTCAATCTCCTCATCCCACTCATCCCCCATAAAGTGTTTAAGCCTTTGGTGAACACTGCCATTGCCTGCCGGCAGAAACGATCCCACAAGCGAGGTGTAAGTCAATTCCCTTGCATGTGAGATCACTGTAGTATCATCGGTTAGTCCGAGCTTTACAAAAACATTCCAGGCCTTGCAATAACCGTGCTGACGTAAAGTGCCCCGAAGCATGGTTCTCACCTTACTGAGACCATAAATATCTATATAACCTATACTGTCGCGGTTGGCGTAAGCGTCGAATCTGCCATAGTCATTTATCTCAAGCAATTCTGTTTGACGGAAAAGCCGGTTGTAAGGAATAAACTTGATCTCTCCTTCTTCAAGATACTGCGCCGTACCCTGGCCTGCAAGGATCACATTGCGGGGATTCCAGCTGAATTTATAACCCCAGGGATTGTCGTTGCTTTCGGGCGCCACAAGGCCACCGCAATAAGAACGAAATCCCGTTATCGTGCCACCGGCCTCACTGATCTCATGTATCACCTTCATAGCGCTGGCGTGATCAAGTCCCGGATCAAGCCCGCATTCATTCAGCAACAAAACGTTTTTTTTTCGCGCCTCACCTTCCAGCATCTTCATTTCACCGCTTACATAACTTGCGGTGAACATGTGCCTGCCCGCTTCAACACAATCACGGGCCACTTCTCCGTGCATATTTGATGGCAGCATTGAAATCACCAGATCGTGCTGCCCTATGGTGAATCTGCGCTGCTCGTCGTTGCGTATATCAAAGCTTATTGCGGTGCCATTGGGATGATCACCCGTTTTCTGTTTTGCGTGATGAACATCAACATCAGCCACAGTTATCTTCCAGTCATGCTCCAAACTCTGATTAAGCAGGTATTCAATGAGAGAAGTTGAAGAGCGGCCGGCTCCTATGATCAGTATCTTGGTCATCCGGGCAAAAATAAGCTTTTACAGTGTACCGCTCAAAGCGCGATAAAAGGCGTTGCTTTCAGGTGCAGGTTTTGTGACTGACAGCAACACTAATCTGTAGGAACCCCTGCTATCAGGTTTACTGATCAGAAATCGACCTTCACATAAAAAAGCGGCAGCAAACCAAGCTGATAGTTTCTAACCCACGGATCAGCCGCCAGATCAGCCGGATCGGGCGCATAGGTGAGGGCAAGCACATTTCTCACATTCATCACGTTAATGAGGTCAATCGCTATCTCGGTGCTGGCTCTGCGTCCATTTATCTTATAAGAGAGCCGGAGATCAATTCTGCTGTAATCGGGAAAACGCAATGTATTGATGGCATCTTCCTGCGGCACAATCTCCATAATGGCATCACTTGCGGCACGGTTAACCGGCGAATACCGTTTTCCGCCTGCATAAGTGATCTTTGTGCCTATGCCAAGTACGTCCTTGCCCCCTGCCCCAACCGCATATTCCAGGCCGCCCAAAAAATTAATAATGTAATTTCCGTTAAAATCGGTGTCGTAAGATCGTCCATTGCTTGCGGTGTATTTGCTTTCGAACAAACTACCGCTGAACATAAAAAAATAATGCCGGTGAAAGGTTTTCTCAACGGTCAACTCAAGGCCGTAATTCTCTCCGGTACCGTTATTCACCATGGTGTAAACAGGAAAAAACCGGGTGAAGGTTGCCCCCCTGTTGATAGCAGAGACACCGGAAGGCACCTGATACACCGGCACATTATAAAGATCCTGGTAATACACCTCGGTTCTTATGCGCAAATATCGGGCGGCAAAATATTCATGGCCAAGCACATAATGTCTGCTTTTACTAAAATCCAGAGAACGGTTGCTTTGTTCACGTGTTGTATTGGGAGTGGCTTTTCCCCCGTATACCAGACTGTCGGGTACCGTAAAATAAAGATAGGTTGACTGCATCTGGCTATGCTGACCTGCCGCAATACTCAGCACCTGCCTTCGTGATAACTGATAACGCAGGCTTGCACGTGGTTCAATCGTAGCTTTTCCGTTAAGGGTAAGGTATTGTGAAACAAGTCCGGCGTTTAAACTGAGTTCTTCGCTGAACTTATGTACAAACGAGATGTACGGCTGCACAAGAAAAAAAGAAGCCTGTTCCTGCAGCCTGTTTTTAAAGGCGATCTGTTGCACCTGCCCGGCCAGCGTATCGTAAAGTGAGCTGAATTTAATGCTGTCGATATAGTTTATTCGGATGTTATTGATCAGAAAACCTGCCCTGAAACTGTTCCTGGCGTTGATCTTGGTGCGGAGAAAAGAGGAGAGGGTGATCTTGTTTTCGCCAAAATCGTACCCCAGAATTCGGGGCAGGGTATCATTAGGTACATAATCCTTGTTTCTGAGCACCAGAAAATGGTCGGAGTTGATGCGCTGCCCGCTGAAGCCCAATGAGGTTTTTACAACACTGTTCCTGCCTGCCTGGATCACATGGCTCAGGATACCCACACCCATTCGCGAGCCGAAATACTGATCACGGTTCTGATCGCCGTATAATTCTTTTGGCCGCTCAGAAATATCACTTAAAATGATCTTGATGTTGCTGGTGCCACCGATACTGCTGAAACTAAAAACACCGGCCTTTTTGGTGGGGAAATTCAGGCGCAAACCGATATCCTGATAAGCGGGAATTGCAGAAGTGCCCAGCTTAAAATTTACGCTGCCAAAAAGTGCAAGCGTGCTGTATCTGTATGCCAGGAGGTAACTCGACCCGGATCTTTTACTGATGGGTCCCTCAAGGGCCAGTTCAGTGCCAAGAATGCCCAGCTGAAAAGTGCGCTCGTGCTTATCATTATTGCCATTGCGCATCTTCAGATCAAAAACACCTCCCAGCGCGTTGGCGTAACGGGCAGGAAACGCGCCGGTGTAAAACTCGCTGTTCGCGAGGTATTTGTTATTGATAATACTCTGCGGACCTCCCGCAGAACCTGCAATAGCGAAATGATTTGGATTTGGTATATCTATTTCCTCAAGTCGCCAGAGTAATCCGGCCGGACTATTCCCTCTCACAACAATGTCATTCCGTGAATCATTTGTGCCCTGCACGCCTGCGAAATTCTGCGCCATCCTTGCCGGATCCTGACGTGAACCCGGATACCGTTCGGTTTCCTCAATGCTGAAACTTTTCATGTTTACTGCCTGCATGTGGTTAACTACGTCGCTGTCATTTCCTGCATTCACTTCCACTTCCTCTACCTCCTGCATGCTCTCTTCAAGATCGAAATTCAGCACTACTTCCTTTCCTGAAGAAACAATAATATCGTTTAAGGCTGTGGGCTTGTAACCGGGATAGGATGCCATAAACATTTGTCGGCCGACCGGAACCGCTTCGAGCCGGTAAAACCCATTTTCATCACAGGAGGCAGCTAACACCCGCCCGATGTTTTTCACCTGTACTATTGCGCCGGGAATACCTATTCCACTCACCCTGTCAGACACCTTCCCTTTTACCACCTGCACAGGCTGCGCCAGACCACAGGCAGAGATCAGAATAAATAATAATAGAATTTTGTACACGTAAATTAAATTAGGCCGGTGATGGAGTTGCGTGGGACCGGTGGCCTAAAATAAACAAAAAATGCCCTGCCAAATGACAGGACATTTTGAAAAGCATACACCCGAAAATTATTTTCTGATCCTCAGAACCTGGCCTTCACGCAAACTGGTGCTGCGCAGGTCATTATCCTTCATAATAGTGGTATAACTCATGCGGTTGCGCTGGGCGATCTCCGATAAGGTATCGCCCTTACGCACCCGGTAAGAAGTAAACTGTGCGGATGAATTACGGTTCTCGGCAACCAGCTTTTCATCATTGTTCTTTTTGGCTGCTAACTGAGTGCCGCCATTTTTTGAGGCTGTCTGCTCCCTTACATACACTGTCAGGCGCTGTCCAGGTTTCACCGCCCTGCCTATTGAATTCCAGCTGCGCAGATCGGCGATGGTAACTCCATACTTCCGCGCAACAGTACTTAACATCTCACCTGACCGCACCACGTGAATTTTTTTTACCTCAGCCACCACCGATACTTCACCTGACTGTAGTTGCTCCTGCAGTGCGGCGTAGATCTCTTTTTCATTTTCAAGGAAATAAGCGATCTTATCCTTTGGCAGGCAGATAGCGTTTCCGCCCGAAGGGATCACATTTTTTCTGTACTGCGGATTAAAATAACACAACTGCTCGGTGCTGATCTCAATGGTTTTCGACAACTGCTCGAAGGTCATGGGATGGCGCACCACAATAGTATCAACTTCAAAATAATTCTTATGGGGCAGTGAAGGATAAATGTTGTGCTCTGCTGCATAATTCATCACATAATTGGCAGCGATAAAAGCCGGCACGTAGCCCTGGGTTTCTCTCGGCAGCCAGGGCCTGATCTCCCAGTAGGTACGCTTGCCACCGCTTCGGCGGATAGCTTTGCTGATAGTGCCTGGCCCGGCGTTATAAGCTGCAAGCACCATCTGCCAGTCACCGAACATATCATACAGATTTTTAAGGTATTCAGCAGCTGCCACCGTTGCTTTGTAGGGGTCGCAGCGATCATCGATATAGGAGGTTACTTTAAGACCATACATTTTCCCAGTTGGATACATGAATTGCCAGAGTCCGGTTGCACCTACCCTTGATCTGGCTGTGGGCACCAGGGCGCTTTCAATAACAGCCAGGTGTTTTAACTCCAGGGGAATGTCATACTTATCCATCACCTCTTCAAACATCGGATAATACAACTGCGCCATTCCCAGCATCCTGCTCACACTTTCCCTCTTGCGAACAGTGTACAGATTGATGTAGCTTTTTACGTGCGCATTAAACACCAGGTCACAGGGCGAAGCTGCATCAAGTTTAGCCAGACGTGCCTCATAAACGTTGTCGGAATAGGAAGGAACACTGTCTTCGGCAAACTTGTATTTATTGTTCTTGTTGAAGATAGGCCTGTTAAAGGCTGCTTCAAACATTTTCTGGCTCGAAATACTGTCGAGCACATCGGCAATCGACAACTCAATACTGTCGGACTGCTCTTCCATTTGAACGGTCTGGGCACTGGTGCCAAGACCCACCATTAACAAAGAAGAAAAAAGAGCTGACCTGGATAAAAAATTGTTCATAAGCGACCTGATTACTAGTGTGTTGATGTAATTAAACGAGTTCTTTCCCAAAACGTTACAAGATAGTGGCTTTTTGGGAGTCAGACTGAGCTTAAAGCCTGATTTTTAACAAGTTTAATATTAAAAAAGCACATAAAAATAAGCTTGCGCCAATATTTCTTAACTTTACCCTGTGAAAAATCAAACATTAGAAGAAGTGCCCCTGGTAAATATTGAAAGAAGTCCGCTTTTTCTTCTTTTTTTTGTGGCTGGAACCGTTCTTTTAGGGGGGTGGACCTGGCATTTATTCGATATTATCGATCCACTGGGATTTCTTATAATGATCCCGGCGGCAATTGTGGCTTTTCAAACCTTATGGCTGGTCTTAACTCCTTTTGCAATTATTTATGATAGCCGGGCTGACATCAAACAAAGCTGGATCCATCAGAAAGAGCGGTACTTTAACGACCTTTTAAAAGTAAGCGAAAATCAGAAAGGTCACCTTTTTATTACCTACACCGATGGGGAGGTGGAAAAGATCAGTTTAGTAG
>JAEZDS010000026.1 GCA_023433205.1 Bacteroidota bacterium
TGTAATATTTTTCTCTTTGCAAAGCTTCTTTTTTTGATTGATAATATTCTACATGAACAACAACCCAGGGTCTGAATTTAGATGTGCCGTCCTTACCAAAGACATTATGTGAAAGGAATCGCTTGATCCTTATTTTCTCCGCATCCTTACAAGTTGAGCATTATCGAACCACCCGCGTGAATTCAGTATTCGGTGTAATCCCACGTTTATCAAGGGATTCCGGGGCACAAAACAAAAACACCCCAGGATTTTTTCCTGAGGTGTCTTCTTCGGTAGCGGGAGATGGATTCGAACCAACGACCTTTGGGTTATGAGCCCAACGAGCTACCCCTGCTCTATCCCGCACTATATCGTAAAAATGGATTAAAAGTGCTTTTTTGCCCGATCAGAATGAGGTCTTTGTGTGTGTTTTCTAAATCGGGAGTGCAAATATACCATTTCTTTTGTTTCCACACAAGAAATTTTCAACAATTAAGGTGCAGTTGTGTGTAAAAGCTGGTGCATGAAGGTTTCTGGCTTATCGCCAAGATCAGTTGGCTCGATGTGGAATGGAAGGACGGAACAGTACTTTTAGAAATTCAGATCGCCAGAATTATTGCAAAGCTAGAAATCAAAGGTGAAGAAGAAAGGCAGGAGACAGAACCGAAAAGAGCGCTATCGCTCCGCCATAATTCATCTTCAACACAACAATTGTTTGTTTACCTCCAACGGTGTCGTTTCCTGCCAGAAGGATATTACCATCATTATCTACTGTTATGTCATTAGCGTACACATCTGCGGTGTGTGACCAAAGTAATTTACCCGCTGTCGAAAATTTAGTTATAGTAGGGTGGCCAGGTAATTTTCTATGGCAGGCATTTAGAACAAAACAATTTCCGAACCTGTCTACTGTGGTGCGTACTACTTTTGGGTATGGATCAAAACCACAATCAACTACATTTAAATTTGTTGCCCAGTGCCATGCTGGTTGTTGCGCTAAAAGCAAATGTGCAGAGATGATTAAAAGGGAAGTATAAAAAACTCTCATAGGATCTAGAGTTATGATGGTATTTCAAAAGTCTATTTATTCAAAATGTGTGTCAGGGAAGTAATAGTATACTGTTCTTTTTAAGCACTTTATTCCGAAGAAACAGACGCCGATAAAGTGGCTCAACTTCTACCATGAAGTACGAAGGCCAGTTGATTGAATGCTGCTTCTTAGCTGAATATTTGACGTTCTCTAAAATTCCCGCACCAAATTCCTAAATTCCCACCGTGAAAGAACAACTCCTCGATATTTTTGCGCAGTACCCGCAGATGGCTATCCTTATTAGTTTACTGGTAAGTATAATCGTGGCCGTGCTTGGGTTAATTCCTTCTGTTTTTATCACCGCCGCCAATATTCTTTTTTTTGGTTTCTGGCCAGGCACGCTTATCTCACTCGCGGGAGAGGCAATTGGAGCGGCCATCGCTTTTCTTCTCTACAGATTTGGTTTTAAAAAGACAACGCATAGGTCGCTGGAAAAATATCCGAAGATCATGAGGTTGGTTGATTCTAAAGGCAAAGACGCTTTTATGCTGATACTTATTTTGCGCCTGATCCCTTTTGTGCCATCCGGTCTCGTAACCTTCGCCGCCGCAATAGGGGAGGTTTCAGTTGTGGTGTTTTTTGCAGCGAGCACTTTAGGCAAGATTCCAGCGCTGCTTATTGAAGCTTACTCAGTGGCGCAGATCGCCGAGTTTAACTGGCAGGGGAAGCTGATACTGCTAATTACCGTTATTGTTCTGCTGTGGTGGGTGGTACGCGGGAGGATGAAGAAGGGAAAAGGGGAGAGCCAGGGCGGGTCATCGGTGTGAAAAGTCTTTGTAGGCAACTGTACCGCCGCACATTTTTACTATCCGCAAATTCGTATTTCGCGATTAACTAGGATACACAGAAAATTACAGGATACCGGATTTCGGGCGACTCTGCCCTCACAAAATCGCTCTGCAACATTCCCGACGAACTTTTCAGTCGCCTTGATGATCTCCGCACGCGTGCGACCGACCGTTATGATAAGACAATTTCAGCCGGGTTGCACGGGCTTATAGGGCCGTACCCGTGGGTGCCGATTTTACGTAATTTACTCTGCAGCGCCTTAAAGATCCGGGATAAACACAAAATGGCCACCAGCCTAAAACGACGAGATGCTGGCCCTGTTTCCCGACTACCTGTTTCCCAAATTGAATAAGGCGCTTGAATGTGTTTATTTCAATCAATTTGAAACTGTGCCTGTTCTGCTTGGGCAGGAGTTGGAGTCTGGCCTGTTGTACCCGGAGAGAAATGAATTTCACTTTAAGGAATTTGAATCGGCGCAAAGTCTCAGATGGTTATCGCCTTGGTATATTTAGTAATATGGACAGGGCTTAACATTCAGCGCAGTTCGCCCTGGGATTTCAAATATATTTATGGGGAATTACAGAGGGCCTGCTGAAAAAGCCCAGAGTAATCAAATGCGTGTTTTTTTGCCTTTATGTGACAAATTCCTTGCGGATAGATGTAATACAAACGAGTCATAATTCTGACCCAATGAGATTGAACGTTTTCAGCAGGACTTACATAACCAATAGTTTATGCATTATACACTGCACCAGCTTCAGGTGTTTTTAAAGGTGGCTCAGCTTAAAAGTGTTACAAAGGCTGCAGATGAACTTCACATGACCCAGCCGGCAGTTTCCATCCAGCTGCGTAATTTGCAGGACCAGTTTGATATTCCGCTTACCGAGGTGATAGGGAGGAGACTGTATGTGACTGATTTTGGCAATGAGATACTGCAGATCGCTGAAAGGATAATCAATGAAATGCACGCGATCAATTACAAGACCATGGCATTTAAAGGTCACCTGTCTGGTAAACTTAAAATATCGGCTGTATCAACGGGGAAGTATATCATCCCGTATTTTATCACTGATTTTATGAATGGTCAGGAAGGTATTGAATTGAATCTTGATGTCACCAATAAAAGCAAAGTAATAGCCAGTCTTGAAAATAATGAGGTTGACTTTGCGCTTGTTTCTGTATTACCGGAAAAACTAAAAGTGGAAAAGGTTGAATTAATGCCCAATAAATTATTCCTGGTTGGAAGTATGGAAAGGCGGTGGAAAAAAAGCGCGCATTCGGCCAGCATTCTTAATGAATTACCGGTAATCTTCAGAGAAGAGGGGTCGGGGACCCGGCGTGTTCTTGAAATGTATATGTCGAAGAACAAGCTGCCTGTGCATAAAAAGTTCGAGCTTACCTCAAACGAGGCGGTAAAACAGGCGGTGATCGCAGGTCTGGGTTATTCGGTAATGCCACTGATAGGACTGAAAAACGAGCTGAAGAACAAAGATCTGCAGATAATCAACTTAAAGGGCTTTCCCATCCGTTCCACCTGGTATCTGATTTGGCTGAAGAATAAGCGGTTTTCCCCTGTGGCACAGGCTTTCCTGCAGTTCCTCAGAAAGGAAAAGGAAAGGATCATTAACGAGAAATTTAACTGGCTGCACCACTATTAAGCTAATTTTGTCAATCTCCATCATGCAGCTCTGATCCTGCTGCGCACCAGCTCATAAAATTCGGCATTAACGTGACTTACCGGTGTTGCATACATTACAAGGCCGGCAGTAAAGAACCTCTTGTGAATTTCCTCGTCAATCGTATTGTACAATAAAGCCTTGGTTATAAAAAACAGACGGATGGTTTTGTGGTGGCGGCCTTGCTGGTCGCTTGTTGTATTGGTGTCAATATGCGTCTGAAGCGCGTACCTTTCTGTAATTAGAAATTCTGAAATGATGCCGGCATCAGCCTCTTCCTGAAGAAGTATGTTGAATATTATCATAGTGTATAGTTAAGATCACCGTTCAGAAACTTTATAAAGAGAATATGCTTTATAAAACCCGCCTTTAATTCAAGTAGTTTAAGTTCAGCGTCCAGTTGTTTATTCTCCCTTGCGTTGATCAGAAATATCGAACTTTCTCCTACCTCGAATCTTAACAATTCGGCATTAAGCATTTTTTTTGAAAATTCGGCGTTCTGACTGGCGGCCCGGAGTTGTTTAAGGATCTCGGCTATGTTTTCTACCGCAGCCGAAAGCCTGGCCTGCAGCTCGTTTGCCTTGTTAGTAAGTTCCAGCTCTGCATTCATTGAAACTATACGCGCCATCCTGTACTCGTTCACTGATTTTCTGAAAAAAAGCGGAAATGACACATTTAAACCCCACTGGGAGTTATTTGGCGATAGCACAAAGTCATTGAGATTATTCCGGCCGGCAAGAAAATTATAGCTTACATCCAGCTGAGGTTTGATCAGTTCTTTCCTGAAAAGTACGTCTACTTCGGCGGCTTTTTGCCGCGCAAGGTGCTGAAGAAGTAACGGATTGTTCTGGTATGTGTTGTTAACCAAAGCTGCAGTGTTTGTGCGAGACCTCATAAAATACAGTTCAAGACTGTCTTTGGCCTTAAACCCCTCGCTGTTAAGGGCTGTTGGGCTCAGAAAATAATTAAGGTTATTGGTTTCGGTACGCAGCTGCTGCATAGTGGTACTGTACTCTATTTCCCGTGCCTGGATCTGCATTGCTGCCTCCACCGTATCAATTGCAGGCTTTTCGCCCGCCAGCGCCAGTTGTTTTATTCCATTAAAACGTTCGGTCGCCATTTCGAGGTAATATAGGTTAAGGGATGCCTTTTGCTGCGCCAGTAACCAGCCTATGTAAAAGTTTGCAGCGGAAAAAAGTAATTCATTGAGCTGCATGTTTCCTTCAGCCTCGTGATAATTCTGAAAAAGCCGGGCTTTCAGAACTCTGGCGCGCCTCTCATCTATCACCAATCCCTGCAGTAATCCCACTTCAATTCCCGCAAAGGGTACTCCTGTTGCTGGTGTCAATAGTTGCGGGTTGAGGAAAGAACCTGCTGCAATATCATATCCGAGTTTCAGATACTGTGAGGTGAAGATGGGCTGACGAAGTTCGGCTGCGGCTATGCTGTAATACTGAGTCCCCTGAAAGTACTTGTTTCTATATGATCCTGCAACGGTTGCGTCGTACTCTCCGCGTGCAGCTCTGAGCTGAGCCGCGCCGTAAGTCTTTGTGTTGCGGCCGCGTTTTGAAAGAGGATGAGACTCCACCAGATCCTGAAGAAAACTTTCGTAATCAAGAACACTCTGCTGAGCTGCTATACCTGAGCTCAGAAGGAATAACAGCAGCAGTGCGGCCAGACCTGGATTATTTACCTGACCGGCCATTTTGTTTATAGAATTCTGGAGGAAAACCGTTGATAATGCGCCACAGTTCATAAATCACCGGAACATCATGCAGCAGCGCGAAGCCCCTGACGCCACCGCCGATCTGAACGGCTTCTGGCCAGGCAGCATCGCCGCTTTTTGCCAGGAGGCGGAATTTACCATTCTCAGAAACCACCCTGTCAAAGGCTACAACCTCTGCACTGAATGTGCCCACGCTGGCGCCCGGCCAGCCTGAGAAAACAAAAGCAGGCCAGCCGTCAAAGATCAGCTGTACACTTTGTCCTTTGCTGATCAGTGGCAGATCAACAGGATCAATGTACAGTTCAACAGCTTTCTCTTCGCTGTCGGGCACAATTGTGCAAAGCGAGGATCCTTCCTTTACAATTTCTCCGATCCCCTGGTAGTAGGTTCTGGCTATAAAACCATCCTGAGGGGCCAGCACAAAATAAAACCTCTGACGCATACTGTAGTTGGCGAGCTGGTTCTGAAGTTTGGTTAAAGTACCCATGCCATCGTAAAGCTGTGAAAGAGCGGAGAACTTTTCAGATTCAGCTTTCATCAGCTTTTCCTGAAATTCCTGCTGAATGGAATTGAGTTCTATCTCTATGTTAAGCAGCTCGTTCCTGTCTGCTATGTATTTATTTTCTGCCCTGGCTTTTGCTGCCAGAGCGTCCTGCACCCTCACATTTCTGTTTTCCAGATCAGTTTTGGAGATCACTCCTTTACCAAAAAGTTTTTCATAACGCTTGAATTGTTCCTCCGCTACCAGCAGATTGTTGGCTGCGGCGCGGCTCTCAATACTGTCTGCCGATAAGCGGATCCTCGCCTGAACCAGCTTATTCCTTGCCTGCTCGGTTTTCAGACGAAGAGACTGATTGAGCGCACCGATCTGAGCGTTTGCGGCATTGATCTTATTTTCATACGCGACCAAGGTTGTTTCTTTTGCCCTGATCTGATTTTCCGACCGCTGAATAAGCAGCGGATCTACGTATTCATCTTTTATCTCGGATATAAAAAGAATTGTGTCATGCTGTTTTACGTAGTCTCCTTCATTAATATACCATTTCTCTATGCGACCTGCAATACGTGAGGTGATTGTCTGCGGTCTGTTTTCAGGATTTAAAACGGTAACTTGACCACTTGCCCGAACGGTCTGAGTCCAGGGCAAAAACATAATGAAGGCGAACACCGCAAGCAAAAGTATTACAGATGTTTTCAGGAGGCGCCCGTAATTACGAGAATAGGCTTTGCAGAAGTGCTGTTCCTGCGCAGATACTCCGGTGAATGTGAGCTCAGGATGATCATTGAATACCGATTCCACTTTATATAGGGAGGTATTGATCTCGTAAAAAGAGTGTACACTCTGAACCAGTTTTTCAACCGCGTTGATAACAAGGAACACAATGATTTCTGAGGCTACAAACTGACCGATATTAAGCTCTCCCGCCTGTACAAGGTATGCGCCAAAGAACAGTAGAATTGCAATGAACAGGATCTTAAAAATTATCACGCCTTTATACTGTTTTTCCAGAATGCGGTAATGGGCCGTTCTCTCCGTGAAGTACTCATCTAGCAGTTCAGCCGACATATCGGCGGGTGCAGAGTTTTTGTCGAAAGCGAGGTTCTGCAGAAAAGCCAGCATGCGGTACTTTACATCTGAAGTTCGGATGCTGCTGTCGATACCTTTCATTCCAAAACGAAGCACAATAAATACAAATGCTATCGAAAGAAGCACAGTAAAGATCAGAAACCATGTACTGTACATGGGCAGGAGAATAAGACCAAAGACAATACTGACCACTGAAAGCGAAAAGTCCATCAAGATCTTTCTGATTCCTTTCTGCAACATGGCACTCTCCATAAACTTGTTCACCTTCTGCACGGCACCTGGAGATGAGGGAGTGTATTGCACCATTTTACTCATTCGCACCGTGAGATCAGCAAAGATCTTCTGATGGAGTGTTTCATTAATCCGGTGTTGCCATAACTGGAAATAGCCGATCAATGAAAGGGCGGTTACCGTGATACAACAAAGCGCGATTAGTGAAGCTGTGAACCTGCCGGCCATGATGTAAGTGATAACTGCCTGAATCACCAGTGGAATAGCCAGGTACATAAGGCCCTGTAGTGCGGCCATAGCGTATATCTTCGCAATTGCCGCCCTGTAGCCAAGTAGCCACTTTAACAGTAGTATTTTGGACGGTGTACCTGTCATTTCTCAGCAGAAACAGCAGGCGTGGAAGACCTGCCAGACAAAGATACTGCCGTAAATACATAAGTTTATATATATATGTTTTATGCGAAGTATAAATATTTCTAATGATTTTACGTGGTGACAGACTTCAGTTCTTGTGGTGGCAGACAAGCAGCAAAAAGCCCTCCAGATGTTGATCTGAAGGGCTGCAAAAGATTAACAGCGGATAACATGTTGGGGTTATTCTGCCCTCATCCTGGATTTGTCTTTCATGAGGCCATATACAACCAGCCCAATCACAGCCCCATAAATTGTAGCTCTGAATGCGGTCCGGCGAATCATCAGTTGTTTATCGTGCTTCCACAACGAATTAAAACCACGCTCTCTGCCCATTCTTGGCACGCGGGCGTGTGCGACGTCACTTACCAGTCCTTCTACCGCGTCTACACGATCGGCCAATAACAATATCAGCCAGTGCCTGAGTTTGTTCTCGCTGTATTTAAAAGCCATTCTTCGCATCACCCCGCTCAACCCCGAAGGTGGCATGGTTGTGCCAAAAACTGCCGGTGTCCGCGGATGTTCTGTTGAACGAAGTATCTCCACTGTTTTTTTCTGAAGAGGCGGACGTTCCCAGTTCAGCCGCTGATGATCGTGGCCGGTATAATTCTTCATGGGGTAGGTA
>JAEZDS010000064.1 GCA_023433205.1 Bacteroidota bacterium
ACCAGGGACCCTCAGATTATGAGTCTGATGCTCTAACCGGCTGAGCTATAGGAGCGGGTACCGGTATAAAGGCCGCAAAAATAATGAATTGCAGGTCAACTACAAAATTAACATCACATGGCCAGAAAGCGGCTGCGGTCTTCCTTCTGCAGCAGGGCACAGCTCTCCATCCTGCCAAATAAGCGCATACGCCGGCGGGCGATAAAATCGTACACCACATTCCTGATAATGGGAGGAATTATTACAAATACCAGCATCAGCGGCCAGGCTCCTCTCATGTATCGGGTGAGACGGAGCGCGGCGCAGGACTTAATATATGCACTGTGATTTTTTATCAGAATGATACTGTCAATTGCGGGATCGATCTCAAAATATTCACGCAAGGCCATGCCGGGCTCAGACTGTAAAGGAGCGAAGTGCATCCGTTTCGGATTTTTTTCCCGTGCAAGAAAAAATTGAATGGTGCGGTTACAAAAACCACATTCACCGTCAAAAAGCAGTATAGGCTGTTTTTTTAAAAGTTCCTGTATGTCGCTCATGGTCGTGCTATAATAAAGTACGGATCTACGCTTAATTCAAAAGCGCCTGGTTTAACGGTAAAAGTGTTCAGATCAACAATATTAAGAAAACCATTCCTGCCGTTACAGATGCTGCCGTGATGCGGAGGTACACCGCTCTGCGCCACGTTGCGTGATAATACATAAAGCGTAGAAGTGAGTTCGTTCACTGCAATACCATGTGGCTGGTAACCGCAGCGAATGTGCGAAACAGAATAGGAAGATGCGTCGAATGAGGTGATCACTCCGTTGGCCCCTGAAACTGTGGTGGTATCGCTGGTGCAGCTTACATAATATTTGCCTGTTTGCCTTGCATACACTATCTCCTGGGGATACTCTCCTGTTTTTACAATGGCTTTTACCGTCTTGCTGTTCAGATCAAGCACCCGCACATCGTTCGACTTCTGACAGGTGATAAGCAGCTCCTCACCGTTTTCAGATAATACCATGTCATGGGGGTCGAGTGATGAATTATAATTCAGCACACTTTCAAGCGGGATCTGTTCTGCGCCGGTAAGCCCCGTATCAAGCTCAGTGATAAAGTTGCCGGTCTGCGCGGTAACGTAGAGCTTGTCTCCGGCCTTGCTTAGTACAATGCCGTGCGGAAAATGCTGCCCACCCAGCCATTTTATGAACCTCCTGTTTTCAAGATCCACAACTGAAATTTTCCCGTTCTGAGTCCATGAAGTGCAAAAAGCTTTTTTGCCATCGGCGCTGATCACAAAGGCATTCCAGTCCTGCGCGTTTTGAGAAGGATCAGTGGTTAGTCCGCCCGCGTATGGTGTCAGAGGGACGTCACCTACAAAACTGTCATCGCTGCACCTGAACTTCTGCATAAAATTGCTGTTCACAAAGATCACGTACCAGAATTCGCCATCAGGTGAAACTCTTATCTGGTGTGGAGCATCGTTCCCCGACTTAATACCAACCTGCACCGCGCGAATTGGCAAGCCGGTTTCCGCGTCAAGCACGGTAATTACATCACAACCCTGGTTGGCCACATATAGTTTTTTGCGCCGGGGTTCCGACCATTTTACATTACCGTCCCTGTCTCTTGCACCATTGTTGATCCAGCTTCTGATGGTTTGTACTTCTTCTTTTGAAAGGGGGGGGCGGTTGAGCGGCATAACAGGAGTGGCCTGTAATCCAAGCTCGGGGTAAGTATTGATAAAATACATCAGTGGCGAAAAGCGACTGCTGAAGGGGATCACCGGTGAACCGCTGTTGCTGCCTTCAAAAAGTGACTGCCAGGATTCGAGGTTGATGCCGCCCGCTGCCTGTTTACTGGCACTGTTGTGACAGCCTGAAACGGCGCAATTGCTTTGAATGATCTTCTCAATTTGCGGCGGATAACCGCCTTTGTTCACCATACCTCTGTCCTTGGTGCAGCCTGCAAGTATGATGATCAGGAAAATATGTGGGAGTACCTGTTTCAATTACTGCTTCACAAACTTTTTTCGGAATTCGGAACTGCCGCCCTTAACGGCGGTTCTGATCACTGCAACATATATGCCTGCCTGAAGTCCTGAAACATCGATGTGCATTGAACCTGAGAGATCACGATGCAGCTCGCGCCCGCTGATGTCGAAGATCATTACGCTTTGAACTGCTGAAGAGGCTTTAATGAGCAAATGTTCAGCTACGGGGTTGGGGTATAGCTCAATGGTATTTCCGGCTAAACTGCTTTTAGGTAAACCAACAAAAGGTGATGCTGATGAAAAGAAACTCAGGCCGCCTGCTGCATTGCCAATGAACAGATCACGCTTGTTATCATTATTGATATCTTCAAACCACACGGTTGATTGCGCGCCTTCAGCGTAACCATTCACCCGCTCGGTAATGAGTTGAAAGGCAGCATCGTGAGAGGGAACTGAAAAGTGGAAAATTTTTCCCGTTACCGAGCCTGCAAGCAGATAGGTTTGTGAATTCTGCCGGTAAAAAAATGGAGCAGCATAACCGTCGAGACCATAGATCACCGGATTGTCTTTAAGGTCAACATTTCCGAGATAGGAGGTAACCAGACTGAAAGTGAGCTGGGAGCCGCTGCCGGTATTACGGTAAAAGGCAATGCGGCCGTTTTTCATCCCTATAAGCAGGTCGTTTTTTCCGTCTTCATCAAGATCAAAGATCTGCGGCGCAGCTACTGCCGATGGTGTGGTGAAGTTAAAAGGATTGATCTTCAGCGCTGCGAATACTGCCGGATTGCCCGCCCCCGCGATATTTTCCAGCCAGTGTATCTGCCCCGTTGAATTACCCAGGCAGATGTCCTCGTCGCCGTCACCATCAATATCGCCTATTGCCGGAATAGCATGGTTCAGCATATTGATGCCTGCGCCGGCATAATCACGTGTGATAAGCGAGAACACCGGTGCCGCGGAAGTGCCTGTATTTCGATAAAGGGTGAGGCGCGACGAATAGATTCCATTCACAAAATACCCATGTGTACCTATCAGCAGATCTTTCAGCCCGTCCGCATCAAAATCAAATAGTGTGGGATAAGAATTCTGGCCCACCTCTATCATCTCATCCTGCAGGAAATTTTTTTTCTGTAACACAAAATTAACGGTGTTGGTGCTGCTGGTGTTCTGGTAATACCAAAGACTTTCGAAATTGGATGTTCCAACCGAATTAGGTGAAGCCAAAAGGTCTGCTCTGCCATCTGCATTCACATCCACAACGTGCGCGCAAGGAAAGTTATTGATGAGAATTGCTGTGCCGTTATTGTTCTTTGCGGGATAATTGGGATAAAGACGGGTGGTGTCGGTGAAATTTGCCTGCGCCGGAGTGCCGGTGTTGTGTACGTAATGTACAAAGTTGCAGTTCATGTCCCCCATGATCAGGTCCTGGTCCAGGTCCCCATCACTGTCTAAACAGGCAACACATGAACCGGCGTGCTGCGGATTTGCCATATTGATCAGGTCCTTCCTTGAGGCGCAGACATCAAAATCAACGGTGCAGTTGTTCTCTGCTAAATTTCCCCAGCAGTCCTCGTCACGCTGAAAGATCAGACTGTCGCTGTGGCCGTACATTTCCTGACTCATGTTGCGGTGCAGTTCCAGAAAAACGCCCAGTGGTGTGTAGGTAAGTATGTCAAGGTCCGAATCATTGTCAACATCGGCAATGCCGGGAGCCCCCACACTGCCCGCGTAAAGGTTGCTTATTGATGGAGGACTGAATTCAGGAAAATAATCGCTGTGCAGAAGTTCACTGGCCAGCTCAAATTTAAGGGTGTTGAGTGCGGTGCTTACATTACGGTAAACCTTAATGCCGCTGTTGGTTGAACAGAATATGTCCGCTCTTCCGTCGTTGTCATAATCGCGGAAAAGGGCCCAGTTGTTTACAGCAGGAAAATTGTAACTCAGGTGAGGGTTGTGAGTAAAAGTGCCGGAACCGTTATTGATAAAACACCTGAAGTAACCAACACCATACATGTTCTGCTTTTCGAAGATCACCAGGTCGGGGATCTGATCAAAATTCAGATCCATATTCGATACCATCGCCGAATTAATTCCTCCTGCCCAGGGCATGCGCAGCGTTTTTCCGCCTTCAATTACAGGAATACTATCCCTGTCAACCGGCAGCTGGGCATAAAGATTGCAGCTCAAAACCAATGGCAGCAACAGGCTAAGTCCGTAATGAACAGGCATCTTACAAAGTTACTTAATAATGAACCACCTTTTTGGGGTCAGAAGGCCATATAAAATTTAATTAATGCCAAATATAAAAGGAATGGCACCGATACATGGTTTTTTGTACCTTCAGTAGTCCAAATCAATAATGGGGAAGATACGCTGCCTGATATGTTTGTTTTTTGTTACTGTTTGTATGCAGTTGCAGGCAACACATATTGTAGGTGGTGAACTGTATTATGATTTTCTTGGAACAGAAGATGATGGCAGAAATATCTATCGTATCACCTTAAAGATTTTTCGCGACTGTGGTCCTAATACCGCGAACTTTGATGGTGTGGGCCCCGGAAATTCACCCGCATTTATTACCGTGCTGGATGCTGATGGTAACAGTGAAGGGCGGCACAATATCGGTTATCCTCTGATTTCAAAAGTGCCACCCTCTATAAACAGCCCCTGTATGAATGTTCCTAATAACATTTGTGTTGAAGAGGGCGTTTATACTTACACTTTGCTGCTTGCACCAAAAATGGGGGGGCATTACATTGTGTATCAGCGCTGCTGCCGCAACCACTCAATAGTTAATCTCACCACCCCGGGCGCGCAGGGCACTACCTATTATGCGTTTATACCAGGTCCTGAAACTGCGCCGGTAAACAGTTCTCCCCGCTTCAGTGATTATCCGCCGATATTCTTGTGTGTGGGATTCGATTTTAGTTACGCACAGGCCGCCAC
>JAEZDS010000113.1 GCA_023433205.1 Bacteroidota bacterium
GTATTGTTGACCTGGGTAACAACTCAAGAAGGTTCAACCTGTGGCAGTACCCTATTGACTGGAACCATGTGTTTGCTGCGCCACACATGTATCTTGAGCAGCGTTACAAGGATGAGTGGGATTATGAACTGGTGAATGATTATGATCTTCCACCAGAGATCAAAGAACGTTTTCTGAATTCAAGCGCCGAGTCGTTTGTTGTACGCGACCATTACATGATGGCCCTGCGGAAAGGCAAAAAACCACAGACTGTTATTGAAGAGAGCATGGAAGATCACTTTGCGCGGATAACCGGCAATGCCTCTGACTTTGACGAAGCGATGGATCTTTTTAATCTTCTGGGCGATGAGATGAAATACAGGATCAAACAGTTTGGCAAGTGTATAAACGCTACTGTGAACCATACCGACTGGCAGAGCCAGACATACGCGAGCAAGTTGCGGCGGCGGCTGATGAGTTATTACGCTGAATAGGATGCTGCGGTACAGATTTTATGTGTTCAGTGGCTACATTTCTATTTTGATCGGGGTGTTAAGCACTTTGAGCGCTTTCAGGGCAAACCTGCTTTTTTACGGAGTGGCTTTTTCAATACTGGGATTTATTTTCGCGATACTGAACATTGTATTGAACGCTAAATATGAGTATGAGGGTGAAAAATTCCCGCAAGGGTATCTCGGCATGTTCTTTAATTCCCTGCCAATTCTATTTTTCTTTTTTCTGATGTATAAATTCGGGAAATGATCAGGCCTCCAGCCAGTCAATATCTTTCTTGAGAAGCTGCAGTGTTTTCGCTTCTTCAGAGTTTTCACCGGGAATAAAATTGTACTCCCACCCGGCAGTACGGGGAAGGCTCACAAGGATGGATTCTATTCTTCCGTTTGATTCAAGTCCGAAACGGGTGCCTTTGTCGTAAATAAGATTAAATTCAACATAGCGGCCGCGGCGAAGTAGCTGCCATTGCCTGTGGTTATCGTTAAAAGGTTTTGTTTTGCTGCGCTCAACAAGTTCGGAGTAAAGTGGTACGAAATTTTTCCCAACATCCTGCCAGAACCTGTAGTTTTCTTCAAAACTGCGATCAGGAGTTTCAGCCAGTTTGTCAAAAAAAATACCGCCAATTCCCCTGGTTTCGCCCCGATGACTTATATAAAAATAATCGTCCGCCCACTTTTTGAATTTTCCGTAGTACGCGGGGTGATGCGCGTCGCACAAGCTTTTTAGTTCCCTGTGAAAGAAACGGGCATCGTTTTTGTCGATGTAGTGCGGCGTAAGGTCAATACCACCGCCAAGCCAGCGCTTTAGAAGTTCGTCATTGCCGTTCCGCAGTTCAAAGTAACGGATGTTCATGTGAATGATAGGCACCATTGGACTTTGCGGATGAATAACGATTGAGATGCCCGTTGCGAAAAAATGTGGACGATCGGTTTTTAGACCGGCGAAACTGTGTGCATTCTCTTTCAGGAGAAAATCGGGAGCCTCACCTTTAACGGCACTGAACATAACGCCGCCTTTTTCAAAAACAGCGCCATTTTGTATCACCCTGCTTCTGCCACCACCACCGGCAGGACGTTGCCAGTTGTCTTCTCCGAAAATTGATTTGCCATCAGTATTCTGCAGTGAGATGCAGATATCGTCCTGCAGTTTCTGAAGCCAGTTCGCTATTTCACTGCCAGTTACTTCCACCCGGTTTTATGCAGCTGGTAATCTTTGTACCTGAAGATATACACCCCCCGGTTGTCGAAGCCGGTTGTAAAATCCGGCCTGGCGAATTTAAAACGGAGGTAGTTCAGCTCCATTGCGATCTGGTCGAGTTCGTACACAAAATCGGGCCCGCGTTCTTTAAGATTCTTAAGGTAATAGTAGGCGAGATCGAATCCAACATAGTAGAACTCACTGGGTGAGGTATGCTGATGGCTTTTGTAGTAGTTGTCAAGCGCGGGAATTGCGCGGGTTGAAACATTGTATTCGTGCGGAAAGGTGTACTGCAGCTGGTTGAGGTACTCCTGATCAATATTGTCCATACCAGTTACGCTTTCCCAACCGCATAATCTCACATTTTTTCCGGCAGCCATCATTGCAAGTTGTGTGGTGAAATTGGCAATGAACACTTCATTGCTGTTAAGCGCAATCACAACATTTTTGTAACCTGGTTTAATGAGGCTCGCAAGACTGTCAATAATATGAGTGGTTCTTATAGTATCGGTCGCCGCTCTTCCCATCTGTACCACGCGATTATTAAAGTATGCTTTGAAAGCCTCCGCGTAGTTCCCTTCACGACGGTCTTTCAGTGATACAGTCATCAGTATAAAATTGCTTGAATCCTGCATCAGCGAATCAATACAATAGTCTGCCAGGCTTTCAAGCAGCGTGTATTGCGAGGGATTGGTTTTTGAAATATATATGTTATTAAAGAGGATCTTGTTCTGCCTTGTAAAAGGTGAAATGATCGGAGTATGCATTTCGCTCGCTTTTTGCGAAAGTGCGGCGAAGCTGTTTGCATACAGGGGGCCAATTATAAGGTCGGAAGCGTTAAATGCCGGATCGCGTTTTAAATTTCTTATTGCTACAGAATCATCGTCGTCAATATCATATAACTGAAGATTTGTGGCAAAACCGGGAGACTGTAAGGAATCAGCGGCTTTTTTACAACCAAGATAAAAGTCTGCGGCAAGCGCCTGGATGCCGGGAAAACTTCCGTTGCTACGCTGCAGTTGTTGCGGATCAAGATCTGGAACTTTTTGCAGTTTAAAGGGCAGTAGCACCGAAACATTGTAAAGCGGTTTTTCTGGTTTTGAAAATGGTCTGAATCTGGCTGAATCAATGGGAAGGGAAGGGAGCTGAAGCGTGGGAGTGGGTACAGGCAAAAGTTTTTCTCTGGTTCTTTTTTTTGACTTTTCCCCTACTATTATAAGCTGATCCTCTTTTAATCCTTCGGCCAGAACGGGGTTGTACTCAAGCAGCCGTTTTTCGCTGATATTATATTTTCTGGTAAGAGAATAAACAGTTTCGCCTTTAATTACCTTATGGGTGATATATCTGCTGGTGTCCGCCTCCTGGTTCTCTGCAGAGCTTACCACCGGCACTTTGATCTGCTGATCGGCTTTTGCGCCATTACGTAGTTCGGGATTGAGCTCAAACAAAGTATCGACACTTACATTATAAAGTTTTGAGATGGCATAAAGGCTTTGTTTTTTCTGGATAGTGTGAATATAATAAGACTGACCGTTGATGGATTGAACATTGGTTGACTTTTGCTGGGCCTTGCAGGTGCTGAGTAAAAGTGCGAGCATTAGCAGGAGGGCACGCGATAAAATAGAAGCGGTTCGTAAGGGAGCCACACTTCGCTTTTTATTGCTGATATTGGTTGCGCTTGTTACTCCCATTCTATTGTTGCGGGAGGTTTGGAGCTGATATCATACACCACCCTGTTTACCCCATTCACTTTGTTGATGATCTCGTTGCTCATTTTTGCCAGGAATTCATACGGCAGGTGAACCCAGTCGGCTGTCATCCCATCAGTGCTGCTCACCGCCCGCAAAGCAACAGCATTTTCGTAGGTGCGTTCATCGCCCATTACGCCAACGCTTTGTATAGGAAGGAAGATGGCGCCGGCCTGCCACACCGTATTGTAAAGGTTGTGGCTCTTTAATCCCCTTATAAAAATATCGTCTACCTCCTGGATGATACGGATCCTTTCTTCTGTAATTTCCCCGAGAATCCTTATGGCAAGTCCGGGACCAGGAAAAGGATGTCTGTTCAGGATATTTTCGTCAATCTGTAATTCGTGTCCTACGCGGCGCACCTCATCTTTAAAAAGACTTCTCAAGGGTTCCACCACCTTCAGGTTCATATAGTCGGGTAATCCGCCAACGTTGTGGTGCGATTTGATGGTTGCTGAAGGACCTTTTACGCTTATGCTTTCAATTACGTCGGGATATACAGTGCCCTGAGCCAGCCATTTGGCGTCGGTTATAGTTTTTGATTCGTGATCAAACACATCGATAAAAACCTTTCCAATGGCTTTTCTTTTCAGTTCCGGGTCTGAAACGCCTTTCAGTTCTTTATAAAAGCGGTCTTTGGCATCAACCCCTTTTACATTTAGCCCCATGTGTTTATAGGAATCGAGTACTGATTCAAATTCATTCTTGCGTAACAACCCGTTGTCGACAAAAATGCAGTGCAGGCTGCTGCCAATTGCACGGTGCAGCAGCATAGCAGCCACGCTGCTGTCAACGCCTCCGCTTAATCCCAGTATCACTTTATCGCGGCCTATCTTTTCTTTTAGTTCAGCCACACTGGTTTCAATAAATGCAGCAGGTGTCCAGTCACCTTTACAGCCACATACGTTGTAAACAAAATTCCTGAGCATTTTACTGCCTTCGCGGGTATGGTATACCTCGGGGTGGAACTGGATACAAAAAGTGTTTTCACCTTCTATCTGGTATGCTGCGATCTTAACATCGTGGGTGCTTGCTATTACCTTGTAATTTTCAGGAAGCGTAAGTATGGTATCGCCATGGCTCATCCAAACCTGGCTGTCGTTCAGTATGTCTTTAAAGAGAGGGTTTTGCGGTTCTTTTATCTCAAGATGCGCCCTTCCATATTCACGCGAGTTGGATTTACCTACCTCGCCGCCGTAGAAATGTGCCAGATACTGGGCACCGTAACAAACTCCAAGAAGCGGAAGTTTGCCTTTTATTTTGTCGAGATCGGGTCTTGGTGCATTGGTTTCACGCACGCTGTGCGGACTTCCGCTTAATATAACTCCTTTGATTGAGGGGTCGATGTCGGGGATTTTGTTGTAAGGATGGATCTCACAGTAGACATTAAGTTCGCGCAATCGGCGGGCTATAAGCTGTGTGTACTGTGATCCGAAGTCCAGTATCAGTATCTGCTCCTGCATAAAAGCGCAAAAATACGATTTATTAGTGGCTGCGTTAGCCCCCGCCGGCACCTTTGAAAATTTTGGGAAAAGCTTTTTACTTTTCTGTACAGATAAAAATAGTTGTATATTTGCGGACTCTAAAAACAAGGGCAGCTCGGGGTGTAGCGTAGCCCGGTATCGCGC
>JAEZDS010000174.1 GCA_023433205.1 Bacteroidota bacterium
CTATCATTTTCAGGAATTTTACTTTGTCGCGCGGGTCTACCAGCTCAACAACATCGTAAAGACTGTTTATTTTTTCCAGCTGAAAAATTATGCTGAACTGAGGAGAAAATGCCGAGCGCTTTTTTTCAGAGAAATACCATTCGAAGCTTCCCAGGTTCGCCAGGTGCTGAGCCTCCAGTAACTGGTTGGTTCTGGCCCTGAGCTCCCTGTTCATCTTTTTTATTTTCACCTGATTGATCTCAAGGAAAGTATTGAACGACCGGGTTTCGGCTTCAAGGGCATAACGTTCAAGTTCAGCCACAAGCTGCAGAACCAGCTCTGTTTTTGCCGTGTATGCAGGCACAAAATGTAACAATGCCATCTTTCTGATAAAAGCCGAGAGAGTGATATCTTCAGCCACTAGCTGGTCGCGGCCAATATTCGGTAACTGGTCGTTTTTCCAGCGCTCCTGCGTTTCTTTGAGATAATCATCAAGTGTGTTGTTTACAACATTGGTAAGAAATTCGGTATGAGAAGGAATTGAAAGCTCAATTATTTCCTCCTCACTTAGTCCCTCAAATCTTGCATACCTGAGCATGGGAAACCTGTGCTTCTTCATCAGATTCAGCTGAACCGAAATAAAATCACGCAAATTGTGCTGCAGAATAAACTCCCCAAATGCAGGCAGTACCTTGAAACGAAGCTTTGCTCCCTGGCTGTTCTTTGATGTGATCTCACTCCTCCTATGCTTCACCGACACCTTCATGGGGAAATTCCTTTAAGAAAGGATCCTGCCTCTGTCAAGCAAATTTGATGCAAATGAAAGCGCCTTTGTTTCAGCACCTTAAGCACGCTACTCCCCTGAAATTTCTGTTTTCCTGATCTCCCGGATCTTTGATTCCGCGTAGGCATCGCCCGGCTTCAGTACCAGAGCCCTGTTGTAAAGTTCGCGGGCCCTGGCGAAATTTTTGTCTTTTAAAGAACCATCCGCTTCGGTTATCACCTTCTGGTATTCTGAAAGCCCAAGCACCTGAGGTGTGCGATAACGCTTATTTTTTGCTTTTACTCCTCCGCCGGCACCTGTTCTTTCTTTTTTTCGCACGCTGCCCAGCACTTTCTCACCACCCGTATCTCTTAGCTGAGCGGGCGGTGCATCGCCTGCAGCTGCAGACTGATTGTCCGCCTCCTTATCGTCAGCAGTTTGTGTTTTTTCTGATTGTTCAGATTCGTCACCTACAAACTGAGATTCTTTTTTCCCTGCAGTCTGCTTTTTCTCCACGGAGGGTGCCGGCGCCCCTTTCTTTTCTGCGGAGTTCTGACGTCTCTCAGGATCTTTCATTTCAGCAGCCTCCGCGCGAAACTCTGGCGGTTCATTTTCTTTGGCGACACCTGCAGCTTCCTTGTTTTTTTTGCTGCCGCTCTGCAAACTACTGCGATCTGTGTTTGCTTTTTTTTCTGCCTCACGTGCGGCTTTTTCCTCTTCCGCTCTTTGGAGCAGTTCCTGAGCGCGTTTCTCCGATGCGACCGCGTGTTCCAGGCACATGCCAACCTTCGCAAGCTGCTCTATGGCGTACTCTACTTCAGGAATAGTCTGAAGTGCCCTGGAGTACATCTTTTTTGCCAGCGGACAATCAGGTTTTTTTAATGCCGCGTCACCTGCCTGCACAGCTTCAAGAAAACGCGCTATCAGTTCGTCTTCGTCTGCTTTGATCTTTTTGAGCTGAGCAAGCACCTGACCGGTATAATCTTCGTTGTCATCGAACACTTTTTTCCGCGGTTTCCAGCCTATCCACGCCATCGGCTGCTCAAGGGCAGAGTAATTGATACCATACAAGGGTTTAGCCATAATTACCCCACCAATAGGGAATGTGGGATGCCAGCCGTCTTTGTCGTAATTTTCAGGAACACCTGTTGTAGTGACATGGAATTTTTTGGCATTACAACCAGGGTAGGATATTTTAATGATAAAGTCACCGTTGGGGGGAACCCTGACTGAAAAATCGCCCCTTGCGTCACTGAAAACCTTCTGCACCACAACTGCGCCATCCAGTAATTCAATTGTAGCTCCCTTAAGCGGCCGGCTTTTTTGCTCGGCCTTGTTGGTGAGCGTTAAGGTACGTAACTCTACATTGCTGCTTATTTCAAGTTCCCAGTTATCCTGTGAATTAAGACCAGGAAGCAGGAGCGTAAAAAATATAAGAAGTCGGGTTTTCAAAGCTTCAAAAATAAGGAATTTGGTGGCAGACCCGCTTATGACGGTCAGCTGCGGAGGAAGTGGATGGTTTGATCCACCACCTCTACTGACCTCGGCGGCAGCGGGTAAGATAAGAACGGGTGCCTGACGCCGAATGTATGGTCTGCGTTTTCAACCCTGAAAAGCCGCGAGCTGTGTGCCGACTGATGCAGCGCTTCTGCTTCGGCAAATGGCACCGCTTCATCATTAGTTCCATGTACTATCAGAAAGGGTATCTTCAGTTTTCTGGCGCAGGCAAGCAGGTTCAGACGGCTTTTATTGGCCATCATTATATCATAAAACTGTCTGTACATTGGCATTTCCTGTTGGGTACGTGCATTGTGAGCATACACCACCCCATCTCTCTTCCAGGTTTCTATCGTCTTCTTTTTGTTTCTGTTCACAAAAGTGCTTACCGAAGCCCAGGTAACAAGTTTATTTACCCGTTTGTCTTCAAAAGCTTTAATAATGCTGATACCACCGCCACGACTGTGGCCCAGAAGTGAAAGCCGCCCCTGATCAAGCTCCGGACGCAGCCAGGCTGTGTTAAGGGTCCAGTCGATCACCAGCTTCAGGTCATCAAGTTCAATGATATAATTGTTTTTCCCGAAGGCCTCCAGGTCACCAAAATTCAATGGATCCTGTACTGTGGTGCCGTTATGGGAAAAATTGAATTTGATAAATACAAAACCTTCTTCAGCGAATTTCTCGGCAACCTGGTTAAAATGGCCCCAATCTTTAAATCCCTTGAAGCCGTGAACAAAGATCACAACAGGCTTTGGCTCACCGTTCTCTTTGAAAAACACATCAAGCACTATTGGCAGGTCCGCTGAACCTGGTATGGTAATATTTTTCCTGCACTGTAAAGTCACATCGCTAAAATATAAAACGCTTGTGAGAACTGCGCGAACTTTGATCACTGGGCAGGCTGTATTACCTGCTTTGACGGCATTTAAAGTGCCAAAGCTTGCAAAACATTGCAGATTTCCGGATTCTTAAGGTACTTTTGCGCTTTCTTATCATGAACCTGCTCTCAGTAAACAACCTTTCAAAATCCTACGGCGCAAAAGTGCTTTTTAAAAACATCAGTTTTGGCATCGATCACGGCGAGAAAGTTGCTCTTGTAGCCAAAAACGGATCTGGCAAAACAACGCTTTTCAAGATCATCAAAGGCATTGAGATCGCCGATGAAGGGGAAGTGGTTTTCAGGAAGAACATCAGGGTTTCGTTTCTTGACCAGGATTTTACGCTCGACGATTCTTTGTCGGTACAGGATATTCTGTCAACGGCCGATAATCCGATGGTGCATGCCATCAGGGAATATGAGTCGGCACTGCTTGCTTCTGAAAAAGAACACAACAATAAAAACGCTGCCCGACTTGACGAGGCACTTGCGCTGATGAATGAGCTGGACGCCTGGCATTATGAGATGGATACGAAGGAGATTCTGTCGAGGCTTGGCATCATTGACCTGCAACAGAAGGTGAGCACGCTCAGCGGAGGGCAGAAAAAACGTGTTGCGCTTGCACTGGTACTGATCAACAAACCGGATCTGCTGGTTATGGACGAACCTACCAACCACCTCGATATAGAGATGATAGAATGGCTTGAGCATTACCTGCAGAACGCGCACATCAGTCTGCTGCTGGTTACCCACGACCGTTACTTCCTGGATACTGTTTGCAGCAGGATACTGGAGCTTGATGGTATGGAGTTGTTTGAGTACCGGGGTGATTTTGAGTATTACATCACAAAAAAGATGGAGCGGGAGGCTATCCGCAATGCCGAGATAGATAAGGCGCGAAATCTTTACAAACGTGAGCTCGAATGGATCCGTCGTATGCCAAAGGCGCGCGGCACCAAGGCCAAATCAAGGGTTGATGCCTTCGACGACATAACTGCCAGAGCAAAACAAAAACGTACAGACAAAAAAATAGAGCTCAGTGTAAAAATGGAAAGGCTGGGATCGAAAGTTGTTGAACTGCACAAGGTGGGCAAACAATTTGGGGAAAAGCTGATCCTGAAACCTTTTACCTACACTTTTATTACTGGCGAAAAAATTGGTGTGGTAGGTAAGAACGGCGTGGGAAAATCCACCCTGCTAAAAATGATTCTGGGAGAGGAGGAGCCCAGCAGTGGAAAGATACAGGTGGGTGACACAGTTATTTTTGGTCATTACTCGCAGGCAGGCATGCAGTTAAGCAACGACAAACGAATTCTTGAAGTGGTGCGCGACATAGCAGAGTTTATTCCACTGGCTAACGGTCAAAGTCTTTCCGCCTCACAACTTCTTACACGATTTAACTTTCCCCCCGAGGCACAGCATAGTTTTGTGAGCAAATTAAGCGGAGGGGAGAAACGGCGGCTGTACCTGCTCACCGTGTTAATGAAGAACCCAAACTTTCTAATTCTTGATGAGCCTACGAATGATCTCGACATAGTGACGCTTCAGACCCTGGAAGAATTCCTTGATGAATTTAAGGGCTGCGTTTTGCTGGTTAGTCACGACCGGTATTTTATGGACAGGCTTGCGGATCATATCTTTGCTTTTGAAGGGGATGGTGAAATAAAGGATTTCCCCGGCAATTACACCGAGTACCGGGAGTGGAAACAGATACAGGAAGAGAACAGAACCGCCGCCACTTCCCCTGCTGAAAAAAAGCCGGCCGCAATCACGCCCCGGCCGGAAAAGAATAAGCCAGTAACAAGATTATCATTTAAAGTACAGCACGAACTTAGTGAACTGGAAAAGGAGATCCCTTTGCTGGAGGAACGAAAAAAAACCCTGGAGAACGAACTGTCAGGCGCCAACGATAATTATGATCAAATCAGAGAAATAAGTGAGGAATTAAAAAGTCTTACCGAAGTGCTTGATAATAAAACCATGCGCTGGCTGGAGATCCAGGAAGAAATGGAATAGCTGCTGCAAAGGTCGCTACCTCCACCCTCCCCCTAGTGCCTTGTACAGGGAAATGGCGGCTTTGAACCTGCGTTCACGAAGATTTACAAGCTGCAGTTGAGTAAGCAGCGCGTTTTTTTGAGTGATGATCACCTCCAGGTAGGTGGCCCGACCAGTGCGGAAAAGCGCGTTTGCTGTTATAACGGCGTTTGCCGACACTTCAGCTTCCTGACTTTTGAAAGTGAGCATCTGGGTGAGATTCTGAAGATTTGCGATCTCTGTAGAGACTTCTGAATAAGCATTCAAAACACTTTTCTGGTATTCATACAGAGCATTACGCTGCCTGCTGCCAGTAACGCGTAATGCCGCTTTTAGAGGCGCACGATTTACCAGGGGTGCTACCATAGACCCGAACAGGTTGTAAGTGATAGAAGCAGGTGACAGAAAAAAACCAGGATTGAAACTCTGGAATCCGGCCAAAACATCAAGGGAAAGACGCGGATACAATGCCGCCTCCGCTACAGAAAAATTTAGTTTGGCCTCTCTAATGCCATGTTCAGCTCTCACAATATCCGGACGGTTCCTTATCATGGAAGGTGGAATTACAACAGGAAGATCCTGCAATGAATCATTGAACGCGTCGGGGTCTCTTCTCACCGGCAGTGGAAATCTGCCCAGCAAATAATTCAGTCTGTTTTCAGCCTGCACTACCTTCTGCAGTGCTTCAACCCGCATGTTCTTTGAACTGAGGGTTTGTGCCTTGAATTGCTGCACCGCAAGTTCTGTGGCCTGCCCCGCCATCTTCTGGTATGAGATGATCAGCTCGGCATTTTCCTGCAACCGAATAAATTCCTCAAGTATAATCAATTCATTGTCGAGCGAAAGTAATTCATAATAGGTGCTGGCAATCGAGGCAACCAGGTTGCTCAGCACCCAGTTGCGCGCTTCGGCCTGCTGCAGGTATCGTTCCCGTGCAGCCTCCCTACCGTTTCGCAGACGCCGCCAGATATCGATCTCCCAGGAAGCCTGCAAACCGGCAAAAAAATCAGGTAAGTGTTCAGGCATTTTCTGCTCTTCGGAAATGTTGGGTGAAAAATTAGTGTCAAAATTCCCCACCCCATCCATGGTGTAGGCGCCGAAACGTCGCTGACCTGCTGAAACACGCGCCTGCATCTGCGGAAAAATTGCGAAATGCCGGGCAGCCAGATCTGCCCGGGCAATTTCAATTCGCTGGTAAGCCGCAAGAAGATCGGGATTATTCAGAACGGCGCTGTCAAGCAGTGACAGCAGTGTTGTATCAGTAAAAAAATCCCTGTAACCCAGCGGTGTGTATCCAGTTGTATCAACCTCACGTTTGGCTGTTTCTACAGGATCGGCAAATGTACGTTCAAGCAATGCGCAGCCACTGCATAACTGAACCAGCACAATAATAGCTGTTATCTGTTTTAATATAGCCATCATTTAAAAATGCAACTCGTCCTGTGTTCTGTGCCAGCCAAATTTTTCAGAGATGTTGGTAAATATCACAAACAAGCCTGGCACTATTATCACACCAAATATCGTACCCATAAGCATTCCCCCCACCGCCGCAGCGCCAATTGTGCGGTTACCGATAGCACCGGCACCAGTGGCAAGCACCAGTGGTATAAGCCCGGCAATAAAAGCGAAAGATGTCATAAGAATAGGTCTGAAACGCGATACCGCGCCTTCAATAGCTGCCTGCTTCGGTGAGATGCCTTCACGGTGCCGCAGATTGGCATATTCAACAATGAGGATCGCATTCTTCCCCAGTAAGCCAATAAGCATTACCAACGCCACCTGCGCGTAAATGTTATTTTGAAGACCCAGCAGCCACAACAGGAGATACGACCCGAAAACACCCGCAGGAAGTGAAAGTATCACCGGCAAAGGCAGCAGAAAATTCTCGTACTGCGCGGCAAGGATCAGATACACAAACACAAGACAGATCAGGAAGATCCAGAAGGCCTGCCCTGATGATTCGATCTCATCCCGTGTCATGCCCGACCAGTCGAAGCTAAAACCTTTTGGTAAACTTGAAGCCGCAACTTCCTTTATTGTTTCTATGGCCTCACCACTGCTGTATCCCTGTTGCGGTTCGCCATTTATCATGGCAGAGTTGTACATGTTATAACGCGTGAGCTGTTCAGGGCCATAAACACGCTCAATACTTGCAAAAGAGGCATAAGAAACCATTTCACCGCGGGAATTCTTTACAAACATCTTCAGCACATCATCAGGCTGTGCCCTGTAGTGGGGATGAGCCTGCAGCATTACCTTGTATAACTGACCGAAACGAATGAAGTTGCTGGCATAAAAACTGCCGATAAGCGCCTGCAGGTTACTCATGGCCATATCAATATCCACACCTTTCTGCGCGGCCTTATCCTGATCGATCCGCACAAGGTATTGCGGAAAGCTTGCATCATAACTTGAAAAAGCGTTCTCTATTTCCGGTCTCTTGTTCAGCTCCACAATAAAATCGCGCGACACCTTTTCAAGTTTTTGCAGATCATCAGAGTTTGTCATGTCCTGCACCCTAAGCTCAAAGCCGCTGGAGTTACCATAACCAGGCACGGCGGGCGGAGGAAAAAACTGAATACTGGCATCCCTTAAATGTTTTGTGTTGTCTTTGAGCAGGGCAATCACCTCATCAACTGACTGGCGACGGTGTGCCCAGTGTTTAAGATTGATCATCGCCATTCCGAAAGAGGCCCCGGCACCATCGGTAAACAGGCTGAACCCCGCCAGTGTGGAAACACCTTCCACTGCGTCGATCTTGCTTGCAACCCGCTCAATATTATCCATCACCTTGTCGGTTCGTTCAAGTGTAGAGCCTGAAGGGGTAGTTACATTTACGTAGATCGTTCCCTGATCTTCTGTGGGAATAAAGCCTGCAGGAAGGATACTGCCCAGACCAACTGTGCCTGCAAGGAAAAGCACCAGCAATCCGGCAGTAACAAAACGACGGTTTAAAACAAATTTCAGCAGGCGCAGATATTTAGCAGAAAGTCCGGCATACTTCATGTTAAACCAGCTGTAAAATCTGTGAAGCAGGTCGCGCCGCGCTCGTTGGCCGTGGTTGTTCTTTAGCATGATGGCGCAGAGCGCGGGGGTTAGTGTAAGCGCGTTGACTCCTGAAATAACAATGGCTATTGCCATGGTAATCGAGAACTGCCGGTAAAAAACGCCCACGGGTCCCGACATAAACGCAACCGGTACAAACACTGCCGACATCACCAGGGTGATAGCAACAATGGCGCTTCCAATTTCTTTCATGGCCAGCACTGTAGCCTGCCGTGCACCTATCTCAAGCTCACTCATCTTTGCATGTACCGCCTCCACCACCACAATTGCATTGTCAACCACTATACCTATGGAAAGCACCAGCGCAAAAAGAGTAAGCAGGTTAATTGAAAATCCGAAAAGCTGAATAAAAAAGAAGGTGCCGATAAGCGACACCGGCACAGCCAGAGCGGGAATAAGTGTTGAACGAAGATCCTGCAGAAACACAAACACTACCAGTGCCACAAGCAAGAAAGCCTCCAGCAGGGTTTTCATCACTTCATCAATAGAGGCATCGAGAAATCGCGACACGTCGTAACTGATATTATACTCCATGCCGGGAGGAAAAGAAATTCTTTTCAGTTCGGCCATCCTGATCTTAATGTCCTCAATAACTTTTTGTGCGTTTGAACCCGGCCGCTGTTTCAGCAGGATAGCGGCCGAGGGTCTGCCATTCTCCTTTGAAAGCACATCATAATCAAGCGACCCGAATTCAACATCGGCAACATCTCTTATTCGCATAATCTGGCCATCGCGTGTTGCTTTAATTACCAGGTTCTCATATTCCGCCCTGGTGGTGAACTTTCCGGTGTAGCGCAGCACATACTGCAGCGACTGACCTTCACGGCCAGAGCTTTCACCAATCTTTCCCGGAGCAGCTTCAATGTTTTGTTTCCTGAGCGCGGTTATTATCTCTTCAGCTGAGATACCATAAGCGGTGAGCCTGTCGGGTTTGAGCCAGATCCTCATGGAGTACTCGCGTGACCCCATGATCTCAGCAAAACCTACACCATCAATACGTTTAAGCTCTTTAATAACATTAATATCCGCAAAATTGTAGATGAACTTCTCATCCATGGTGCTGTCGGTGCTCAGTATGTTCAGATACATAAGCATGCTGTTCACCTCTTTTTCGGTGATCACACCTGCCTGCAGCACTTCCTCCGGCAATTCATCGAGCACGGCGGTTACGCGGTTTTGCACATTCACCGCTGCCAGATCAGGATCAACACCAGAGCGGAAATACACCTGAATGATACTGGTGCCATCATTTCCCGAAACTGAGGTCATGTAGTTCATGCCTGAAACTCCGTTTATGGCCCTTTCAAGCGGTGTAACAACAGCCTTGGCGCAAACCTCAGCATTGGCGCCGGTATATTTTGTGGTTACCGTTACCGAAGGTGGTTCTATCTCGGGGAACTGGGTCACTGGCAGCGTTCCCATTGCGATAAAGCCCAGCAGCGTGATGATCACTGAAATTACTATTGAAAGTACAGGCCTGTGTATAAAAAAGCTGAACATTACCTGCTGGTTTTTTCGCTGTTTATTCTGGAAAGTTCCTGGATGATGTGCTGGGGGTGAACTACCAGTGTTTTGATCTGCAAGCTGTCGCGCGCGTCCTGGATACCTTCATAAATAAATCTTTCACCGGGTGAAAGACCGCTTGTAATAACATATAAGTGCGGCAAACGATGTGTAGTGCGGATCCTTCGCATCCGCAGCACGTTATTACTGTCTACCGCATACACATACATACGGTCCTGGATCTCAAAAGTGGCTTTCTGAGGCACAACGGTTACATTCTTAAGATATCTTACTACGCGAACCTTGCCACTGGCTCCGTGTTTAAGTACCTTTTCCGGATTCGGGAAGCGCGCCCTGAAGGCTATACTTCCTGTACTCTGATCAAACTCCCCCTCTACCGTTTCAATTTTGCCGCGGTACGGATGCTTTTTATTATTGGCAAGGATGAGCGAAACCTCCCTGAATCGTGAATCATCGGAAGCGTTGGCAACAAAATCGAGATACTCCCTCTCTGAAACATTAAAATACGCGAATACTTCGCGGTTGTCAGAAAGTGTGGTGAGCAATGTGCCCTCATCAATAAGACTGCCGGCTTTGTTGGGAATTCTATCAATAACCCCTGAGAACGGTGCCTTTATTTGTGTAAAGCCCAGTCGCAGCCTGGCGCTGGCTTCGTGTGACCGAGCCTCCTCAATTTTGGCCTGCAGGGCCGTAAGACGTGCTTTTGCCATCTCCAACTCAGACTTTGAAACTATGTTTTTTTCAACCAGGATCTTTACGTTCTGGTAATCAAGCTCGGCTGTTTTTGCATCGGCAATCGCTACCTTAAGATTGGCGCTGGCTTTCAGCAGCTCTTCCTGGTACTCCTGACTGCTGATGCTGAACAACAGATCTCCCTCACGCACGAACTTTCCTTCATCGGTATACACTTTCTCAATATAACCGTCTATCCTGGCTCTAATTTCAATGTTTTGCACAGAGGTGATCTCTGCCACATAATCTACAGTGTAGGAGGTGTCGATCACAACCGGCATTGTTACAGGGAATTCTTCTGCAGCTGCCTGACCTGGTATGGCCGTTTCGCATCTTACAAACAGAAAGATCGTATTTACAACAATAAAAATTCTTTTCATATAAAGTATGGTCGCCTGACCATAACTAGTTAATACAAGCAAAGTTGATGCGAGCGGGATCGTAGAATTTTCTAAAAAAAACCTGCAGGGCACAGGTCATGCAAAGGTTAACGGCGGTGCTCTACCGTGAGAACAGCCAAAACGGAAACTGGTGTTAGAAGTCTCTGAAAGGATCCTGAAATCAAGGACCTGCTCTTTAACGGACATTGCGGAGGGAGAACAAAGTACTTCAGGCACTGAAAATTTGGCTTTGTAAACCGTATCTTCCTGTGCAATGCCAGAAACATTGCTCACATCACAAATCAGTACTGCTTCACCGCTAGCCGCAGCCGGCCATTCTGCCAGAAAAACAAAAACAAGCAGAAAGTAAAGTTTCACAATCTCATTCGCCACAGTACACAGCGAAACTATCAAAAAATAAACTGAGCCGTGTGTTAAGTGAATACAATTGAACTTTTTTAACAACGGTGAAATTGACCTTTGTCAACGGCCAGCGAAAATTTGGTCTGATGTCAGCGCTGCCGTCCTGTTACAGCCTTCCTGATGAACTCGGATGCAAATACAAAGTCGGCGAGCTCCGCGTTCTTTGTAGAGAATATCTGACTTTTATCGCCGGTCCACCATTTCTCCCCCTGATGAACAAACATGATGTTCTCTCCAATTTCGATAACGCTGTTCATGTCGTGCGTCACAATGATGGTAGTGATGTTTGATTCGCGGGTGATGTCAAGAATAAGATCATCTATAATTATGGCAGTTTTGGGATCCAGTCCTGAATTGGGCTCATCACAAAAAAGATATTCGGGATTATTGGCGATAGCTCTGGCAAGCGCCGCCCGCTTTTTCATGCCACCGCTGAGCTCGGCTGGATAAAGGTGATTTTTTCCTTCAAGCTTTACGCGACTTAGACAAAAATTCACCCGTTCAAGTTTTTCTTCTTTTGAAAGGTGTGTGAACATATCTAGCGGGAACATTACATTCTGCTCAAGTGTCTGCGAATCAAACAGGGCCCCTCCCTGAAAAAGCATACCGATCTTGGTGCGGATCTCCTGTTTCTGCTCGCTTTCTAATGAAGGAAAATCCAGGCCCTTATACAAAACCTGCCCCTTATCAAGCGCATGAAGTCCTACCATTAACTTAAGGATGGTTGTTTTACCGCAACCGCTTTCGCCGATTATAAGATTGGTTTTGCCAGGCAGGAAGGTGAAAGAAACATCTTTTACAATGTGGCGACCGTCAAAACTCTTGTCAATATTTTTTACCTCTATCAGCGGTTCAGGAACAGGTTGGTTATGATAAGCGAAAACAAGAGGATCAAAATACTGCTGTATACTACGGCGTTGGTACTGCTTCTGCCCACCTCGAGTGCTCCGCCGCTGGTATAATATCCATAATAAGATGAAACGGAAGTAATGAGATAAGCGAATACCAGCACTTTGGTAAATGAATAGTATAATTTCCAGGGCTCAAAAAAGGCCTGAATGCCGTAAATGTATTCGTAAGCTGAACATGCGCCGGAACTTACACCCATTACGTAGCCCCCGAAAATACCCAGGAACATACTAAGCGCTATCAGAAATGGGAATATGATAACTGAAGCGGCAATTTTGGGAAAAATAAGGTATCCGGCGGAATTGATGCCCATGATTTCCAGCGCATCTATCTGCTCTGTAATGCGCATTGAACCGATCTCGGATGCAAAGTTTGAACCCACCTTGCCGGCAAGGATGAGACAAACAATGGTTGGACTGAATTCCAGAATTATACTTTCGCGGGTGGTAAATCCCACGGCATAAAGGGGCACAAGAGGGCTGGTAAAACTGAATGCAGACTGAATGGCAATGATACCACCCATAAATACAGAAATAATGGCAATGATAGATAATGACGATATGCCGATATTATCGATCTCGAATATTGTCTGCCGCACATACATGCTCAACTTTTGGGGACGCCGGAACACCCGTGCCATCAGCATAAAATACCGTCCTATGTGGTAAAAGGGCTTCACTATGGCTTTTGTCTCAGCATACAGGCGCCTTCAACGTGTTATCATGCGCCATCACGGTCAAAAGTAATAAATTCGCCGTATATTTGCCCCTGCAAATGCTAAAGCGATCTCTGCTTATGATCTCCGCGCTTGTTGTGGTACTTACCTCGGCGCAAAGCTGCTTCCTTAAAAAGAACCGCTGCGATACCTGCCCCAGTTTTTCTAAAAACAAGCGGCAGAAATAAAACCGGATGGCCGGTGGCAGCCCAGGCAGAGAGTTACATTTCCTTTCTTTGGTTTAAACGGGTGCGGATGCGCAATTTTCTTATTTTTGTGTAAATGGTAGACGGCATTAAAAGATGGTTCGAGCACCGCGCATTTGGTGTGTGTGAATGGTGGGGCAAAAAGCTCGGCATTAACACCACAACTGTGCGCATGTACTTTATCTACCTTTCATTCTTTACTTTCGGAAGTCCGGTAATAGTATATTTTATTATGGCCTTTATTCTCGAGCACAAGAATTATTTCAAGCCTTTTTACCGGCAGCGCCGTCCCAGTGTATGGGATATTGAGTAAAGGCTTAAAGTGCCTCCCAGAATTCCGCTGCTCTGCGTGTGTGGGGAATTACAATGGTGCCACCCACTATGTTGGCCACTGCAAATACTTCGTAAACTTCTTCAGTGCTGCAGCCCTGCTCTTTACACTTTATCAGATGATATTTGATGCAATCATCGCAGCGCAGCACCATACTGGCAACCAGTCCAAGCAGCTCCTTGGTTTTTACCGGCAGCGCTCCTTCAGTGTAAGTCTGGGTATCCAGGTTAAAAAGCCGCTTCAGGACCAGGTTATCTTTCGACAGGATCACCTGATTCATCTTTGACCTGTAGTTGTTGAATTCCTCTAAAACATCAGCCATTATAGTTTGTTTTTTTCTTTTCTGCGGATGGTACTTGCCGATACAAACACACTGGCTTCGTACAGAATATACATTGGTACAGCTACTACCATCTGCGAGGTAACATCAGGACTTGGCGTGATGATTGCAGCTACCACCAGGATGATCACCACTGCATGTTTGCGGTGCCGGCGCATAAAAGCCGGCGTAAGGAGGCCCATACGCGATAAAAAATGCACCAGTACAGGCATTTCGAAAATAATGCCAGATACCAATACCATTGTACTTATAAGCGAAATATAATCATCGAAGGTATTCTGCGTATGAACAATGCCGCTTGACGATACCTGGTAGCTCACAAGGAAATTATAACTCATGGGAAACAGCAGGAAATAGCCGAATAATATTCCGGTAAGGAAGAGGAAAGTGGCAATCACAATAAACAACTTAACCGGACCCACTTCCTGGTTTTTGAGTGCAGGCCTGATAAACTTCCACAGCTCCCATAAAATCACCGGAAATCCGAGGATCAAACCAGTGAGAAAAGCAATCCACATGTGGTTAAAGAACTGTTCGGAGGCGCTTAATGTCTGCAGCCTCGCATCTTTAACAGTGATACACATTACGTCACCAGCTCCCAGCCAGTGACCGAAGGAACAGAGCGCTCTGTAGGAAAAAAAATCCTGCTGCAGCGGACCAAAGATCAGTCTGTCAAAAATAAAATCGTTGAATACAAAAGCAGAAACCGCGAACAGACAAACTGCCAGGGCAGAACGCACCAGGTGCCAGCGCAACTCTTCAAGGTGCATAAGGAATGGCATCTCACCACCCGTTTTGGATTTTTTTCCTGCAAAGAATGCCATTTACTTCAGGGCTGCAAATTTACACTAAACCCCAGCGACTGCAAATCATCCCAGAAAGCCGGGTATGACTTGGCTACAACGTTGTGATCCTGAACCATTAGCGTTCTAAAACATGGGGTAAGCGCTGCGAAACTCATAGCCATTCGATGATCATCATAGGTTTCGATCACGGGATTTAATTCGGTATTTATGCCATTGTGAGGATTGATCAGAATAAAATCTTCACCACTTTCAACAACTGCGCCCAGTTTCACCAGCTCCTTGTGAAGCGCTTCAATGCGGTCGGTCTCCTTCAAACGAAGTGTCTGTAATCCCGTAAGCCTGGCACCAACACCCAGCCCGAAGCAGGTAACGGCAAATGTCTGCGCAAGGTCAGGGCAATTAACAAAGTCAAACTCCACTTCCTTTTTTAACTGCGGCACCTTCTGCAGCAGCACCGAATCGCTTCTGAAAGTAGATACGATGCCAACTGTGCTGAAAAGTTCGGCCACAACGGAGTCGGCCTGCAGACTTTTTTTCGAGAACTGACGAAGTTCAACACTCATGTCGGGCGCAAGGGCACATAAAGCACAAAAATAGGAAGCAGCCGACCAGTCTGATTCCACCACAAACTGTGGAACAGCTTTTTTCCGCTTTTTGGCGCTTACCTCAATACGTTTTTCCGCAGTAGCACAGTTAAACCCGAACTGCTGCAGCAAACCTGTGGTCATTGTAATATAGGGCCGCGACACAACATTTCCTTTCAAATTCACCACAAGTGGCCCATCAAGCAAAGGGGCGATCAGCAACAAAGCCGAAATAAACTGGCTGCTTATTCCAGCTGCTATGCTCACCTCTCCACCTGAAAGTTTTTTACCCCTGATCTGCAGAGGAGGAAATCCTTCTTTTTCCAGACAGGTAATATCAGCGCCAAGTCCGCGCAGGGCATTTACCAGCTCCCCAACCGGACGTTCCTTCATTCGTTCTGTACCGGTTAATGTCCAGGTTCCGGGTGTTGCCGCAAGGTAGGCGGTCAAAAAACGCATATCAGTTCCTGCTTGTCCTATGTCAATTGTTGCTGAATCGGTACTCGCGATCAGCGCAAGCGATTGTTCAAGTATTCTGGTATCGCCGGCTGAAGAAAGATTTGTTACTTCTGTTCTGGCTTTCAGCACTTCACGCAACAAAAGAAAACGATTGCTGATACTTTTGGAACCCGGCAGGTGCAGCGAAGTCCTGATCTTACCGGAACCGCCCTCAATTTTCAGCATATTGTAATGAATTGTAGAACTCCAGCGCTTTTTTGATTTCCTTCATGTTCACAGGGATGTCCCATTTACAATTTCCCGGTCTTGTGATAAGTGAAAAGAGGTTTTGTGTTCCCTTGTTTTTTTTATCGTTCCTTAAAAATTGTTCGAGCTCACCGGGCAGGGGTTCAAAGGATAGTTTTGAATAATGTCCCATCAGCAGTGAAACAATGGCGATCAGATCCTGCTCACTCAACATCTTCTTTTGAAGCGAGATGTGGGATTCCATTATTATGCCGGCAATCACAGCCTCACCATGCAACAGATCAATGTTATGCTGAAGGGCCATGCTCTCAACTGCATGACCAATGGTGTGTCCGAAATTGAGGATCTTTCTGAGCGCTTTGTCTGAAGGATCCTTCGCCACTATGTTGTTTTTAAGTTTAATACAACTATTGATGAGTTTCTGCATATCGGCAGTTCCTCCATGTTTATCAAGATAGGAAAGAAGCCCTGCATCGGCTACAAGTGCAATTTTAAAAACCTCTGCCAGGCCGTTGTAGTAATGCCGCGCAGAAAGGCTGTGAAGAAAGGTCTTCTCCACAAATACTGCACGTGGATGTGCAAAACATCCTATCATATTTTTTGAGGCGCCAAGATCAACAGCAGTTTTTCCCCCCACGCTTGCATCAACCATAGCAAGAAGAGTTGTAGGAACATGAATAAAATCAATTCCCCGTTTGTAAACGGCGCCACAAAAGCCACCCATGTCGCAGATAACTCCCCCGCCAAGGTTCACCAGCAATGCTTCACGGGAAGTGTTCTGTTCGATCATGGTTTGCCAGATGCCCGCGCAAACCTCAAGGGCTTTGTTTTTTTCGCCGCTTTCAGTCTCAATAACCTCGGCTTCCGCCAGGGCCGGCACATTAGCAAGCAAAATGGCGAGGCAACCGGCCATCGTGTTCTCGTCGCAAAGTATAAAAATTTCGGAGTACGACTTTTTATCAAGCCAGGCCCTAAGCCTGGTGAATGCGTTACTGGTATAGATGTTATATCCTGTACTTTTAATGACCATCAGAAAGACGGTGCAAAGTTAAGGATTTGTTAGGCTCAGCCAGTTTCTGATAATAGTGTCGCCGTATTCGGAAAGGATTGATTCAGGATGGAACTGGACTCCCTGCACATCATAGTACCTGTGCCGCACGGCCATGATGTTGCCCGAATTGTCACGCGCAGTTACCAGCAGGGCCTCAGGAAGATCTTTATCGTCGATCACCCAGGAGTGATATCGTCCGCACAAAATCTCTGGCGGACAATCTTTAAAAAGCGGTTCAGAGTCTGTTATCTGCACGGCAGTTGCAAGCCCATGGTAAACCTGCGGAAGATTTCTGAGCTTAGCGCCAAAACACTCACCAATGGCCTGCAAACCAAGGCACACTCCAAGAATTGTTTTTGTTTTATGATATTGCCGCAGCAGTTGGGGCATCATTCCTGCCTGCGCCGGCAAGCCAGGCCCGGGCGACAAAATAATAAGGTCAAATCCCGCTACTTCATCTATGCTGATCTCATCGTTCTTCTTTACTACCGGACTGATATTGCTTACCTTCTCAACCAGGTGAACCAGGTTAAAGGTGAAGCTGTCGTAATTATCAAGAACCAGAATTTTCATGTTTAAAAGGATGCAGGCACAAAAAAAGGCGGACAACATCCGCCTTCTGATCATATGCCGTTAAGATCAGCTGCCCAGATCTTCGAAACTTATGTCGGAATCCTTTTTTTCTTCTCCATCGTAATTGCTTGCTACCTCAGGAGCATTCTCACGGATATGATTCACCGCGTCGTTTAGCCCCTCGATGAACTTCTCAAAGTCTTCCTTGTAAAGAAAGATCTTATGCTTCTCGTAGCTGAACTTACCGTCGGTGCCAAACCGCTTTTTACTTTCAGTAATTGTCAGGTAATGGTCGTTTTTCAGAGTGCTTTTAACATCAAAGAAATATGTACGCTTTCCGGCCCGCACCGATTTGGAGAAAAGATCACCCCTATCGTTTTTTTCAAATTCTTCTGACATGTTTTGTTTTTTGAATTAAGCAAATATTGAAAAAAACTCTCAGGGAGCAACAGTCATGTTGATAATTTAACATTATTGTTAATTGGGTTATTCATCAGCAAAAATGCGCCTGCACACTTATTGTGAATGCTGGTCCCATTCAACTGCCCTTGCTTTGCCGGCGCTGTTATACATGGCTTCCACTTCCTCCCGCGAAAAAACATTACCCGCTGCATCTTCAAAACTGTACTCGGTTCCTGCTAAGGTAATATTGCGCACAAAATGAAATTCGGGCCTGGTGATGCTGCTCTCCCAGATCAAGCCATTGGCATCGTCAACAATTATCCTCTTCAGGCGATTCACTTCGTCGTAGTTGAGATCGTCTTTCTTTATGGTCAGATCGTTGTGCTGCTCATAAACACGCATAACAAAACCTTCTCCTGAGCGAACCAACAGTGCGCCATCTGCTTCATCCGAAATCTGTAAAGGCATATTAGCAGTGTCGGGTACAGGTAGTGTAAATGGTTTACCGTAAGCAGTAAGATCAACCGCCACCATACCTTCGGGCAGATCGTTTTCTTTTATCTCTTTATCATTACCGCAGGCCTGAACCAAAATGGTTGCCGCAGCAAACAAAAAAAACCTGATTGAATTTTTCATTATTTCTGATTTTGATGCCGCAAATATATTTTATTGGTTTTACAAACAGGCTAAAAATAAAAGATCCCCGGAGTACGGGGATCTTAGTTTAAATAAAAAACCCTCAGCATCTCCCGGCCTAAACCGGAACCGTGAGGGATTTTATTACTTCTTTCTCGCTTTTTTAGCGGCTTTCTTAGTCGCTTTTTTTGCTGACTTTTTAGTCGCTTTTTTAGCGGCTTTTTTTGGAGCGGCTTTCTTAGTCGCTTTTTTTGCTGCTTTTTTTGCCATGGTTTTTGTTTTTTGAGATTTGTTGATACGAAGTAAATAAATTATTCAGTGGTATCTAATTCTTAGGCCGTTATTTTTTCAACACTAATTTGTTGAAATTGTTAATAGTGTAACTTACCAAAAAAAATTCTTCGTGCTGAACTTACTCAAACATCATATCCATGTTTGGTTATGTGACTGCGCACCGCGCCAGCACTGCCTCTCACAACAACAACACTTTTTCGTTCTTTATAACGATCTTACTTAACCTCTAGTGTTTCTTCAACTTCCCAGTCGGCAAGCAACTTAAATTCTTTGGCCGGCGTCAGAACTTTTTCGGGTTGAAGTCGTTTTATGAGATGTCCTGTATCCCATCTTCCGTTAGCATTGTCATCAAAGATCACCTTCGCTCTGTATGTGCCCGGCAGCAGATCTTCAAAATTTATCTGCACCATATTTGATGAAGAAAGCGCAGGCTCAAACGCCCGTTCAGCCACTACAGAACCTGCTCCGTTTATTAGCTGCAGCACGTAAGGACGCTTCTGCTGAACCCTGATATTGAGTGTTAGTTTTGAAAGTTCAGCCTTATCCTGTTTCGTAAACACAATTTGGGCGGTATCGTTTGAAACACCATCAAGGTCACGCACAAAACCTGTATCGGGCTTAAGTTTATAAGTGATCCCGCTCTTCAAGGGCGCATTTATGAGAAGTGTGCGGATATCAAGCCAGCGCATTGCTGCTGTTCTTCCGCCAATTGCCGAATCCTCGTCAGCCGCCATCTTCAACCTGTCGCGTCTGATATAAGTGGTATCCATCCATACCGGAAAGGTCATGCTCAGCTCTTCCTGAGGACGAAGCAAACCTGTACCGGTATTTGTTTTGAAGGTGCGCAGTCTTTTTCCCGAGGCACGATTCTCAGGTAACAGAATATGCACCGTATCGCGTTTGACACTCCCTTTATATGACAAAGCAAGACTGAGGCTGTCATTTATATTATGATAAAAGATTTCTACGGTGTCTTTCAAAACATTTTTCCGCGTTTCGTGCAGGTAAGGTGTCAGCAGGTGATTAAGCGGTTTCATACTTACAGCAGCCCTGGTGTTTAGTATAATTGTGGCGGCTCCATAAATGGCACTGAAGCTCCTTTTGACAAAAATAGCGGGTGGTTCCTCCAGAAACATTCTTAAAGACACCGTACTATCGCTGTTAAGCACCAGATGCTCATTAAGGAAAGCCACCTTTTCGGCACCGCCATCGTAGATGTTGTTTCGGTTGTTGTCGTTCAGCGCATATATATAGTATATGCCTGCCGGAAGATTGGAAATGGTAAATTGTCCGCTCTCTGACGTACGCGCAGAATAATCGGGAGGGAACAGATACAGAAGGCTGTCCTGTTCTGAAGCAGTAAGCGTATCGCTTTGCCTGTACAACCCAACAATGGTTTCCCTGCCGGCAGCATTGTTACTTGCTGTTGTAACAGAGCCGCTGAGTTTTAAGGTATCAATCATCTCTCCGGTTGAAAACACATAAGAGAAATTGGGAAGGCTGTTCGATTCATTCATGTCAGCAATGGCTTTTGCAAAATCAATCCTGCATGTGGTTCCGGGTTGCAGCTCTCCTGTTTTAAATGTTACAACCACCGTTTTACCGCTAGCCAGAACTTTTGGCGCAGTACGCAAACGCGGAGAGATCATCAGCTGGTTATTAAGGTCCTTAAGCTGCACATATTCATCAAAACGGAGTACGATCTCTCCGCCGGTAAAGCCGGTGCTGTTGTTTGCAGGCACTGCTTCCAGCAAAACAGGCGGACTGCGGTCGGGCTCCCCTCCTGTTAATGGTACTATCTGGGCGCAGTGGCTTAACAATAAAACCATACCGAGCAGGCATATATATGAGATTTGGTCGCGCATTCGTTATTTTTGTAAAAGTACTTACTTAATTCTTTCGTCTCTTCATCCAGGTAACCACTTGTTACAGTATTACAGAAATATCCTTGCCCGGATCACACTTAAAAAAGCGGTGAACTATCTTTTGCTGATGCTGAGCTACTATCTCACCAAACTTAGCGGAAGAGTACTGATGTGGGGTAAGCCGGTTTTTATAAGTATTGAACCGGCCACAGCCTGCAATCTTCGCTGTCCGCAATGCCCCAGCGGTTTGCGTGAATTTACCCGAGAAACGGGAATGCTGGACAAGCACTTTTTCGAAAAAACACTGCTACAGCTCAAAGGCCACCTGCATAGTCTGACTTTTTATTTTCAGGGCGAACCCTATCTGAACAAAGAGTTCCTGAACATGGTAGCATTTGCATCGAGTCATAATATATATACCATCACCAGCACAAATGCACACTATCTGAGTGCAGAAAACGCGAAACATACGGTTGAAAGCGGATTGCACAAACTCATTATCTCGGTTGACGGCATGAGTCAGGAAACGTACAGTAAGTACAGGATTGGCGGACACCTTAACAAAGTACTTGAAGGAACCAGGGAGATAGTAAGGCAAAAACGGGCCCTTAACAGCAACACTCCTCATATTATCTGGCAGTTCGTGGCCTTCAGCCATAATCAGCACGAGATTGCACTGGTAAAAAAAACCGGAAAAGAAATGGGCGTTGACGAGGTGAAGATCAAGACAGCGCAGATCTATGATTATTCGGCAGGTAACAAGATGATACCCGATGATGAGCGTCTATCCCGCTACAAAAAACAGGAAGATGGATCTTATGCCCTTCAGAACAACCTTGCCAATAGCTGCCTGCGAATGTGGCAGGGCTGCGTTGTTACCTGGGATGGCAAAGTGGTACCCTGTTGTTTCGACAAAGACGCCAGTCACCGGCTGGGAGATCTTCAGTCGCAGGAGTTCCATAACATCTGGCATTCGCAGGCCTACAACTCATTCCGGAAGATGGTAATGGCAAGTCGCAAGAACATCGACATCTGTACCAACTGTACTGAGGGGACCAGGGTGTGGTCGTGAAAACAAAAGGCAATGCGTTTACAGGGTGGTTATTGAAACACTATTCTCCTGTTCTGAATATCTTGTTGATTGTATGAATATTTTTCTGGCTGATGATCTTCCTTTTCAGACTGAGTTTCGGTGTTATTTCACCACCCTCCACACTCCAGGGCCCTTCAACCAGCTGGTAACGTTTTAACTGTTCGTGCGGGGCCAGCGCCGCGTTCACACTTTTTACATGGTCAGCAATCAGCTTTTTCAGATCATCATGCTCGGCAATGTTTTTGCTTTCATCAAGGTGAATACCGTTTATCGCGCAATACTCCCTGAAATTTCCGACAGAGGGCACGATAAGTGCTGAAGCAAACTTCTGCCCTTCGCCAATCACCATACAATGTTCAATAAACTTGCATTCCTTTAATTTGTTCTCAATTGCAACCGGCGAAATATACTTTCCGGCGCTGCTCTTGAATATCTCCTTTTTCCTGTCGGTGATCTTTAAAAAACCATCCTCAAAACTGCCAATATCGCCTGTATGCAGCCAGCCTTCATTATCTATCATCTCGGCCGTGGCCTCAGGATTTTTGTAATAACCCAACATTACACTGGGACCCTTCATCAGTATCTCCCCGTCTTCGGGAGCAATTTTTACTTCCGAATTTTCAAGCACCAATCCAACGCTGCCGAATTTTCTTCGGCTTCTTTCAAAACGGTTCACAGAAACCACCACACATGTTTCAGTAAGGCCATATCCCTGCAGCAGTTCCAGTCCGGCACAGGTGAATACCCGTTCTATCCTGGGATTAAGGGCGGCTCCACCGCTCACAATCACCACTACTTCACCGCCTACTGCCGCGCGCCATTTGCTGTACACCAGCTTATCGGCAATTTTACGCTGCAATTCGTACCACCAGCCGTTGGCATTATTCAGTTCAAAACGTTCGGCAAGTTTAAGGCTCCAGAAAAAGATCTTGCGTTTAATACCTTTCAGCTTTTCACCTGCACCCACTATTTTTTCGAGCACTCTTTCAAGTACCCTGGGCACAGCAACAAAAACCTGCGGTCTTATTTCCCTGCAGTTCTCACCAATGGTCTCAAAACTTTCAGCGTAGTAAATGCTAACACCATGGTACAGGTAAAGGGTGTTGAGAAAACGCTCGTAAACGTGATTCAGCGGCAAAAAACTCAGCGCTCTCCACTCTCTGGTAAAAGGGGCTATGTCTTTACATATATATACGTTACTGAGCAGGTGCTTGTGAGCGATCATTACACCTTTAGGCTGACCGGTAGTACCGGAAGTGTAGAGGATCGTAAAGAGGTCGTCTCTGCTGATGCTGTCTTTGATCTTTTTGATGGCTGCTTCATTAAGATGCTCTTTCCCTCTTGCGAGAAATGCTGAAAAATGTGTTGCCCCAGGTATGTCTATGAGGGTCACAACATGCTCCAGGTGTGGCAGTTCCGGCCTAAGTTCATTGATCCTCTGGTAAGCGCCGCGTTCCGAGACAAAAATTATCTTTGCCTCACAGTGTGCCAGAATATATCTGAGATCATCTTTGCTGATGGTGGGGAAAAGCGGAGCAGTTGGCATCTTCACCTGCTGGGCGCCATAGTCAACAAAATTCCACTCAGGCATGTTGCCGGCCATAATGGCCACCTTGTCGCCTGGTTTCAATCCATGATCCAGCAAAGCAGAAGACACATAGTTTGCATGATTAACAAAATCCTCTACACTGTAATGCACCCATTCGCCTTTCACCTTGGCGTTCAAGATGTCTTTTTTGGGGGCATAGGTCTGCAATCGTTCAAGCAGATCGAACACACGTTTGATTTCCATGAAACTAAGGTGCAAATTTTTAATAACAATAAAAAGCCTTATGTCGGCTGCTGCCACACTCTCCAAAAAATCATACATTTGTCAGCTCATCATGATTGTAATCACCGGTGCGGCTGGATTTATAGGTAGCTGCCTTATTGCCAGATTTAACGCAGAAAACATCAGTAACCTTGCGCTGGTAGATGACTTTTCAAAGCGCGAAAAAGAGCCCAATTACACGCTCAAGAACTATTACCAGAAAATTGAACGGCGCGAATTTCCTGAATGGCTGGAAACACATGGCGATGTGGTAAAACTGGTGGTACACATGGGCGCACGTACCGATACCACCGAATTTAATGTAGACCTTCTGAATGAGCTAAACCTCAACTACACTAAAAAGATATGGAAGCACTGTACCAGCCACCGTATTCCCCTGATCTACGCTTCCTCTGCTGCAACGTACGGATTAGGTGAAGAAGGTTATGCCGATGATGAAAATAACCTTGACAGGCTGAAACCACTGAACCCCTACGGCGTAAGCAAAAATGAATTTGATAAATGGGCCATCTTACAAAAAAACAAACCTCCCATTTGGCACGGCCTTAAATTCTTTAACGTATATGGCCCCAATGAATATCACAAGGGACGTATGGCTTCGGTAATTTTCCATGCCTTCAGGCAGATAAATGAAAAGGGCAGTGTAAAGCTGTTTCGTTCTCACAACAGCTTTTACAAAGACGGAGAACAGCTCCGTGACTTTGTGTATGTTAAGGACGTATGCGATGTGATCTGGTTCCTCTATAAAAAAACTCCCCACAGCGGCATTTATAATCTTGGCTCAGGAAAGGCCCGCAGTTTTAATGCGCTGGCCGAAGCCACCTTCGCCGCAATGGACAAAAAACCCAATATCGGGTACATTGATACACCTGCCGACATACGCGACAAGTACCAGTATTACACCCAGGCAGAAATGGATAAACTCAGGGCCGCGGGGTACAGAAAAGAATTTACCACACTTGAAGACGGCGTGAAAGATTATGTGCAGAATTACCTGATACCTCAGGCATACCTTTGAGGTCTGCACTTTCCGTAACTAGATTTCCTGTTCTTGATCCCGCTCTTAAAACCTATCCGCTGCTTTAGCTACCGGCATTTTTATTAATTTTAGGTACATGCTAAAATACATTATCGGAATCGCATTTTTTCTGGCTACTGCACCGGCAAGATCTCAGCCAACACCACCTTACTATAATGCAGAAAATCTGCGCAGCGACACTTTCAATATACTCAGGTACAATATTCATCTTGATATAGGCGCAAGTGGCAATCCTGCAATAAAAGGCTATACCGAGGTTAAATTCGTTACTTTAAAAAATAATCAGAATTTTATTCGTCTTGATTTACTGAAACTCACCATTGATTCGGTAAAAGAGAACAATTCGCTGCTGACTTATAACTATAACGATACGATACTAAAAGTAAATTTCCTTTCTCCTAAAAGTTTAAACGATACAGCCCTGATCTCCGTATTTTATCACGGCCAGCCGCAGGTCGACGCCACCGGCTGGGGCGGATTTTATTTCAACAATACCCAGAACGCGGAATACGCCTTTAACCTGGGTGTAGGTTTTGGTGCCGACCCCCACAACTATGGAAGAGTTTGGTTTCCCTGCTTCGATAATTTTGTAGAGAGAAGCAGTTACGAATTTCACATCACCTCCGACAGCAGTCGTTTAGCCTATTGTAATGGCGCCCTGGTTTCAGATGTTGTAAATGGTGCCAACCGCACAAGGGTATGGAAACTCGATGAAGAAATTCCCAGCTACCTGGCCAGCGTTACGCTTGCAGATTACAGTCAGGTAAACTGGACCGCAAATACACTCAATGGTCCTCGTCCGGTAATTCTTGCGGCACACGCCTCTGATACCTCAGCAATGAAAAATTCCTTTGTAAATCTCCTTAGCTGCTTATCAGGTTATGAAAACTATTTTGGTCCCTATGAGTGGAACCGTGTGGGTTATTGTCTGGTGCCTTTTAACAGCGGCGCCATGGAACACGCCGCCAACATCACTTACCCGCGCAACGCTATCGGAAGTCTTGCCTTTGAAGACCTGATGGCCCACGAACTTTCGCACCACTGGTGGGGAAATCTTATTACCTGCGAAACGCCCGAAGACATGTGGATAAATGAGGGGCTGGCCAGTTTCAGCGCGCACCTCTTTTTTGAATGGCAGTACGGCAAACAAAAATATCTTGAGCGGGTGAAAAATAAACACGAGGATCTTTTGCACTTTCTTCATAAACAGGAAGGCGGATTTCACGCGGTAAGTGGAGTTGGGCACCACATGACCTACAGCAGCCACGTTTATAACAAAGGCGCCGATGTGGCTCACACCTTACGCGGGTACATGGGCGACGCGGCTTTTTTCGCTGCCTGCAAATACCTTATGCAGCAAAAAGCATGGAACAGCATCAACAGCAATGAGATGCGGGATCTACTGCAAACATCGTCCGGACAAAACCTAACTGATTTTTTTAACGACTGGATCTTTAACGGGGGCTGGTCGCATTTTGCGATTGATTCGGCGCGTTACCAACCGCTGGCAGGAAATGTAATTGCAACGGTGGGCATCAGACAAAAACTCTTCGGGGCACCGGCCCTGCACAAGAATGTACCCCTTGAACTGAGTTTCTTCAACAGCGACTTTAGCCGCAGCGTACAATCTTGTACCATGAGCGGAGCTTCAGCCACCTTTACATTTAACCTGCCCTTTCAGCCGGTGTACTGCGCGCTGAATTACGACAGCAAGATAAGTGATGCCACTTCTCATGAAGCCCGGTATCTCAAAAATAATGGCAATCACAATTTTGTACTGGGCAAAGCCACAGTGCAGGTAACAAATACCGGCTCCGATTCAAGCTTAGTTCGTATAGTGCATAATTATGTGCCGCCCGATCCCTTTAAACAGAACATCCAGGGACACCTGCTTTCAGACCAGCGTTACTGGCGGGTTGAAGGAATTTTATCGGGTGGTTTTGAGGGAAAAATACGTTTTGTGTTTGACGGCACTAAAGGCAGCTCGGGTAGTAGCACATATCTCGACACCATGCTTACGCGGGTGAACGGAGATAGTATTGCACTTTTTTACAGAAAAGACGCTGGTGACGACTGGCACTGGTTAAAAAATGCCTTCAAGGTGCAGAACGGTGTAAGAACAGGTTTTATAGAAACTGAAACAATAGAAATTGGCGAGTACACCTTTGCCAATCTTGGCGATACCACAATTAGCACCTCGCTGCGGGAGAACTTAATAAAAAAAGAACAGGTTCTTATTTTTCCCAATCCCTCTACCCACCAGGTTACGGTAGCTCTAAATTTTGATGGTACAAGTACCTTTATATTGTATGATGTTCATGGTAAAAAGGTTTTTAGTAAAGAGATCAGCAAGGGTGAAACAGTGCTTGAACTTAATAACATCCCCAAAGGCAACTATCAGGCTGAGTTGCGAAACAATTCTCAAACAGTGTATACCGGCAAACTCATTCTTCACTAATACTGTAATTCTTAATTGATGGTCCTTCGCTCTCTCCCGATCTTTTTTTTAATTCTGCTGAGCAAGTGTTTGTACAGCCAAAACGCTTTCGAATTTTCTCTGGGCTATGTTCATGACAGAAACCTGGATAATCCCGGACTCAATATTTTGATTATGGATCCACCGATAATCGACAATAGATATTCCTATCACATCCATTTTCGCTATGAGCGACAGTTTAAAAAATGTGTTTTTGGTCTGGCGGGCTTAAGGCTGACCATAAGGAAGTTTAATTACCATCACCCCTGGTCTCGTAGCGTGTACGGAGACTTTATGCATCATACTCTTGAACTACCCGCGGGAGTCCGATTCAAAAAACAATTATCCGATAATCTTAAACTGCGCTTCGATGTTGAAGGGGGCTTTAACTATGTGCTGACAGCTGATCGTAAAACCCTCTATGCAGACAATCAACCTGGAAATCACTTTCAGCTGCTAAAGCGACGTCAGTGGTCACCTTTCCTGCAGTCTGGCTTCGGGTGGGAGACCAGGATCAGTCATCAAAGCTACCTCTCTGTTTTTATGTCGTACCAGGTGCAACTTAAACCACTCTTCAGATACCGTCTTTTTAATTCCCTGGGTTTCGATGTATACGGCAGGGAGATCTACACGCACAACCTTAGTTTTGGCGTCACCTATACTTTTGCGATGAAAACTAAATGGTCAGGAGCTCCAGCTGCACAGCCAGGGAAAAACTAGTTGATAAGCAGCTTTCTCCTGCCAAGCATGCCATACCTCGAGAAAAGCTCAACAAAACAAACACAGGCAGGTAATTTCAACGAGTATCTGAAGATAAGCATATTGGAAAAATTTAACCTTTAAAGGACTACAAACTTCACCAAAGGTATTACCTTTGTATCAACAGTACTCGCCACGCTTAAGTCCGAAAGGACTGCGTACCAGGGCGAGTCTTTTGCATTTTATAGGGTTTCCGTAAGTTCATCCACCTCTAAACCTCTCCTACCCATTCACAAACCATATGTAAGAGATATTCTTATATATTCAGTCCTGAATTATGTGCTACGACAAGAAGGCCTTATCAATAGAAGATCAAATAAGACAACTTCGTGAGAGAGGGTTGACCATAGCAGATGAAGCGCTGGCAGAACATTACTTGGCACATGTAAGTTATTACAGGCTTGCCGGTTATTGGTGGCCTATGCAAAGCGATAAGGCAACTCATAAATTTAAAGAAAATAGCAAATTTGAAGATGTAGTAGCACTTTACAACTTTGACCGAGAATTAAGAATTTTGCTTTTTGATGTTATCGAAAAAATAGAAATAAGTTTAAGAACAAAACTCATTTACCACCTTTCTCACGAATTTGACCCCTGGTGGTTTCAAAACATAAATATATTTCAGGACTCTGGTGCATTAATAGAAACTCTGGCATGTATCAAAGAAGAGGTTGATCGTTCAAAGGATATTTTTATAAAAGAACATAAGAAGAAATACAAGCACGATTTCCACCGGTTTGGAAAACACTGGAACTGACAAGTTTCGGCTCATTATCTAAGCTGTATGGTAATCTTAAGAACAACGTGAAAGCAAAAAATACTATTTCAGCGGAGTTAGGGGCAGTCAATCACACATACTTGCCGAGTTGGCTGCAGTCAATTGCGCAAATAAGAAATTACTGTGCCCATCACAGCAGATTATGGAATAAAAACCTGCCCGGTTCCCCGAAACTGTTACCTAGACCACCCTATAGTTGGGTTAAAGATGTGCCAACAGACACTACTAAACTTTATTTACATCTCTGTATCATGAGGTATTTGGTGAACATCATTGTTCCTGGTAATTCATTTTCCATTAAACTACATGAACTGTTATTAACGTATCCCTCGGTTGACCCAAATGCATTGGGTATGAAACCCGACTGGAGCAAAGAGCCATTATGGGCTAAAATGTCAAAATAACCCGAATGAATTTGAGTGGAAAGCAAGTAGGAACAAATAAGCAAAGCCAACTGAACGCTTGCAGCTAAAAAAGTCTACTTCTCAATGCGCCCCTCCAGGTAATCACAATCCATGGAAAGATGTATTCCCATCAGGTTTGACAATCCTTGAC
>JAEZDS010000175.1 GCA_023433205.1 Bacteroidota bacterium
GGTAAGTTCCGGCGCCATGATCACCAGTCTTCCCCCGTTGCCACGACCAAAGTTGGTGAAGTGGTTGTCATGGTCGTAACCAATACCAAGGTGATAACCGTTATATAACATTTTCTTGTAATAGTTAAAGTAGTTCCCCTGCGGATAATCGGAATAAGTGCTTCCGCTGTTGGTGGCCAGTCCGCTGCGCAGAGGCATTCCCACAATTGCACTGTCGAAACCTGCATTGTAAGGTGCATTTGCCAGGGCGGTATTCCAGGTGCCATCAGTGGAAAAGTCATCAAACCCGGGATGTGCAAGGTAGCAGAAAGCCCCTTTGGCAGCGTTTATTTTTTTAAACAGTCCGGCGTAATCGGTTTTTGCATTAAAAACATCGTAGTTGGCGCCGCTCACTCCCGGCACAGTTTCCTCCCACCCCAGCAGCTGACCCAGTCCGTAAATTAATACATGGCCATTGTATTGTGACGACACGCCATATTCCATTCCAAAAAGTGCAAGAAAATTGTGATCATCGTTGGCAACAGCGGCCATGGCAAGTCCCTGCTGATACAGATGTCGTTTGAAACCAGGATTGCCTTTGCTGGAATAATGGTTGTGTTCTGAAATGCCCAGAAAGTCAAAATTGTCCGACAGTCTGGCGTAGGCATAGCTGCCGTCAGGATCTGAAACCCCTGAGGTAACGGAATCCTTGTTGCCATCACTAAAACCGGTGTGACTGTGAATATTTCCGAAATAATAATTTAGCTGCTGCGACTGCAGAGAAAAAACGAACAGGGCAGCCAGAATGAATGAGGCGGGTAATCTCATTAGGTGAAGGTAGGAAAAGTTTGGGAGTTACAAATAAAGAATCGCCTGACTAACCACAGAGGAGTATAGGTCACAGAGAAAGTCACATAGTGGAGGGGCGTGCTGTATAGTTGGCGTGATGAGCCTGAACTTCGCCTTCCACTTTATCATGCTCAGGCACAATAAAACCCCATGTGCCTTAAACTTCTATGTGAACTATGTGTTTAAAGCGGTGATAAGCCTGAACTTCGCCTTCCACGTCATCATGCTCAGGCACAATAAAACCCCACGTGCCTTTAAACTTCTGTCTGGACTATGAGTTTAAACAAGCGGGCCTTGTGCAAATCACTCCCTGTAAATCAAAGCAACCGCATAAGCATTCACACCCTCCTGCCTGCCAACGTAGCCCAGCTTTTCATTGGTGGTTGCTTTGATAGAGATCTCTTCGGTGCTTACCTCAAGCAAAGGCGCAATAGCCTCCTGAATCTTTTGTATGTGGGGATTTATCTTAGGTTCCTCAAGACTTAAGGTAGCGTCGATATTTCCTACCCTGTACCCTTTTTCTTTCAGCAATCGTATTACCTCCTTCAAAAGATCTTTACTGTCGGCACCTCTGTATCTTTCATCGGTATTGGGAAAATGAAAACCAATATCACGCAGGTTGGCAGCGCCAAGCAAGGCGTCACAAATGGCATGCAGCAAAACATCAGCATCGCTGTGGCCAACACTGCCTTTTCCGGATTCAAGTTTAATACCGCCAAGCCACAACGGATAGCCGGCAGCAAGCGGATGCACATCAAAACCGAAACCTATCCTGAATTTCATCTTTTTAATTTCCTTCAATTGCCTGAACGCCTGGCAAAGTACCCTGTTCAATGTATTCAAGCAGTGCTCCCCCCCCAGTGCTTACGTAACTTACCTTATCGGCCAGCCGGTATTTGTTAATTGCCGCTACACTGTCGCCACCACCAATAAGCGTAAAGGCCCCGTTTTTGGTTGCCTCCACTATATCATAAGCCGCCTGCCGGGTGCCTGTTTCAAACTTACTCATTTCAAAAACACCCATAGGACCGTTCCACAGAATGGTCTTCGATTTTCTGATAATATCTCCAAACAGCGCAATGCTGCGTTCGCCCAGGTCAAGTCCCATCCAGCCATCAGGAATTTCTCCAATATCTGTTTCACGGGTATTGGCCTCATTCGAAAAATTATCAGCTATTACCGCATCAACAGGAATACAAAGGTTCACACCCTTTACCTTGGCTTTGGCTATAAGTTCTTTTGCAACCTCCAGCCTATCGTCTTCACAAAGCGATTTTCCAATCTTTCCGCCCAGCGCTTTTACAAAAGTAAAGGCCATTCCCCCACCTATAATAATATTATTGGCCCGCCCCATCAGCTGCTCAATGATGAGGATCTTGTCGCTTACTTTCGCCCCGCCCACAATTGCCGTAAATGGCTGCACTGCTCCGTTTAACACCTTGTCGATATTGGCAACTTCGCCGGCCATCACATAACCAAAACAACGCGCGTCATTTTTAAAGAACTGAGCTATCACCGCAGTTGAAGCGTGGGCCCTGTGCGCGGTTCCAAACGCGTCGTTCACGTAAACGTCGCCGTGTTTGCTGAGTTTTTCAGCAAAATCCTTGTCACCCTTTTCTTCCTGCTTATAAAACCGCAGGTTTTCCAGCAGCAATACTTCGCCGCTTTTTAATGCTGAAGACCTTTTAAACGCGTCCTCTCCAATACAGTCATCAGCGAACTGTACCTGCACATCAAGCTTTTTACTGAGATCAGCAACAATATGCTTAAGTGAGAATTTGTTTGAGGGTCCGTCCTTAGGACGTCCGAGATGACTCATCAGCACTATGCTCCCCCCATCTTTCAGAATCTTTTTTAAAGTTGGTACAGCAGCGCGAATACGCGTATCGTCGCTCACAGCAAAACTTTCACTGAGTGGCACATTAAAATCTACACGCACAACAGCACGCCTGTCTTTAAAATTGATAGAGTCAACGGTTTTCATAAACAAACAATATTAATCTAATTTATCTAATGCGACTTCAAACGCTTTAATTGTAATATCAAGATCTTCAGAAGTATGTGCCGCGCTTACAAAACCAACTTCATAACCGCTGGGACCCAGGTAAACGCCGTTCTCCAGTAAGTGATGATAAAGTTTGCCGAACCGCGTCATTGATCCGCCATCGATCTCTGAAGCTTTTTTCACCGCATCAAGTCCTGTAAAAGCGATCCAGAATATTGAACCAATACTAAAGACCTTTATTTTTCCAGCACCGGCGGCATTAATGCCTTTTACCAGATAGCTGGTCTTTTTTTCAAGTTCACTGTAAAAACCCGGGGTCAGGCATTCATTTAACTGTGCCAGACCCGCGCTCATTGCCACGGGATTGCCGCTTAAAGTACCTGCCTGGTAAACATTTCCTTCGGGAGAAATATGACTCATTATTTTCTGACTTGCACCGTAGGCGCCCACGGGGAATCCGCCACCAATTATTTTTCCGTAAGTAACAATGTCGGGTTTAACATCGTAGTATCCTGCAGCTCCTTCAAAACCAAGTCTGAAGCCACTGATCACCTCATCAAAAATAAGCAGACTGTTATTTGCAGAGCAACGTTCGCGCAGCAGCTGAAGAAATTTTTTGTCCTGCAGCAACAATCCATTATTGGCAGGAACAGGTTCAATGATCACCGCAGCCAGTTCGGGCCCATGTTCATCGA
>JAEZDS010000193.1 GCA_023433205.1 Bacteroidota bacterium
GGCATGTACAACGTTATGGTAACCAACACGGTGAATGGCTGCGAGTCTGCAGGAAGTGTTGAGGTGATCAGGGGCGAACTTGAGGCCCGGTTTATCAGCAGCGTGATTGGGGGATATGCGCCCCTGGTGGTTACATTTACGAACCTCTCGTCATCTTCATCTGTTTACAATGGTACAGCCAATATTACCACCATGTGGAGTTTTGGGAATGACGTTACGGAAATAACAGACAGTACAAGCGAGAATCCAAAGGTGATATTTAATCAGCCTGGCACCTACCAGGTAATGATGTTTGCAGGCAAGGGCTACTGTCTTGACACTGCTACGATTTTTATAGATGTCGAAATTCCTTCGCGGCTTGAAATTCCAAATGTGTTTACCCCCAACGGCGATGGCGTAAATGATATATACTTTGTAAATGGTGCTTCTATCGAAGAAATTTACGTTGCTTTTTATAACCGCTGGGGTGAAAAAGTGTACGAACTGAACAGCGACAAAGGTAACATAGCCTGGGATGGCCGTAACATGAGAGGTGATGAGGTGCCGGATGGTATTTATATGATAGTATTGAAGGCAAAAGGTCGCGATGGGAAGACCTTTGAGCAGGAAGGGACGGTTTCACTTTTCAGGTAGTGAATTATCAGTACGTAAAAGTAAATACTACTTTAGGCTTGATCTTCCCCCGATTTTCCACATGCCACGAGGGGATATTGCCTGCACTGTCGTAAAGGGAATCTTCAGCAAGAACGTGCAGGCCATTTTCTTTAAAAAAAAGAATCAGCTCTTCCCGTGAATAATTCATGGAATTACATTGTTTACTGTAGAAGGATCAGGTAAGCAATGGCTCACAGATAAAGAGTTTTCCATCTGGTTTAAATTTTTTTCCAATGTCAGTCATCATTTCTTCGGGAAATTCAAAATGAGGAAAGGTTTCACACATTGATCTTATCAGAGGTCTTGCCGGGGAGATTGGTCGTAGTTGAGGAGCCCTCAACGATACTGAGTGTGTTTGTATTTGGATGTTTTCTTAACGTGAGATAGTTTTCTGTGACCGCTTGTACAGATGCCAGTGCATATTTGTCAACATCATTCGCAAAGTAGTGAAGCGAATCATAATGGATGAGAAGAACACCTGCCGGCCAGCCGGTGCCTGAACCCATATCAGCAATATTTTTCACCGGGCCTGAAGGCATCCTGTTTAGGGGAAACTGCATTTCAGATCTCGCTCATGTCAATTTTGTTGATGGAAGGGAAATAACTGTTGAATGAATTCAGCGTTTTTCCGGGGAAAATTTTTCCCTTCAGGAAAAATACGCCACGGTTTGGCCGTTTACACAACAAACTGTCCGATTACCGGCAACAGATCAGCTGGCATCAGATTTCCGGTCCCTGTGAAACTATGGTCTCATTCTTAAAAACAGTAAAAATGAAAAAAGCCTTACTACTCTTCTTAACGATGTTTTCTTTTTGTTCAGTATCTGCACAGTGGAACTGGCTTGAAAAAGCGAGCCTGCCTGATGACGGTCGCGAATCAACAGGATATTTTGTAATTGGCACAGACCTGTATGTTGTTTGTGGAAGGACATCGATTTCCCCTTACGTACAGATCAATGAATTATGGAAGTATAACTCCCTCACTGATACCTGGGCACAGAAAGCTGATTTTCCCGGTGGCACCAGAACTTCGCCACTGGCTTTTGCTGTAGATGGAAAGGGTTATGTGATGGGTGGCGGCTATCCTGAAATGCATGTTGATTGCTGGCAGTACGATCCTTTAACTGACACCTGGACTCAGAAGAACGATTTTCCGGGAAATGGCCGTTACACTGCTGCGCACTTTGTATTGGGCAGCAAGGTGTATATGGTTGGAGGCTATTTTAATGGAACACAAACCAATGAAGTCTGGGTTTACAATTCACTGACTGACAATTGGAGTCAGCTCAATGATTTTCCCGGTGGTAACGTGCAGGCTGCAACCGGCTTCAGACTGGGAACCGATGGTTACATCGTGGCCGGGGTTACAGGTCACAGCAATTATGTGGCGCTTAAAAAAGCGTGGAGATATAGCGCTGATTATGATGTATGGGATACCATTCCGTCTTTTCCCGGTGCAGCCAGGCTTGGCGCTGTGTCATTCAAAAAGGATGGAAAAGCCTATGTTGGGCTTGGAGCCAGCGCAGTTTTTGAAACACATTACAACGATTTTTACGGCTACGATCCCGTGCTGAATGTGTGGGTGCCCGGAACTCCTTTAACTGCCGAAGGCCGCAGACAAGGTCTTGGTGTAAATATTGGCGACAGGGTTTTTGTGGGTACAGGCGCTAATGGTCCCTGGGAAGACGAGCCAAATACCACGTATTTTAACGACCTCTATACCATTGATTCGCCGGTAGGCATAAAAGAAGCTGCTACTGCTTCAACTCAGATGCGCGTTCTGAATACGCTGGTTACAGATAATCTGCAGGTGAATCTGCCAGCTGATGGTGAGGTGATCCTTTCCGGCCTGAGCGGACAGATCCTGTGGAGAGGAACACTTGGAGCCGGAAATTCGGTCATCCCATTGCAGGGCATATCAAACGGATGTTATATAGTGTCAGGGCCAGAATTCAGCAGTCATCAGCGAATTATTGTTGCACGCTGAGGTAAGGTGTTTGTGACGCCATCTTTGTAAACAGGAATATTGATGCACAGGTGCCGGGTAAGTCCCGGCATTTGTTTTTTAAATGCAGGATCAGTGCTCAGTTTCTGCTGTGATCCTGTCCTTAAAGGCCTGCGGCGTTTCCGCGTCCTTAAGCTGAAACACTCCGATCCTGGTTCTGCAAAGCGCTGTAAGGTGAGCGCCACTGTCCAGGGCCATTCCAAAATCTCTGGCCAGGCTCCTGATGTACGTTCCCTTGCTGCAAACAACTCGAAAATCAATCGCCGGCATTGATATTTTTGTGATCTCAAATTCGCTGATGGTGATCTCACGCGCTTTGATCTCTGCGCTTTCCCCCGCTCTGGCCAGGTCATAGGCCCTCCTTCCCCCGATCAATACCGCACTGAAAAGCGGTGGAACCTGCATAAGGGTTCCCGTAAATTTCTCTGCAGCGGCATAGATCATTTTTTCGCTGATGTGCTCTACCGGATAAACACGATCTACAGGTTTTTCAAGATCAAAGCAGGGGGTGGTAGCGCCAAGCAGAAAGGTGCCGCTATACTCCTTTTCCATGCCCATAAACGATTCTATCTCTTTGGTTTTTTTGCCTGTGCATACAATCAGAAGTCCCGTAGCGAGGGGGTCGAGCGTGCCGGCATGCCCGACTTTAGGTTTAACCTTAACGCCATTTACCTGAAAAGATGGATGGTTCTTTATAGTGTGTTTGATCTTGTTAACAGCCTGAAAGCTGCTCCAGGTGTAGGGCTTATTAATGAGCAGTATTTCGCCGGTATAAAAGTCGTGAGGCAAAACCGTATAATCAGAACACTTCTTTTGCTACCGCACGGGTGGCTTCAGAAGCGCCCATTGTATAATAGTGCAGACATGGAACATTCGCTTTCAGCAGTTCCTTACTTTGTTCGATACACCAGCGGATGCCTGCTTGTTTCACCTCTTTGTCATCACGGCATTTTTCAAGTTCCTCGTAAAAGGGCTGAGGG
>JAEZDS010000201.1 GCA_023433205.1 Bacteroidota bacterium
ATAATGGTGCTTAACCTGGTCAAACTGGCCGGGCAGGTGCCTATTGCCATAATCGAAAAAATAGTGAGTTCACTTTTTCAGTGTACCGCCTATCGGGCAGCTGCCTGACTTTTTCAGCAGACCCTATATAAATATGGCAGGCAGGGGTTAGTGCTGTTTTTTGTACAGCTGATCGGTATTTCACTGTTTGCCCAGGTACAGTCTGAAGCATACCATAACGGAACAGAATATACACATGGTATGGTTATTATCGGTGAGGACAGTTATTACCTGGAGTCATCGCAGCAGATGGGCTCCTGCTGCGCTATTGGTGTTAATTTGGTAAAACACAATGTAAGTGGTCAGCTGGTCTTCAGGAAGAGTTTAGGTAGCTGGGGTTACGCCGACAAAATAAATATTGTTGCTGGTGGGAATAATTTCCTTTACATCTCAGCAGGAACACCACTTGATCAGTGTGATGTAGGTAAATCCGATTACAGCATTTTTAAGGTAGACACCGGGGGCAATGTTATCTGGGAAAAAAAGAACATTGCAGATATTGACTTTCTGGTGGCATGGCACGATGGCGGCTGTCTTGAGATCACCGACCAGAAGATCAGGCACTGGTCGGGAGCGGGCCAGCTTGCCGACAGTGTGGTACACAATCTCGATCTGCGGTCAGCCAGCGCGATTTTTGGAAAACAGCTTGTACTCTGTCATTTAAATGGGGCCGGTTTTAACCTGCGGCGTGTAGATAGTTCGTTGCAAACAATTCATGATATTGTTATTGGTGCCGAGCTTACACGAATCAGGCAAATGGATGATTCAAGTCTTGTTGGTTTCAGTGGCAACCAGCTGAAAAGGTATTCCCCCTCCTTCCAGTGGATGTCGACCTCAGGTAGTTTTATCAGCGGACCATTCAGCTGTTTTGGTTTAAAGGGTAACAATATTTACGTGGCAGGGAACCATGGCCATATGTACTATGCTGTACTTAACAATGTGTTTTTTCCCGTTGTAAACAAAACCTCCAATATCAATAACGGAGTGCCAAGCGCCATTGAATGCAGCGCTTCAGGGAAAATTCATATGGCGAGCAGTCACCGCCATCCGGTGGCTCTGAACAGCTGGCATGCTTCATTTTTTCAGATCCCTGAGGGTATATATTTTTCAGCGAACCAGGACCTAAGTATCGAAAAGCTGACTTTGTTGTCGCAGGGCCCACCCAACTGGGGGGCGATTGAGTTTGACGGTCTGGTTACGCTAAAAAATAACGGGTTGTCTGCTATTCATCAATTTAACATCAGCACCAACGAAAACCACGAACTTCATGACTGTGTTCCGGGTTTCAACAGGATGTTTCAGCGCGTCATTGAACCGGGGGACACAGTGACGGTGCGCACCGGAACTTTTTCCGTAATAATCGGATATTATCCGCCAGGCGCACCTCCTAAAACCATTTCTCGCAAGCTCTGCCTGTTGGCCTCTGTGCCAAATCAACTGCCTGATCTGAATACAAACAACAATCTGGGCTGCGATTCAGTAAGCGTGGTGCTTGGTGGAATCAGTGAACTTAAACAAGTACTGGCTGAGATATTTCCCAATCCGTGCCGGCAGCTGGTTACTGTAAGAGCAGAAGAGTTAATTGAAAGCATTGAACTAATTGACGCCACAGGGAAACTCGTTGCCAGTTGCAAACCTGGCGCACTTCAGCATGAGTTGTTACTGCCTGCTCAGGGGCTTTATTTTGTAAAAGTATATTTCTCTGACAGCGTGCTGGTCAGAAAAGTGCTGCGAGAATGATCTTTAGAGTCCTGACTCAGATGCAGAACTTGTCACCGGGAAGTTCAGATGGAAACTGCGACCATTGTCAATATTGGTTCCGCTGTAGAACTGCCCCTGGTGTTTTTCCATTATCTTCTGGCACATTGCAAAACCAGGGTTCCCGCTATTGCCGTTTAGTGCCTGCCCTTTTTTTGCCTCTGAGTGATGTTCGATAAAGCTGATCTTATGCAAGCCATCTGAAATTCCGCTATAGGTGATGCTGATCTTCAATGCCTCTCCGGGGTCACTTAAGTTTATGGCATTCTCAAAAAGAGTATAAAATACCGAGCGAATCATTACGGCGATCCCTTCAACAGCCGGCAGTTTATCAATGTGAAACTCGTAGCGTCGTGTGCTCAGCTTTTGTTCCAGTTGTTTGGTTATTTCCTGCACAATGGTATTAAGTGAGAGTCCGCTAAAATGATCTGCAGATCCGGAGAGCCGGGAATACTTCTGAATGTCTTTCATCAGGGCCTGCGTTTGGGCTGCATGTTCGCTCATTTTAACTATCATCTTATGCGCAGAAGAGGGAAGCTTTTCGTTTTCATTCAGCAGAATGGATGCGGTCATCCTTATTTTTCTTAATGGTTCCTGCAGGTCGTGTGTGCTGATCCAGTTTATGACCTCCAGCTCGGAGTTGGTTCTGCTGACCGTTTCACTCAGCTCTTTTTGTTTATCGCGTTCTTCTGATAAGCGGATCGACTGGATAAATTTTTCGGTTACATCGGCAAAATTTCTGGCGGCAATGATCTCTGGAGAAAGCCAGTTTGTACTCTGGCACTTTACGATATCTTTCCACTGCTCGAATGACTTCCGGGGTGATAGTCCGCCTTTAACTTTTTCAATTGCTTTTGAAGGATCTCCGGCCCAGGTAATATTTTTGATGGTTTCCTGTCTGAACCAAAGAATACCCCCGGTTTCGCTTAGGGGAAAAAAAAGTACACCAGGGAACGTTTCGCAGAAAGTGTCAAACTCTGGATACAGCGCTAAAAGCGAGGTGATCTGCATCTCTTTCCCCTTGCCTGTTTGGCGCAGTCTCCTGCAGAGTTCGAGTGTATAGTCCCTGCCAGGAGATAATTCTGACTGATACACTTTGCCGTCGAAAACAAAAGCTACTCCAGAGGCATTGCAGATCTTTAGCGTGTCGGCGTTTGTGGCCAGTTCCTGCAGGTAGCTACGCTCCGGCCTGAAATTAAGACTGGTTACCCGCGTTAAGGCCGCGTTACAATTGCTGGTAACTTTAAACTGTTCACTTATCTGCCGCGCTTCGAGTTGTGATGTAATAATGTGCCCCAGAAGTTTGGCAGCCATCTTAACTTCATACGAAATAGTTTTGGGAGAGTAGTGGTGACAGGCAATAAGTCCCCACAGCTTTTGTTTGTGTACCAAAGAAATGGTGAGGGTTGCTCCCACACCCATGTTGCGCAGGTACTGGCAGTGTATAGGACTAACACTTCGTAATACTGCAAAACTCAGATCCAGATCTTTAGAATGGCCATTGCCTGCAGTGTAAATTGGGACGGCTGTATAATTTACATCTGCTATAACTCTTAGCTGGTTCTTTAAGTAGAGTTCCCTGGCCTGGCTTGGAATGTCTGTGTGCGGGTAATGCAGATCCTGAAAACTCTCTAAGGCTTCATTTTTGCTTTCTGCAATAATTGCACCGTTGTAGAGTTCGTCGAAGCGGTACACCATTACACGGTCGTAGCCGGTTACTTTTTTAATGCCTCTGACCACGCGGTCACAAAGTTCCCGAATTGTTGAAGTGTTTTCGATATAGTCAACAAATTCACTTGAGAGGTTGATAAGGTCTGGCGCCAGATCTTTTTTCTCATAAATCCTTTCCAATTCAAAAACAGCCTGATTGCCTGAAATGTGATAATGGGCCTCATAGTTTCCGGAGGGAAAAGGCAGGCGCACGGTCTCCTGTTTTGATGCAGTATCAGGCACCAGTTCACTTAAATTCCTCTCAGGAAAAAAGGTCTCCCACTTCTGCCCGATGAGGTCAGTCAGTTGATAGCCGGTAAACTCAAAAATATTCTCACTGACAAATTCGATCGTGCCGGTACCTGTGTTAACCGAGAACAGACAACCATGTGGTTGTATACTACCGGGTATGTGAATGGGTTCATGGTCGCAATTGGTAAGATTTACAAGATCGCGGTTGACGATGTCTTTTAAATTCATGCAGCTGGCTAATTAAATATACTGAGGTTGATCCTGAAACCGTTCAGTGCTCCTTCCACGATCTCGTCCTGCTCTTTCTGACTGCATGTGCTGGCATATTGGCCCAGTTGCGTAGTGAATTTACGCCACTTGCTGGCAGTTTCATCGCCATAACAGTCGAGCAGATTAAAGGCTGGAACTATGCTTTTAAGGGTAGGCCTGAGGTGCTTTAGTAGCACCTTGCCGCCGAGCGTAGAGCCCTCTGCAACGTACACCATGCCCAGGTGAAAGGCAGCTGATCTTTCTGAAGCTGAATAGGATTGAAGCGAAAATTTGCTTTTACCCAAGATTTGGAGGTCACGGTTTATGTGTATGTTCTTGCGCCTCGCGTCTAAATCATCAATAATGTATTTTACTGCTGGAAATGAGCATGTTTCAACCAGCTGATGGTAAATAGCACTCAATTCAATATAACGCAGATAATCCTGCTTATTTACTTGTGGGGAAAGCAAACATTTAAGTACGGGGCTGCTTTCAAGTGTTACATGAAGCGCTGCAGTCTCCGAGCGGATCCTGCCGAGAATGTCATAATTAGTTTCAATCATCTGGAGTACAAAAAACCGTCCTTCCCTGGTGAGGATTTATGCCAGTCTTTGGTCAGGAGTTTCTTTAGCAGGTTTATGAGATCTGAAATATCGTTAGGTTTTACAGCATAGGCACTGGCGCCGAATTCACGTGCTACAGTAATGGTGTTTTCGTTGTCACTGGTCGAGAGCATAATAACTGGCAATTTCTCTGCACTGTATTTCTGCCTTATTTCCTTTAAGACCTGAAAACCATTTTTAAGCGGCATATTTATGTCCAGGAAGATGAGGCTCTCAGTGGCTTCAATTTCAGCAAGCTTTCCGGTGAATATTTCGGGATTAGAGAACTTTTGAAGGAGTGCAGAAGGGTCAACTTTTTGTAAAGCCATCTCAAAAAAGAGCAGGTCGTCTGTATCATCATCAACGTATATGATCTTTCTGGGCATCGTATTCGATGGAGTAAATTTTGTACTTCACAAACATGCATTTTTTTCCCGAATAAGGGTAAACCCGTAATGGGAGCGTTCATAAAGTTTAACTTCTTACGCTATAATAATTTTTATTGTAAATGTAGGCTAATGAGCCAAAATTGCCAAACGCGGAAATAAACAGGAACTGATATACCTGATCCAAAAAAACCGCGTACCGAAAGGTGTACGCGGTTTTATCAATAGGTAAGCTACTAGTTGGCCTTTTTGTTGTAATAGGTGTTAAATTCACTGATTGCGTTAACCACACCTTCTTTGCTGAAGTTGAACTTGTCGAGGTCAGACCAGATCATGGGCTGCTCGTCCTTCATAAATGGTTTCAGTGACTTTTTATAGAATTTGGGGCTGATCTTGCTAACCACTTTCTCTTTAGCCTTCTCGTCGGTTTGCTCCCAGGTATCACGCACAAAATATGCCGATTCTACGGCGGGGACCCCATCAACTTTGCCATGAAACTGGTACTCGTAAAAAGCAAGTCTTCCATAAACCAGGCGCTCTGCGAAAAATTTGTCGCCGTTGCTGTTTACAAGAACAAAGTCGCGGCCATCAAAGCCATAAGCCCTTACCAATCTGGTATTCATTACCCTGGCACGGGTGGTTCCTTTTTTCTTAAACGCAAACTCGTGATACAGCAGCGTTTCATCGGGGCGATTATTCTGAATTTCTCCCAGTATTGTGTCGCCCCGCTGACTTACATAATACCCTTCAGAAAAAAGCGGCTCCATTTTTGGGCCTCGCCGCTGCGAGAACATGGTTACTGATATAATGATAAGGGCTAATGTCAATAAATTTTTCATAATGTGGTCGTTTTTGCTGCCGGAAAAATCTCCTGAAAAAAGGACCCGGCAACCTGGTTAATAATCAATGCTGTGAATTTGAAGTTAATAAACTAAGTTCTGTAATACAAACCGACGTTGTTAAGGAATGTTACAATGCACTGATACAGCGGCTTCCAGGGCTCTTACAACGTAGGAAGAAGACAAAAAAATTCACCTGAAAACGGTGACAAAAGTCAATATCAGCAGCAGAACAAGAATCAGCAGGGCCAATGCCGTGCGCCACTGCTGCAGCCGCGAACGATCTTGTTCGCTCTGCATATATTTGATAGTACTTTCACTTACGGCTAATTTTATTTTTTCCTGAATTAGCTGTTCTGAGCTTTCGGCAAGATTTTTTAAGCTCTCTTCCTTTGATTTTAGCTGTTCGGCAAGGGCAGCCAGTTGCGACTTATGCGCCTCTTCCGTTAACCTCAGAGCTTCAGTTTTGTCTTTCTGATTCTGGAGCAACAGCTCTTTAAATTTTTCTTCCTGTGCGCTGTATTCTTTGTTTTTTGTTTCCAGCTGGTTCCTCAAAGTGAGTATCTGGTCGTGAAAGGTTTTTGTGAGGTCTGCCTTTACCTGCTCAATAAAGAGTGTTCTGGAGCGTGCCTGCTCGGCAACCGCGTTCTCAACATATACTTTCAGTGAATTGCCATAGTCGTGGGGCAGCGCGAAATTCCTGTCGGCAAGTTTATCCAGCAGCGTTTCATTTACCGTGTGTCCGAGAGCGGTAATAAAAAGCGGCTGAAGTTTTAATGCCGCGGAACCAATTTCGGGATCATTGAAGATTTCAAGACTGGAAGGGTCGCCACCGCCGCGCACAAGCGCCACTGCCTGAAAATCAGAACCGCTCAGCGAATTTAAACACTGAAGGATCTCGGCTTTTGAAGACATATTGCAGCGCATATCAACGATGTGGAACCTGGTTGATAATTCGCCCAGTCCTTTTTCAAAATCCTTGTGAACAATGGCCATGTTGCCATATACGTTGGCGATCCTGATTGTCTGACCACGGTAAACGTGGTCTTTCACAAGCGATTCCAGATCACGTGTACCTTTGGTGATCCGCTGCTGAATTAATCGGAATCGTTTTATCTCTTCCGGCGAAACCTGATTCTCCTCTTTTTGAAGTACTTCATCAACCACAAGCTGCAGCTCAATTGATGAAAAGGCGATCTTTTTTTCGATGTATCCTTTAAAAAGGTACACCTGGTTGTTTTCAAGTTTGTTGCGAAGCAGTGCCGGTATCTTCGCTTTTACCGCCTTATTCTCGTAAACACTTTTAATGGAATCGTAAAAAAAGTCGCCATAAACTCTCGAATGGGCTGAGGCCTGAAACACACCTCTTGCAAGAACAAGCCGCCCCTCAACTGAAGTGCGCATGGCCGCCGCGTAAACTCCCAGCAATGTGCCGGGTGAATACACGTTCTGAAATTCCCGCACTTCGGCAGCGCTGATCTCAGC
>JAEZDS010000229.1 GCA_023433205.1 Bacteroidota bacterium
GTCCTCTCACACACTAAGCAACCCTCAATGAGTATCATACGCAGTACTTTTCTGCTGTTATTTTGCGCGGCATTCCTGCAAATACAGTCACAGCAGCAGAACAATTTATCTCCTGCCACTACCGGCACTTTAATCAACAGAGGATGCGGAACTCCTCCACTGCCGGCACAATTCGAGAACTGGGTGCAGGGTTTTTCGCAGCCGCAGCAAAATCAGGGCAAACTTGGCGGCGGGCAAACCATGTCGGTCTTTAATATCCCGGTGGTTGTTCATATTATCCATAACAACGAGCCGGTTAATTCGGTGAACGCCACCACAGGCGGCAACCTGAATGCGGCGCAGATCATTGATCAGATCAATATCCTTAACAGGGATTTTAATGGCTTGAACAGCGACACCAGTAATATACCGGCGGTGTTTAAACCATTGCTGGGAAAATTTCAGTTCAATTTTTGTCTGGCCGTTGTCAATCCCACAGGTGGTGTAATGGCTGAGCCAGGTATCGACAGAATTAACAGGGTGAGCAAGAGCTGGAACGCGCCACCATACAGCTCAGCCTATGTTACCAATACAATAAAACCCGGCAGTATCTGGGATCCGACAAAATACCTGAACATGTGGGTGATGAACCTGAGCGGTGGTTTGCTCGGATTTGCAACCTGGCCAAACCCGGGCACCTCCAGCCTTACAGGCATACCAACCAATTACGGCAGTTTAACTACCGACGGACTGGTGATGCGCAACAGCGCTTTTGGCAGTATAGGAACGGCAGTTAACAACACGCCTTATCACCTGGGCAGGACAGCTGTTCACGAACTTGGGCACTGGCTGGGTTTGCGTCACATCTGGGGCGATGCCACCTGCGGCAGCGATCACTGTAACGATACGCCCCCTGCGCAGAACGCGAATTATAATTGTCCTACGCACCCCTACAAATCGGGTGTATGTACCGGCAATACAAACGGTGAGATGACCATGAATTACATGGATTATACCAACGATGCCTGTATGTACATGTTCAGCAACGACCAAAAAAACAGGGCGCAGCTTATCATGACACATTCACCCCTGCGCTCCACGCTGCTTACTTCAACGGTTTGTAATACACCAACGGTCACCAATGAAGTCGGCATTCTGTACGTGCAGAGTCCCACCTACTCGCAGGTGATCAATTGTAATAATACCATCAACCCTTCGGTGGTGATGCACAACTTTGGCAGCAATACCATTACCACCGCCACCTATAGTTATAATCTGAACGGTGTCAACACCCAGACTATTTCCTGGACGGGCAGTCTGGCGCCTAACAGCAGCGCAACCGTGAACCTCCCATCAATAACCAACCTCAGTAATGGTTCGCACCAGTACAATGTTGGTATTTATTCTCCCAATGGTTCAACAGACCCCTATCTCACCAACAATACCAACAACCAGCAATTTTCTGTTAGCGGTTCATTTACCATCAGCACAAGCGGACCTTCGGCAGTATGTGCGGGAGAAACGGCCACTTTCACGGCCGCAAGCACAGCAAATTCGTATACCTGGAATCCGGGCGCGGTAAGCGGAAGTGTGGCCCTGTTCAGTCCTGCCGCTTCAACGATCTATACACTTGCCGCCTCAAACGGCAGCTGTGTAAATACACGCACGCTTGCTATTACAGTTCTGCCATCGCCTACCGTATCGGTAAATTCCGCCACTATTTGTTCAGGAAATGCAGCAGTGCTCAATGCAGGCGGCGCCTGTACTTATACCTGGATGCCGGGAACGGCCAACACCTCATCAATATCGGTTACTCCCGGAAGCAGCACCATATATACCTTAACGGCCTCAGGCTGCAACGGCTGTTCGGTGACCAGGAACGCTACTGTTTCGGTGGTTTCAGCACCTTCACTTTCAGTGACCATCGCACCAAGCGGTTCATTATGTCCCGGCGGATCGGCAACCCTTACCGCTAACGGTGCAGCAAGTTACAGCTGGCAGGGCGGCGGCAACAGCAATGTGCTGGTGGTGAGCCCCACCATAACAAGCACCTACAGCTTAGGTGGAAGCAATGGCGCCTGCAGCGCTACAACCTCAGCTGTGGTTGGGGTGGGAAACAATTCGCTTGTAATCGGCATTACACCGAGTCCCGCAACGGTGTGCGCCGGCAATACCCTGGCGATCACCGCCAGCGGAGCCAACACTTACAGCTGGAGCAACGGCAGCAATTCTCCTGTGCTGAACCTGAGTCCAGCTGCAAACACAACATATACAGTATCGGGCACTAACGGTTTGTGTTCTGCCACAGCCACTGTGAATGTTTCGGTGATTGCCCAGCCGGTTGTGAGCCTCAATGCCTCGCCGGGTGTATCGGTGTGTGCGGGTTCACAACTGCAGCTCAGCGCTTCCGGCGCTTCAAGTTATTCATGGAGCAGCGGCTCAACCTCACAAAGTATAGTGGTAACACCAACCTCTGCAACAGTTTATTCAGTAACCGGTTTTAATCAGGGCTGTTCAACATCGCAGTCGATTGTGACCGGCATCAGCGGCTCAACGCTGGGGCTGGCATTAAGCGCACAGCCAGGCACCGTTTGCAGCGGGGGCCAGTCTATCTTAAGCGCGGCAGGCATCTCAAATTACACCTGGACCGGTTCAGGAATCAGCGGCTCTGCGGCCGTGAATCCGGTGAGCAGCAGCGTTTATACATTAACTGGCAGCGATGGGCCCTGCCCTGCAAGTGCTACTATAGCGGTGCTTGTACAGGATGCCCCTGCACTGCAGTTGAACGCAGACACCTTAAATATTTGCCAGGGTCAGAGTGTTCTGATAGGAGTTGCGGGCCCTTATACTTCAATTAACTGGATGCCCGGCAGTTCAGGTGGACAGAGCATCACTGTGTCGCCGGTTTCGGGAACCAGTTACACAGTTAACGCAACGGGCGCCCCCGGCGGCTGTTCGGCAAGCAGCGTAATAGTGGTGAATGTTGCTTCTGCACCAAACGCAGTGCTAAGTACCAGTAATACGCCCTGCGACGAACCCTGCACAGGCATTATGAATGCAGTACCCGTTGGCGGAACCGCCCCCTATACTTTCAGTATTTCCGGTTCGGGCTGTAACTCTTTACCATGTGTTAACCTCTGCCCTGCTCTTTATACGCTGTACATCACCGACGCTGCAGGCTGCAAACAAGTGAAGTACTTTAGTATTGAATGTTATAGTACGGTATCGGCAACCGAACTGGATGCGGACAGCGAATTAAGCGTGTATCCAAATCCCGCGCAGTCAGAAATTCAGGTGCGGGCAAGCGGATTGTTCGGGTACAGCATTTATAGTGAACTGGGGCAGTTGCTTTCTCAGAGAAACGATTGTACAAATAATGAGAAGATCATGATAAACGAATTCCCTAAAGGTATTTATCTGATCCAGATCAGGCAGCACGATAAAGTGCTGAACAGAAAATTTGTGAAGGAGTGAGCAGGAGGGGATTTCGGGGAGTATTGATCAGTTGTTGTCTTCAAGTATTGCAGTTACCTCAGGCTGGCGCTGAAATCGGTCACTGATCCATTGCCCTGATAACAGCACCTCATTATTTTTGTCAAGCATCATGCCATTGCCTTCCCGCAGATCATTTTTCCATTGGCCGACATACTTTTCACCGCTCGCAAAATAATAGGTACCGGTGCCTTCACGGTTTCCATTCACGAATTCTCCCTCATACACGTCACCATTGGCCCATGTATAGCGGCCGTTACCATGCCGAAGGTTCTCCAGCCACTGACCATCATATACGCCCTTTGAATCAAAAATCCCTATACCAGAGCCACAGGCCATGTTGTTGCGGATCTCACCATAATAACAAACTTCTGCCTTTTTCACTTTAAACTGCAGACGCCCGTGGTCATTACGCAACGCGGCAACTGTTTCCTGCAGCTCAGAGTTTACGGCTTCAAGTTCCTGTTTGGCGCTGGCCACATTTAAAAGCACATTCAAGAGTGAATCATTCAGAAAGCATGTCCTGTTGAGATCTTCATCAAATTGTTTCACCAGCATTCCCTTTTCAGCAATTTTCCTGAAAAGCTGCTGGTTTTGTTTTGCCAGGCTATCCTTTGCGAGTAAAAACCTGTGATAATTAAAAACATATTTGTTTGCCTTCCCGGACCAGTAATGATAGGGCTGTAAAGTTTCAGCTTTCTCATACAATTTAAGAGCCTCAGCAAACTTATTGTCGAGCAACAAGTCATTTGCCTGCAAAACGGTTTTGTGATAGTTCAATGAATCGGCATATGCACTTCGTTCTTTTTGCCAGCTTCGTGAGGCAGTGAAAAAGCTGATCCCAATAACCAGCAGCAACGCAAGCGGCGTTAGCCGTCTGATCAATTTCCAATATTTCATCTTTTCTTTCATTAATCTAGAATCCCATATTAATAGTAGGCAGTTTGTTCTCCACTTTGCGGCTGTCAAATCCAATAAACACATTCAGCCGCAATATGTGTGTAGTACCATATTCAAAGCCGTTAGACATCTGCCCCACCGTCCACATATGGCCGGCAAAAAACGTGAGGTTCTTATTCAAAATATATCCAAATCCGTTATAAGTCCGGAAATCTTCAAAAGGATTGGAAATAACTGATTTACCAGACTGCATAAAAATTTCGGCACTGGGTGAGAAGAAAAAAGTTCCCACCTGAAGTTGAGGTTTATTAAGCGATATGTAAGCGAAGAATTTGTAGCGGTAACGATTAGTGTAGTTATACTCTGCGTCAGGTTCATTGGTTTTTTTCCAACGATGTTCAAACCTGAACTGATGATAAAGTTTTACTCTGCCCATAGAGGGCATCGAGAACAGCCACTGATGCCAGATGCGGGGTTCCAGGGTAACATTCTGGTATCTTGTGCTTCCGGGAGAGGGAGAAAAGTTAAGGATCAGAGCCGGACCCACAACAATCTCAAAATACGGATTCAAATAAATATTCAGACCAAACCTGTTATAAATCTGTCGATTTCTGCCTATAAAATCATTCAGGTTGCTTTCACTGTTTCTTAGCCTGTAGTGATGTTCGCCGTAATAACCTATTTTTTCACTAAATCTGCCTTTCAGATAAACGCCGTTCCAGAGTCCGGTTTCCTGTAGTGTTCTCCCGCCTGACTGCCCCTGCACCTTGAAGACCAGCAAAAAACAAAAGATCGAAAAAATATAATTGAAAGCCTTCATTCCGGACTGCTGGTGGAGGATGTGAGTGAAAATTTTATCAAATAATCACATCCATCAGGGTTAAATTTATGTTGATCCATTTTCAGGTAATTTCTAAAAATAAGAGAAATTAAGAAAAGATCGAAATTATTTGAGGTTTTTTAGGAACTCATAATCGATGTCCTGCATACACCTGAAGTGCCCACGGGGACAACGTCTGTATCCCAATTTGGAACAAGGACGGCAACCGAGGTTTTTAATTTCCAGAATCAGGTTTTGCGGATGTGGTTTATAAGGCGCCATGCCAAATTCGGGGATGGTATTGCCCCACACGGAGATGATCTTTTTGTTGTAAGCTGCAGCAATGTGCATCATACCGGTATCAGAGGTAATTACCCAGCCTGCCTGTTCAATTACGGAAGCACTCTGGTTAATTGAAAATTGTCCGCTGCCGTTAACCAGGTGTGGAAACAACTTCCTCAACTCATCAGCCACAGGTTTGTCTTCTTTACCTCCAAGCAATACAACAGGCATAGTTGCGCGGTCGCAGATCTGCACAAGTTTGTTGAAGGGAATTTGTTTTGTAGGATAAGAACCACCGATCACAAGAACTAAAAATTCTTTTTGCTGTCCCTTAAAAAAAAGTTTTGCCGTATCTATTTTTTCATCCTCCCCGATAAAATAATCCAGTCCCTCGCCATCGTTAATAATACCTGCAGGCGCCATACCTTCAAAGTAACGGTCAACAATATGTTTTTGGGGAAGCAGGCTGCGCATCTTGAACCTCACAGCAAGTAATTTTTTTGAATTCAGCTTATCAAAACTCAGGGTTTTTACTCCCAAAGCCTGACGAAGTCTATAACTGCGCAGGTTTTTATGCAGGTCGGCTACAAGATCAAATTTTTCTTCTTTCAGCTGTGGAACCACCTCAGAAAGCGCGCCTGAAAAATGATGCACTTTTGTTACGTAGGGATTATGTTCCAGCACTTCTCTGAATGCCGTTTTGGTTACCACATGTACCTCTGCGTTTAACTGTTTGCTGAAGGCCCGGATGAGGGGTGTAGTTAACACCACATCGCCAATTGAACTAAACCGTATGACCAGAATTTTCTTCAGAGAAATCTAATTTAGTAATTCTTCAGGTTGTGGCTTATTTCTCTCACTTAATCCACGCAAATAAGAATTAAGAAAGATTGCGGCCAGGATAATACATACGCCGATATAAAAAGAAGGAGATACCTCCTGATTTTCCCGGTAAAAAAGAATGGCCCAGATGATGCCATACACAGTTTCAAGATTGATAGTAAGTACAATGGTGTAGGGACTAATATACCTGGCCAGGTTCACTGAAGTGATAAACGGAAAAACCGTACAAACCAGACTAAGTAATAAGATGCCCGTAACAGATTGCATGTCGAGCACAAAAAACTCAGTATTAAAACCAACAGTATAGGCTATAAAAAGGGTGAGTCCGAGCAACGCCGAGCCAATCTCATAAAAACTTATAACCGCAGGCGGCAGGCGGTGCGACATGATGCCGTTAAGTACTCCGAACAGTGAGGAGGTAAAAGCAGCAACTATTCCCAGTATAATCCCCAGCCAGAATTGTGTTTCAATTGAAAAGATAAGCGCTATGGCAGCAATGATCACCAGTCCGATCACAATTTCGTAGAGTCTGACCTTCCGTTTAAAAAAGAAAGGTTCTATAACAGCGCTGAACAAAGTGCCGGTGCTGAAGGCAACCATTGTAACACTGATATTCGACGCTTTGATGGCCCCGTAAAAAGTAAGCCAGTGAACCATTATAATAATGCCTATTCCGCCGAGCTGCCAGAGCTGACGACGACTTACCCTTATCTGCTGTTTTGAGATTATCAAATACAGGAACATGGCCGCCACAGTTATAAGGATGCGGAACCACACAAGTTGCCAGACATTGGCGGTTATAAAACGACCCAGTATCGGAGAAAAACCCCAGATAAAAACGATCAGATGCAGCAGCAGGAAATGTTTATTGAATCTATTACTCACATGGTCTGCCAGAGAAGCAGAGAGGCAAAGATACAAAAGGCCCCGTTCTTTTAAGCATAAAAAAACCGGTCTGATGACCGGTTTTAAAAAATCTTTGTCTAAGGCTGTTAGTAGCTAACCAGATCGGGCGACATACGGCGACAGAGTTCGGCTGTCTTGCGACAGGCTTCAGCGGCCTGTTTACAATGCGGCTTATCGGCATGCAGACCGCATTCGCGCGCGCAAACCACACAAAGCTCTTCGCAGGCCTTAAATAGCATGTTGAACCGTTCAACCCCAACCGATAAGATCCTGGCCGTAGCCTGACACATTGCCGAACACTCACGGGCCAGCAAAATACACTTCCGCATCTTCTGCACATCTTTATCGAAAAGACAGGCAGTTGCACACTTTTCACACTCCACAGCGGTATTGTGACAGGTCTCTATAAATTTATCCAGGTTGTCCATAATACACATAACAGACGTAAAAACGTGCCAGAAGGCAACACCGAAAAAAGATCGGTAGGAGATATGGAAGATTAGCCGAAAAAAAAGCGCCGAAAAAAGTGTAGAAATTTTTCCACCATTGCAAAGAACGGTTTTACGGGAATATCCATTATCGTTCAAGATTCTTTAAACATTTTTTCAGGTTAACACCTTTACCCAAAACAGGGCGGAAAATGTCGCCTGTTTTTTTAATTCTCTTTATGGCGTTGTTGATGTGAAAATCCTGAGGGCTGAGGCCGGGCTTCACCTCTTTCCAGTGCAAAGGCATTGATACCGTTGCGCCCTGCTTGGGACGCAGGCTGTAAACCGATGAGATGGTTTGTCCCTTCCGGTTCTGAAGGTAATCCATGTAAATATGTTTGTTGCCCCGTTTTTTGAGGTTACGCACCAGGGTAGTGAACGAGGGCAGCTCTTCAACGGCAAGCATGCAGATAAGATGTGCGAAGTCTTTTACCTGTTCATAATCATATTTCTTTCCCATTGGAACATACACATGAAGCCCGCTGGCGCCGCTTGTCTTACAGTAAGCATCGGCGCCTGCCCTCCGTAAAATACCATAAACAACATTTGCGGCTTCAACAACCTGGTTAAAGGAATTTTTTTCCGCAGGATCAATGTCAATGATCATGTAATCGGGAAAGTTCTGTTTATTGATGGTTGAATGCCAGGGGTTGATCTCGATACAGCCCAGGTTATTAAGGTAGGTGAGAGTTGCCTGGTTGTTACATACGATATAGTCGATGGTTTTTTTTGCGCCTTCAGAATAAATGGCTTCACTCTTTACAAAAGAGGGCGCTTCCTCCCCCGCATCCTTGTGAAAGAAGCCAAAATCCTTAATACCATTGGGATTGCGGCGCAAAGACTGAGGACGACCTTTAAGATACGGCAGGATGTACTCGCCTGCCTGGAGATAATAATTTATCACATCAGCCTTGGTGAATCCCTCTTCCGGCCAGTAGATTTTATCCAAATTAGTGACCCGCACCTTGCTCCTGCCAACTTTCAGGAACTGCTCCTCCTGTTTTGAGCTTTCTTTTTTTGCGGCAGCCTTTGTTTTTGAAACTGCAGTTCTTTTCCCTGATGACCTGGCGGTTGTTTTTTCCGCGACCTTCTTACCTGCGGCAGAAGTTTTAAGGGGCTTGTTATTTTTCATGGTGATCTCAGCTGGTTCTTTGTCTTCGCGCAAACGAAGGAAAATCGGATGACGTAACAATCCATCCCTTGTCCACTCGGTATATTTTATTTCTGCCACCAGCAGCGGTTTCACCCAGGTTGCAGGCATATTGGTTTTGACCTGATCTTTAAAAGGTGATTTACTAACCTCCAATTTCTGAAGCTTCTTGTGAAGGGAGGCAAGCAGTTTCTGGTCAAAACCCGAACCTGTATGCCCGATATACCTTAATTCCTCTCCTTCACGAATTCCAAGTATTAGAGAGCCAAAAAATTTACGTGAGCCGCCAGGTGCTGTGTATCCCGCCACCAAAGCCTCGGTGCTTTTATGGTTTTTGATCTTTAACCATACCTTCGAACGAGCTCCGGGGAAATACTCCGCATCTGCTTTCTTGGCGATGATGCCCTCAAGGTCCATCTCTTTGGCAGCCTCAAAAAATGCTTTGCCTTTGCCTGTAATATGATCTGAATATTTTACGATCTGGTTTCCTTCTCCAAGAATTTTTTTCAGAATTTGTTTGCGCTCAAGTAAGGGCTGATCAGTAAGAGATCTTCCTTTTAACTCCAGAAGGTCAAAAAGCCGGAATTCCACGGGCGCGCTGTTGTCGGTTTTGTATTGTTGTAATCTCTGAAAATCTGATCGCCCTTTTTCGTCGAGCGCTATGATCTCACCGTCGACCACCGCATTGATATTTAGCCGGGCGAGCGCCTCCACCACCAGTGGATATGTTTCATTAAATGAATTACCGTTACGGCTGTAAAGTCTCACATTTTTTCCGTTGAGCTCAGCTATTGCCCTGAAACCATCGTATTTCATTTCAAAGATCCATCCCTCATCATCAAAAGGCCTGTCAACCTCTTTGGCCAGCATGGCTTTGGTATAATACTTAAGCTTTTTTTCTGCCACTACCGTTTGATGTCTTTTTTTTTTTGCCACAGCTTTTTTTGTGGCTTTTACAGCAGGACTTTTTCTTTTGGCAGAAGGGACCGGCGCTTTCCTGCCCTGTTTTTGCAGCCACTTGTTGATCGGAGATGAAGCAGGCGTATGATCTTCGCTGTTGTAAGGCCCGTTGGTGGCGTAGTTGTCGCGGTGTTTAATCAGCAGCCAGGCATTCTGTTCAGCGTTCTTCAGCCGCACCAGCGCGAATTCTCCTTTTAATTTTTTTCCTTTTAAAACAAACTTCAGGTTACCAGCCTTAAGACCGGCCATCAGATTTTTTTCAGCCTCCCTGCCCTGGTTACCTTCAATGTCAGTCAAAGTTCCCTGGTCCCAGATCTCCACTATGCCTGCACCATAATTCCCTTTGGGTATGATGCCTGCAAAATTGCGGTAGCTGAAGGGATGATCTTCAACCATCATGGCCAGTCTTTTATCTGCAGGGTTTAGTGATGGCCCCTTTGGCACTGCCCAGCTTTTTAGTACCCCATTCATTTCCAGTCTCAGGTCGTAGTGCAGGCGGGTAGCCTTGTGCCGCTGTATAACAAAGATCAGTTTAACGGTGCTGGCCCTTTTGCCCTGAGCCGGCTCAGGGGTTTCCTTAAAATTTCTCTTTTTCCGGTATTCAGCCAGCGCCATAATCAAGATGCTTTGCGTTTTTTACTTCCAAGGCTTGCCTTAAGCTGCTCCATAAGATCTTCACTTTTTGTATGAACTACTTTCAGTTTAGGTTCCTTTACTTTTTTGCCTTTTGCTTTGGCTTTTATCACCTTCATCAATTCAGCGGTATAAGTATCCTTGTAGGCTTTTATGTCGAACTTGTGTGTAAGCTGATCAATGAGACTCACTGCCATTTTCAGTTCGTTGGCTTTGATAGCTGACCTGGCGGGCAAATTAAGGTCAGCCGGATCCCGGATCTCTTCCTGAAACCTGATGCGGTTCAGCACTATTACATTCTTGCTTGTCTTAAGCACTGCCAGCGCTTCCTTACTGCGCATCACAAAAGAGGCTATGCCCACTTTTTTTGTTTTTTCAAGCGCCTCCCTTAATAAAGCGTAGGCACGCGTGCCTGATTTATCGGGTTCCAGATAATAAGGTGTTTCATAATAAAGACTGTCAATCTCTTCCTCTTTTACAAAATCGGTTATCTCAATGGTCTTTGTTTTTTTTGCACTTGCTCTCTCAAAGTCCTTGTTCTCAAGCACCACGTATTCGTCGTTGGGCATTTTGTAACCTTTGATAATGTTCTGCCAGGCCACTTCCTTGCCTGTGCTGGCATTCACCCTCTTAAAATTGATGTTTGAGTGGTCTTTTTTATCGAGCATATCAAGATCGAGTCTGCCCGACTCGGTGGCACTGTAAAGTTTAACCGGGATGTTTACCAGGCCAAAACCTATAGCTCCTGTCCAAATTGGTCTCATGTGGATCGTTTATACTAGGGTATTCAAAATGTATTCCTGCGCACAGGCATGTTTTTTTTATGGCATTGGGCATGAAGAAGATCATTTTTTTATTACTGGCGTGCTGTGGTTTTACTTTTTCGGCACAAAATACGGGTGTTCCCACGGGAGTGCGACTTAGTCCGCCGGTGAAAGTCCCTTCCATAGTGCTTGACAGGTTCAGACAAGACTTTCCCCGGGCCAATGCCAGCTGGATAAATGAGGGGGAAGAGGGTTTTGTGGCCAGCTTTAAGGATGACAGCACTCAGCTGCCGAGGATGATACTTTACAGTAACTCGGGACAACGGCTCGAAAGCCGCAAAAGAATGGAGAGCGGTAATTATCCCAAACTGATCGACAAATACTACATAAATGATGATCCAACCGCGCAGTATGTTGTGTGGCGGCACGACATTGCAGAAAAACCAAGCAACTTTTACGGGATCGTTAAGGCCGACACCTCCTGGTTTGATGACAGGGGCAATTTATTAAGACATCTTGAAGGGCAGCAGGTTGAAAGTATGATGGCCAATGCCGACATGCAGCTGCTTCGTTCGCTGGCACGCATCAATGCAGGGAGACAGGCGCTGGCGCAGCTGGCCACACAATCGGAGGAGGAGCGGACCCGTGCAGCGGGCGCCCGGCTGGCTGATACTGCCGCTTTGTTTGAACACAAAATAAAGATGCTGGCGCTAAGGAAGCAGATGAGTCTGAAAACAGAACAGAGCGAAGAGGAGAAAGAAACCTTTGAAACAATTTCTCAGAAAAAGGGCGAGGAACTCTTCAGGGCATTTACCAAAGAATGGCGACGGCTTGATAAGGAATTAAAAAGAGAGCTGAAAAGAACGGCTAAAAAGGCCAGAGACATTGAGTTTAAGACCTGGGCGGCCCGGCACAAAGAATAAACCTTTTCTGACAGGTACTTTCTGGATCTATCGCAACAGCTGTGGCATTTGGGGATACCAGGCTTTTTTTTCGGGTTTAACGGGAGGCAGACAAACCCTGATGACCGTTCCTTTCCCCAGTTCGCCAATTGCTTCAAATGGTGCCGTGGTGGTTCTTTACTGTTTTTTCCTGACTTTTCCATTTTAGTGCGGTATCCTGAGCCGGCAGCCATCTTTGGATAATTGGCAGCGGGATTCTGTTAACCACAGAGTCTCAAAGACACTATTTATGATGATTAAAAAAGGCTTGTGACACTAAGTGCTCATTCATACAACCCGCCGCTGGCGGGATTGTAAGAATGAGCGACAAAAGACACGATGTTATAAAAATCGTAAATGCCGAATATGTCCTTTATGATTTCAGGTGTCAGTAAGGTACTTTCTGGATCTATCGCAACAGCTGTGGCATTTGGGGACACTAGGCTTTTTTTTCGGGTTTAACGGGAGGAAGACAAACTCTGATTACCGTTCCTTTCCCCAGTTCGCCAATTGCTTCAATGGTGCCGTGGTGGTTCTCTACTATTTTTTTGCAGATGGCCAGTCCTATGCCTGTGCCGGGATACAGCTCCTGGCTGTGAAGCCGCTGAAACACCTCAAAGATCTGCCGGTTAAAATGAGGTTCGAAACCAATGCCGTTATCTTTCACTTCAAGCACACAATGCCGTGGAGAAGCGTTTTTAACACCGGGCACAGGTCCCTCAGCCATATAACTTTGAATGCTTATGTAAGGAGCGCGCTTTTCACTGGCAAATTTCAGTGAGTTGCTGATAAGGTTATACATCAGCCGGCTGAACTGATGAGGGATTACATCTACCGCGCAAAGTTCCTTTACTTCGATCTTTCCTCCCCGTACCTGCAGCTGTTCAGAGAATTTTGCAATTACCTCTTTTAAAAGTTCATGCAGGTTGCAGGTCTCGCAGATGTTATCGCCGGTTGAGAGACTGGTGTAATCAATAATATCACGGATAAGCAGTTGCATGCGGCTGGCCGAGGACTCCATGCGTCTGAAATAATCTTTGCCACCCTCTGAAAGATTATCAAAATCGGTCTGCAGAAGACGACTCGTAAGTGTTCTGATCTTTCGGAGCGGCTCCTGCAGGTCGTGACTGGCAATGTATGTAAAAGATGAAAGCTCCTTGTTGATCTTTTCAAGTTCAAGGTTTTTCTGTTCTAGCTGCCGGGTGTACAAACTTATCTCTTCATCTTTTTGTCTGCTTTCGGTGAGGTCGCGGGTGATCATTGAAAAACCGCTCATCTGCCCCCCGGCATCGCGCAGACAGGTAACAAGAAGATTAGCCCAGAAAGTGCTGCCGTCTTTTTTCAGTAAATAAAGATCGCGCACAGCGTTGCCGTTCCTGATAGCCTCTTTCAACAACTGACCAGGCAGGTGCAGCT